>NZ_CP114910.1:4688307-5000860 GCF_027497395.1 Solwaraspora sp. WMMA2080 | reverse complement strand
ACTGGCCCGGTACCTCGCCGCCGAGGCCGACGTCGTGCACCTGCTCTGCCCGGAGACGGTGGCGGCGACCACGCCACACTATCCGTTGCCGCCGGAGAAGGTCCGGATCGTCCGGCACAGCAGCTACCTCGGGGTGTATCCCGACTCGGTGAGTCGGCTCGCGGCCCGTCGCCGGTTCGGGTACGCCGCCGACGACCACGTCCTACTGTTCTTCGGTGGGATCCGACCGTACAAGGGGGTCAGCGAACTGCTCGACGCGTTCAACGCGGCCGGCGAGCAGGACCCCCGGCTGCGGCTGATCGTCGCGGGGGCGCCGAAACGGCTCGACCCGCGCGACGGGCTGGCCGAACGCTGCGACCGTGACCCCCGGATCACCGCGATGTTCGATCCGGTCCCCGACAAGGAGGTCCAGTTCTACTTCAAGGCGGCGGACACGGTGGTGCTGCCGTACCGCACGGTGCTCAACTCGGGCAGCTTCCATCTGGCGGTCTCGTTCGGCCGCCCGGTGGTGGCGCCAAGGCTGGGTGCGTTGACCGCACTGCTGGATCCGGCGTACACCATCGGCTTCGACCCGGCGGCCCGCGACGGGCTGACCGACGCCCTGCTGGCCTCGACCGGGCTGCGCGGCAGGCACGTGGAGCTGGCTGCCCGGGCCGCCGCCCGCAGCTACCAGTTCGGCGACATGGCCCGCGACTACGCCAAGATGGTCACTGAACTGTTCGAGACCCCACACCGCGACTGAGCCGGTACGCGTGACGGCCGGTCGGACGCACCGGGCCGCACCCTGCCACTGCGGAGGGCACATTGGAGGATCACTAAGATCGCCCGGTGATCATCAGACGTACCGCCCAGGTTGTCCTGATCGGACTATTGGGCGTCATCATCCTGCCCGGAACCCCGCCCGCCGGTGCCGACGAGACCACCGAGAACCTGCGGATGCAGCTGGTCCTGGACGTCAGCGGCTCGATGCGAGAGCCCGACATGAACGGCCAGACCCGGATGGCCGTCGCCCAGCGCGCGTTCAACGAGGTCGTCGACGCCGTGCCGGCGGGCACCGACCTCGGCATCCGGGTCCTCGGGGCCACCTACCCCGGCGACGACAAGGCCCTCGGCTGCCAGGACACCCAGCAGATCGTACCGGTCGGGCCGGTCGACCGCGACCAGGCGAAGGCCGCGATCGCCAGTCTGCGGCCTACCGGCTTCACCCCGATCGGGCTGGCGCTGCGGGAGGCGGCCAAGGATCTCGGCTCCGGTGAGACCGCCCGACGCATCGTCCTGATCACCGACGGCGAGGACACCTGCGCCCCGCCCGACCCGTGTGACGTCGCCCGGGAACTCGCCGCCCAGGGCACCCGGCTGATCGTCGACACGCTCGGCCTCACCCTCGACGACAAGGTCCGCCAGCAGCTGGTCTGCATCGCCGGGGCCACCGGCGGCACGTACACCACCGCGCAGAGCGCCGACCAGCTCGCCGACCGGATCAACCAGCTGGTCGACCGGGCCCAGGACACCTACACCCGGACCCCGGAGCTGGTCACCGGCAGTACCGACTGCACGGCGGCGCCGCTGCTCGCGGCAGGTGTCTACACCGACCGGGAACGTTTCGAGGAGCACCGCTGGTACCGCGTACCGATCCGGGCGGACCAGGAGCTGCGCGCCTCGGTGAGCATCGCGTTGGACCGCCCGGTGAACCGGGACTACGGGATCCTGCTCCGGGCCGTCCATCCCAACGGCCGCGAGCTGGTCCGGGGTACCGACGCCGGCAGCGGCCGGACCGACGTACTCTCCACCGGCCTGCGATGGTCCGCCGGCCCGGACACCGACCGGACCGACGACACCGGCCCGGACGGCGACACCGACCGCGCCGACGGCACCGGCCAGACCGACGACACCGGTGGAACTTCTGACCCGGCCGGTACGCCGTCCGGAACCGTCTCCGCCGCCGCGTCGACGGCCGCCGGCACGGAGCCACCGCCCGCCGAGGTCTGCCTGGTGGTCAGCAACTCGTTCGCCGCCGCTGGCGGGGCCGGTGACGCCCCTGGCATGCCGATCGAGCTCACCGTCGATCTGGTCGCCGCCTCCCCCTTCCCGGACAGCCCGGGTCTCGGCCGTGGCTGGCTGCTGCTGGTCGTGCTGAGCCTCGCCGGGCTGGTCACCGGAGTCCTCGCCGGCTGGCTGACCCGCTGGTGGACCACCGTCTGGAAGGAGAGCTGAGTTGACCCGTCGTACATTCCGGCTGACCCGCGCCGGCCTGGCCGTCGGCACCGCTGGCGCCGCCGTCCTCCTTGTCGCGACCCCGGCGGCGGCCGAAGGCCCCACCCCGGCACCGGCGGAGGCCACCCTCACCAAGGCCGGAACGTCGTTCCTCACCGCTGCGGCGGTCCACATCGACCAGCCGGTCCGGGTCTCCGCCGCGACCGGTGAGTACCTGTACTGGTCGTTCCCGGCCCAGGCCGGCCAGACCAGCTCGATCGCGGCGACCGTGACCCTCGCCGATGCAGCGGCGCGCAGCGGCGCGTCGACCTGGACCATCGACGTGTTCGACGGGCTGCGCCGCCGCCAGCCGTGCACCGCGGGCATGCAGTCACCCGTCGGATCCGCCACTGACCGGCAGGTACGGGCGGGCTGCGCACTGCGGCAGGTCCGAGCCTGGGCGGAGCCGTGGTCCGCCGATCCGCTACCCGGCACCTACTACGTCCGGCTCTCCGTCACCGACCTGCCGGAGCAGGACCTCGGTCTGCCGGTGCAGGTCGAGCTACGGGTGAGCGCCGATATCTCGGACGACACCAGCCCGGAGGGCGGCCGGCTGGAGGCGCCGCTGACGCCGACCGTACGGCAGGGGGCGGTGCTCACCAGCGCGACCGGCGACACCGACCCGGCGGACGCCACCGGTCAGGTCAGCGAACAGTCCTGGTGGGACAGTGTTGCCGGCTGGTTCAGCGACTGGTTGCCCGGCCTGACGAGTCGGTGGTTCTGGACGGTGGCCGGTGGCGTACTGGCCGCCGTCGGTGGCGTGGTCGGCTTCGGGCTGACCCGCCGGCCACGCCGCCGGGCCGGCCCCGCCGCAGCCAGCTGACCTGCTGACCGGCTGCGGACTCGGCCGACCGGGCCGACAGTCCGGTCAACCGGCGGCTGCCAGCCGGCGCATCGATCCGGACGGCAGCCGGCGTCCGACCGCCACCAGCTGCCGTCCGGCGGGCGTGCCGTCGCTCGGACCGGCGACGGCCGGGTCGATCTCGGTCAGCAGCCGGCGGAACAGCGTCGGGCGGTCCACCCGGATCACGGTGCTGCGCCCGCTGCGCTCGACGACCGTGTGCGGCAGCGCCAACGCCGGTGCGGCACTTCGCAGCAGCGCCGCAGCCGGGGTGCTCACCGAGATGGCGAGCACCCCGGCGGTCCGGTCCGCCGGAGCCAGCAGCGCGGCCATCCGCCAGACGGCCAGCGCAGCGGGGTAGTGCGCGGCCGCCAGCCCGGGGCTGCCGAGCATCCGCCGACCGTCGCGCCACGCGCCGGCCAGCGCCCGCAACACCCGGTGGTACCCGTCCGAGGACACATCGACCCTGGTCAGCGAGGTGCATGCGCCGACCGGGCTGGTCACCGACCAGGTGATCGTGGACAGCAGGCGGGCGGTCCGGGCCGCGGCCGCGGGCTGCTCGGTCTGTGCCACCGGTAGCTGCCGGTCCGCAGTGGCCGACGCCGGCCCCAGTCGGCGCCAGCCGACCGGCCGCCGTTCGTTCCAGCAGAACGCGGCCTCCAGCAGCGGGTACGCGCCGAGCGGGCCGGCCGCGACGGCACGCAGTACCTTCTCGGTGCCTCCACCGGGCCGGTTGTCCGCCCCGGCGCCGGTGTCGCCGGCACCACTACCAGCCGTGGTCGGTAGGGCCATAACTGAACTCCTCTGCCACGTTCACGCGCGCCCGCCAGGGGCGCGCAGGTCAACTTGTCGGGATGGACCGCTCCGCCACGAACCGGCCCTGCTGGACGCGGAACGCCCAGACCACCACCGACGACGCCACCAGCTCACCGGTGCCGGTCCAGGCGATCCGGGTGGTGACCCCGGGCTCGTCGTAGTCGTCGACGAACGCGGCCATCGCGGTCCGGCCACCGTGTCCGGCCTGGATCCCGGCGAGGAACACCGTCGCCGCGTCGTACGACTCAGCGGAGTTGGTGCCCGGCTCCACCCCGAAGCGTTCCCGGTAGCGCTGCGGAAACTCGGCGCCGGCCCGCTCCGGCGGCAGGCAGGGGCAGGTGATCACCACTGCGGTCTCGGCATCGTCGCCGGCCTCGCGGAGAAAGCCGTCCGCCTTCGCCCCGTCACCGGCGACGAAGGTCGCCGGGACGTCGGCCGCGCGGAGCTGGCGGCGCAGCCGACCGGCTTCCGCGTAGTAGCCGCCGTAGAAGACCACGTCGGCGTCGGCTGAACGGATCTGCCCGACGACCGCGCTGAAGTCGGTCGCTCCGGCGGCGACCGTCGCCCGCTGCACCACCTTGGCGCCGAGTCTGGCGGCCACCTGGTCGGCCAGCCCTTGGCCGTACGCCCCGCCGTCGTCGACGACGAACACCGCCGTGCCGCCCAGTGCCTGGTCGATGTACTGACCGGCGGCACGCCCCTGCGCGGCGTCGTTGCCGACCAGCCGGTGAAAGGTGGACCAGCCTCGTTCGCTGAGTTCGGTCCGGGTCGCCGAGGTGGTGATCGTGGCGACGCCGCCCTGGTCGAGGATCGGCAGTGCCGCTTCGGCCTCGCCGGAGAAGCCCGGACCGACCACCCCGATGATGCGGGCGTCGTCAACGATCTGCTGGGCCAGGGCGGGGGCCTGCTTCGGGTCGCCCTGCGAATCGAACTCGATCAGCTCCACCGGGCAGTCCGGATGCTCCGCCCGGTACTGGTCGAAGGCCAGTCGGGCACCGTCACGGACGTTGCCGCCGAGGTCGGCCGAGTCGCCGGAGAGCGGTCCGAGGACCGCGATGCGGCTGCCGCAGGCGCTGGCCGGTGCCGCCTGCTCGCCACCGGCCGAGACGCATCCGGTCAGCACCGACAGCAGGCCGAACATCGCCGTCGGCCGCAGCAACGTACGCACGTCCACCTCCTGTACCCGGTCGGACCCGCCTATCCTGCTGGTAGGAGCGTGAGGTTTTGATGAGACGGTTGATCCTGGGTGCGGTGCTGACCCTCACCGGGTTGGTCCTCACCGGGTGCAGCGATCCCGGGGCGGGGGCCCCGGCGGATGTTTCCGCCGCGCCGTCGTCCACCGCGACCGGCACCGCGCTGTACGCGGTCGATTCCCAGACGCTGGACGAGATCGTCATCGACGCGCAGGGGTTCGTGCTGTACCGCTCCGACCGGGACACCGCGGCACCGACCTGGTCGGCCTGCGAGGGACAGTGCCGGCAATCCTGGCTGCCGGCACCCTGCGAGAGCGAGGTACGGGTGGAGGGGATCGACCGGCAGCTGGTCGGCTGCTTCGACCGGTCCGACGGGAGCCGGCAGCTGAGCCTGGCCGGCTGGCCGCTGTACGGGTACGCCGGTGACCGGATGCCCGGCGACGCGAACGGTCACGGCCAGTCGGGCATCTGGTTCGCGATCCGCCCCGACGGCGACACCGCGGTCTACGTGCCCTGATCGGGGTGGTCCCGGAACGCTGACCGGTCCGCTCGGGCATGCCGTCCTACCCGCCCTGACCGCCGGGCAGCCGCAGCCGGGCCTCAGCACCGCCGCCTTCGGCGTTGACCAGCCGCAGCTGCCCGCCGTGCAGCTGCGCCACCCAGCTGGCGATGGCCAGCCCGAGCCCGGTGCCGTCCTCGGTGCCGCTGCGGAACCGCTGCTCGGGCGCGGCGGCGACAGCTTCGCTGAGCCCGGTGCCGCGGTCACGTACCCGGACGGTCGGCGGTCCGGCGGTGACCTCGAGCCGGATCTCGGCCGGCTGGTCGGCGGCCCGACCGTGCTGGACCGCGTTCTGAATCAGGTTGCGCAGTGCGATCCGGACCAGCGCCGGGTCGCCGTACGCCACCACGGCCTCGGTGACCGGCACCGCCCGGTGCGGCGCGACGACGGTGTCGGTCAGCACCTCCTCGGCCAGTTGGTCCAGGCGGAACGGCTCCCGGCGCAGGTCACGCAGGCCGGCGACGAGCTGGGCCCGGGTGAGCAGGACGGAGACCGAGTCGGCGAGCCGGTCGGCGGAGCGCACCACCTGGCGCAGCGCCGCCGGGCGGCGCTGCGGCTCGGCCAGCGCGGTCTCGGAGACGGCACGGATCACGGTCAACGGGGTGCGCAGCTCGTGCGCGGCGTCGGCAACGAACCGTTCCTGCTGGTTGAGGGCGTCGGCGATGGGCTCGGTGCCGCGGCGGGCGAGCAGGTAACCGCCGGCGCCGGCCAGCGCGGTGAAGCTGACGCCGCCGGCGACCAGGGCCAGGGCCAGCCGCTGGTTGGCGGTCTCGGCCGGCCCGGTGTCGCCGAGCACGACGACGGCGCCGGCCACCGCCCCGGTGACGGCGTGCTGGAACGGTACGGCGAGCAGCGGGGTGGGGGTACCGGCGGTGTCGCCGACTCCGCCGGCGAGCTCGGTGCCGGAGGTCCAGACCGTCCGGGCCGGTGCCAGCAGGTTGTCCGGCGGGACGACCGGCAGCCGGGCCGGGTACGCGAAGACCAGGCTGAGGTCGGCCCGACCGGCCTCGTACACGTAGACGGCGGTGGTGCCGTTGGCGACCGCGTCGTCGAACAGTTTGTCGAGCTGCAGCGCCCCGGACTCGTAGTAGAGCAGGGCGGCGGCGGTGCTGGCGGTACGCCGCAGCTCGGCGGCGACCACCTCGTCCCGCTGCCGCCCGTCGACCAGCAGCGCGACGGCGCCCATTCCGGCCAGGCCGACCACGTTGATCGCCATCACCAGCAGCGTGATCCGGATCCGCAGGTTGCGCAGCCGGTCGGCGGTCTGCAGCGGCTTGCCACCCCGCCGGTCGCGGCGGTTCACGGCGGCGCCCCGCCAGTTCGGCCGGCGGTCACGACGGCGCCCCGCCGACCCGGTAGCCGACCCCGCGTACGGTGTGAATCAACTGCGGCTCGCCGAGCTTGCGGCGCAGCTGGGCGACCACTGCGTCCACCACGTTCGAGCTGGGGTCGGCGAGCTCGTCCCAACAGTGTTCGAACAGGTCGCTTCGGCTGACCACCGCCGGACGCCGGACCAGCAGCATCTCCAGTACGGCGAACTCCTTGCGGGTGAGCGTCAGCAGGACGCCGGCCCGGCGCACCTCCCGACGGGCGGCGTCGACCTCCAGATCCGCCACCCGCAGCAGCGGCGGGGTGGTGGCGCCGCGGCGTCGGCAGAGCGCCCGGACCCGCAGGACGAGTTCGGCCGTGACGAAGGGCTTCACCACGTAGTCGTCGACACCGGCCTGGAAGCCGGCGATCCGGTCCCCGGCGCTGTCCAGCGCGGTGAGCACCAGAGCCGGTGTGGTGAGCCCGGACCGGCGTCGATGGCTGAGCTGGTGCAGTGAGTCGCCTTCCGGAAGGATCCGGTCGAGCACCAGGCAGTCGTAGTCGTTGATGCTCATGCTCAGGTCGGCCTGGCTCCAGTCGGCCGCCTGGTCGACGGCGAATCCGCCGGAGCGCAGCGCGGTGACGACGGCGCTGCGTACCTCGGGGTCGTCCTCGACCACCAGCACCCGCATGCGGGCGAGGCTAGCAAGCCGCCGTCACCAGCGCGTCTTCGACGAGGGTCAACCCGAGGACGCGCAGCGCTCGCCGTTGAGCAGGAAGGTCGTCGGCGGCGGGTTGCTCGCCGAGTACCTGACCACGAAACCGAGCTGTGCGCTGCCGCCGGCCGGGATCCGGCTGTTCCACGTCGTGTTGGCGACGGTGATGTCCGGCGGGACCAGGTCGACCGGTTCGGCGCCCCACAGGTGGCTGGGTCCGCACGGTCAGTGGCTCGGTCGGTGGTGAGGTGTTGCCAGCGTCGTCGTGGGCCCGCACCACGAAGGTGTACGCGGTCTGCGGTTGCAGTGCGCCGACCCGGGCGGTCGGTCCGGTCGGCGGGTGTTGCGGGGCGGTCGCCACCGGGGTGGTGGAGCCGTCGGGGTTGACCCGCAGCACCTCGTACCAGGCGACGTAGACGTTGTCGGCGGACGGCTGCCACCGCAGGGTGACCGAGTCGGTGCCGATCGTGGTGGCGGTCAGCGCGCTTGGCGCGGTGGGTGGTTGGTCGTCGCCGGGCGGCATGGTCAGGCGCAGGCTCGGGCTGGCCGGCGACGGTCGGGGTGCCGGGGGTGGTCGGGATCGCGCCGGATCCACCGGCGGCAGTGGTGTGGCGGTTGCGGCATGGGCATCTCGCTTTCGGTGCGGACGCCGGGACGGACCAGCGGATCGACCGACTGTGAGCTTGCCCACTACTCATCGACGAGCATCGAACCTCCGGTGCCGGTGGAGCGAGCTTGCGTCCGACCGTCGCCGCAGACCGAGCACGGCAGCTCAGCCGCCGCTCCGAGGCCCACACACAACGAAGCCTGCCGATGCATCGGCAGGCTGGACAGCACTCTCGGACGGACCGACGTCGCGGTCCCGACTTGTCGGCGATTCTCCGCCGTAACAATCGGGGACTAGCGTGGGGACGGGGAGGGCAACCCCCGTCCCCACCATTCAGTTGCAAAACACGCACGAGCGGTTTGGCGTCCAGGTCGTGCGTGACGCGCGGGAGCCGGGCCACGCGAGTGGCTCTGGTTCCACCTCCTCTCGACAGGTGGTGCGCGGGCTGGCGGCGGTGTCCGGGCTTGGCCCGCCGCCAGCCTCGGGAGCTGTGCGGTTGACACGGTGATGTCGCCATCGCCGCGCCACGCGTCGACTACCTCAGCGGGGGCACATCCATCGATGGAAGCGCTCCCATGCAGGGACTGTAGCCTGAGTCACGAGTTTGCGAAAGTGCAGCGGCTGATCAGCTCACGAAATGAAGGTGTGATGAGGCGGTCACGCCCATGTTCACCGGCCGAACTGCTGGACCGCCGCGGTCACCCCGGCGACGATCAGCAGCGCGTCCGGCGGGATCAACGTCTCAGGTCCCGCGTACCGCAGCTGCCGGTCCCGCTCCTTGATCCCGACCACCGTGATGCCGTACCGCTGGCGTAGCCGGGACTCGGCCAACGTCCGACCGGTGGCGTCCGGCGGGGCGCAGACCTTGGCGATGGCGAACCCGTCGTCGAACTCGATGAAGTCGAGCATCCGGCTGGCCAGCAGGTGGGCCACCCGGTCACCCATCGTCGCCTCCGGAAAAATCACATGGTGCGCACCGACCGAGGCGAGGATCCGGCCGTGCTTGGCGGTGATCGCCTTCGCCCAGATCTCCGGGACACCCAGCTCGGTCAGCGCCACCACGGTGAGGATGCTGGCCTCGACGTCCGAGCCGATACCGACTACCGCGCGGGGGTAGTCGGCGACGCCGCACTGGCGCAACGCCTGGTCGTCGGTCGAGTCCGCCTCGACCACCCTCGGCAGCCGCTCGGACCAGCGGTGCACCCGTTTGGGGTGCTCGTCGATGCCCAGCACGTGATGGCCGAGGCGGAGCAGGGACTGGGCGACCTGACCACCGAACCGCCCGAGGCCGATCACCGCCACGCTGTCGGCGTCCGGCGGCCCGACCGGGGAATCGTCATCTCTCACCGAGGATCCGTCCGAGGCTAGGACTTTGCCGCTTTTCCTCATACGCACTGTAGTCAGCCGCTAACCTCGACGCAGCGATATCCGGCCCGTCCCACGACTTGTCGTACACCGACAAACGCAGACAGTGGACATCACCGAAAGTCGTTGTCTGGTAACGGATTATTCCAGCTCAGTCAGGATTGTCGAGGTGTTGATGCCGGTGACCGATCCGGTAAGCTTGCCTGCGGTCTCCGCCAGGCGGCGCCCACCGGCGCCGGCGGTGACCGCCGCCCAATCACCCCTCCGGGGTGAGCCGGGGAACCACGTTTCCACCGGGGTGAATCCGCGCCAGCGGTAGGGATCGTTCCGTCCCGAACCCGTCAGCTAACTCGGTCGGCGGCCAAGGAAAGGAACAGGATGACCGCACCCCTCCGCCGGCGGATTCCGACGGCCGCGGCCCTCGCCGCCGTCGCCGCCCTGCTCGCCGGCTTCGTCGTAGCGTCGCCGGCCGCCGCTCAGGATCCGGACGACGAAGGCGCCCCGCCATTGCTCAGTGAGGTGCTCGAATCGACCGGCCGGGGCTTCGTCGAAGCCAAAGCCGCGGTCGACGAGTCCCGCAAACGCCAGTTGAAGCTCAACCTCGAGTTGGAAAAAGTCGAGGAGCGGATAGCGGCGCTGACCCCACAGATCGGCCAGGTCGCCTCCAACTCGTACCGTCTCGGTCGGATCACCCCGGTGATGGTCCTGCTCAACAGTGCCGATCCGGACACGTTGCTGGAACGCGCCGAAGGCCTGGACATGATCGCCATGCACGACAACAAGCGGATCCGGGAGCTCAACGAGGCCCGCGAACAGGCCGCTCGGGCGGTCGCCGCGATCGACGCCGAGGTGGCCCGCGAGGAACAGCAACTCGAGGCGATGTCCCGCCAGAAGAAAGAGGCCGAAAAGGCCCTGCAACTGGTCGGCGCGGTCGCCACCAACGGGTTTGTCTCGGCCACCTCGCCGGTCGCCGCCCAGGCTCCGCGTAACTCGGACGGTTCCTGGCCGTCCCAGTCGTGCAGCCTGGACGACCCCACCACGAGCGGCTGCATCACGCCGCGCACCATGCACGCGCTGAACGAGGCGAAGAAGGCCGGCTTCACCCGCTTCGTCTCCTGCTTCCGCCCCGGCGGACCGTTCGAGCACCCCAAGGGACGGGCCTGCGACTTCTCCGCTCAGCAGCAGGGGTTCGGCGGCGACGCCTTCGGCGACGACCGGCTGTACGGCAACAACCTGACCGCCTTCCTGGTCCGCAACGCCGACAAGCTCGGCATCCTGTACGTCATCTGGTACCGGCAGTTCTGGTCACCGACGACCGGCTGGAGTTCGTACAGCGGTGCCGGCGGCGACCCGAACAGCGACCACACCAACCACGTACATCTGTCCCTGCTGTGACCTGACCTCACCTCGTGCGGTGCCGGGGCCGGCCCCGGCACCGCACGAGACGCAGGTCGTCAGCACGAGACGTAGGTTGTCAGTCGGTACGCGCCGACCGGCGTACCGGTGAGCGGCCGGTCGGCTGCTGCGGCGGCGGACTGACCGGGCCGGCCGGCGGGATCGCCCGGATGACCGGCTTGTCCGCAGCCACCGTGATCGGTTCGCCGTGATGGGTCAGGTCCACGGTGGCGTTCTGATCGACATCGCGCAGCGAGTAGGTCACCTCGTCGTGCTGGACAGCCACCCGCAGCCGTAGGCCCCGCCACATCATGGCGAACTCCAGCCGGTTGATCCGCTGCGGCAGCCGGGGAGCGAAGGCCAGCTCCCCGCCGTGGTCACGCATCCCCCCGAAGCCGGCGACCAGCGCGAGCCACGCCCCGGCCAAGGCGGCGACGTGGATACCGTCGCGGGTGTTGCGGTTGATGTCGTGCAGGTCCATCAACGCGGCCTCACCCATGTAGTCGTGGGCGAGCTCCAGATGCCCGGTCTCCGCAGCGATCACCGACTGGGTGCACGCGGACAGCGACGAGTCCCGCACCGTACGCCGCTCGTAGTAGGCGAAGTTGCGTGCCTTCTCCTCCTCGGTGAACGCGTCGCCCCGCCAGTGCATCGCCAGCGCCAGGTCGGCCTGCTTGACCACCTGCTTGCGGTACAGGTCGAAGTACGGGTAGTGCAGCAGCAGCGGATAGTGGTCCTGCGGGGTGCCGGCGAAGTCCCACTCCTGGTGCCGGGTGAACCCGGCCGACTGCGGGTGCACGCCCAGCTCGTCGTCGTACGGAACGTGCATCGACAGGGCCGCGTCCCGCCAGGCCGCGGTCTCCTCGTCGTCGACGCCGAGCACCCAGGCCCGGTCGGCGTAGCGCAGCGCGCAGTCGGCAGCGGTCAGCAGGTTCCGCTGCGCCATCAGGTTGGTGTAGATGTTGTCGTCGACCACGGCGGTGTACTCGTCCGGCCCGGTCACCCCGTCGATGTGGAACCGGCCGTGCCGGTCGTGGTGACCCAGCGAACGCCACAGCCGAGCGGTCTCCACCAGCAGTTCCAGGCCGATCTCCCGCTCGAACTCGACGTCGCCGGTGGCGTGCACGTACCGCCGGACCGCATCGGCGATGTCGGCCGCCACGTGGAACGCGGCCGTACCGGCCGGCCAGTACGCCGAGCATTCCTGGCCCCGGATGGTCCGCCACGGGAACGCCGCCCCGTTGAGCCCGAGCATCCGGGCCCGCTCCCGCGCCTGGTCCAGGGTCGAGTGTCGCCAGCGCAGCACCGAGGCGACCGCCCCCGGCTGGGTGTAGGTCAGCACCGGCAGCACGAACATCTCGGTGTCCCAGAAGGCGTGCCCGTCGTACCCCGGGCCGGTCAGCCCTTTCGCCGCGATCGGCCGCTGCTCGGCGCGGGCACCGGCCTGCAGCACATGGAACAGCCCGAACCGGACCGCCTGCTGGATCTCCGGGTCGCCGTCCACCCGCACGTCCGAGTGGTCCCAGAAGTCGTCGAGGTACTTGCGCTGCTCGGCGCAGAGCCCTTCCCAGCTGGAGATCCGGGCGCCGGCCAACGCCGCGCCGACCTGGTCGCGCAGCGCCGGCAACGAGCGCTGGCTGGACCAGCCGTACGTCAGCAGCTTCACCATCCGCAGCCGCTGCCCCGGCTCCAGCAGGCAGGAGACGGTGGTCCGGACCCAGTCGTCGAATCCTTCGGTGCTGACCGACACCTCGCCGGGCCCGTCGATCTCGTGCCCCATCGCCGCTGCCATCCGCAGCCCGCTGGCCTTGGTCCGGTGGATGAGCAGCCCGCCGTCGGGCTGCACCAGCCGCTCCTCGGCCTGCAGCGGCGTCTCCAGCACCGCGGCGACGCGCGGGTCCTTACTCTGTGCCGGCAGCTCCTCGTTGGCGACCAGCTCGGACTGCACGATGATGCGCAACGGCTCGTCGACCGCCTCCACCTCGAAGCAGATCGCCGCGACCGCCCGCTGGGTGAACGACACCAGCCGGGTGCTGCGGACCCGGGCGGTACGCCCGGCCGGCGAGCGCCACTCCAGCCGGCGGTCCAGCAGACCGGCCCGCAGGTCGAGCACCCGCTCGTGGGAGAGCAGGTCGCCGTAGCGCACGTCGAACGGCTCGTCGTCGATCAGCAGCCGGATCGGTTTGCCGTTGGTGACGTTGACCAGCGTCTGGCCGGACTCGGGAAAGCCGTAGCCGGCTTCGGCGTACGGCAGCGGCCGCAACTCGTAGAACGAGTTCAGATAGGTGCCGGGCAGCCCGTGCGGTTCGCCCTCGTCCAGGTTGCCGCGGAATCCGACGTGCCCGTTCGCGAGGGCGAAGACCGACTCCGACTGGGCCAGGATGTCGAAGTCGAGCCGGGTCTCCCGCACATGCCATGGCTCCACCGGGTAGGCCCGCTCCCGGATCACCGTTCGGCTCCGACCAGCAACTCCCCCAGATCGCTCACCACGATGTCGGCACCGTTGGCGAGCAGTTCGTCACCGATGCCGACCCGGTCGACACCGATGACGCAGCCGAACTCCCCCGCTCGCGCCGCCGTCACGCCGGCCAGCGCGTCCTCGAACACCGCAGCGTTGCCCGGCTCGACGCCGAGCTGCGCGGCAGCGGCCAGGAACGTGTCCGGTTCCGGCTTGCCCCGCAGGCCCTTCTCGCGCGCGATCACCCCGTCTACCCGCACCTCGACCAACTCCTCAATCCCCGCCGCGATCAGCACGTCCCGGCAGTTGGCGCTGGCCGAGACGACGGCCCGGTGCAGCCCGACCCAGCGGGCAGCATGAAGGTAGGCCAGCGAACCGTCGTAGACCTGCACCCCGTCTTCGGCGATGCGTCGCAGCAGCACCTCGTTCTTCCGGGTGCCGATGCCGTACACGGTGTCGGCCTCCGGGGGGTCGTCTGCCGACCCCTCGGGAAGCTCAACGCCCCGCGAGGCAAGGAAGGAACGCACCCCGTCGGCCCGTGGCCGGCCGTCGACGTAGCGGCTGTAGTCGGCGCCCGGGTCGAACGGATGGAACGGCTGGCCGGTGTCGGCGGCGCGGGCGCGGAGGAAGTTGTTGAAGGTCTCCTCCCACGCCGCGTTGTGCACTTTCGCGGTCTGAGTCAACACCCCATCGAGGTCGAACAGGCAGGCGGTCACATGAGCGGGTAGACCGAGCACGCAGCCAATCTAACCTGATCTCCGGTCGGCCGGCTCGGTTTCCACCGGCGCGCCAGCCCGTGGTGACCAGTCAGTCACTCATCGCCGGCCGCCCTCTCACCGCCATCCGACGTCGATCCGGTCGCCCCGTTCGTCGAAGAAGTGCAGGGCGTCCATCCGGACCGAGACGGCCAGCGGATGGCCGGGGGTGACCGCCGGGTACGGGGCCAGTCGCACGGCCAACTCGGCCGGCCGGCGGTGGTGCCGCCCCGGATCGCTGAGCACGCTCTCCCGGTCCGGGCCGGACTCGGCCGACTGGTCTCCGACGTCCGCCCGCCTGACGGACCGACCGGTGAGGCGCTGCATCACGCCGCCGAACCGGCGCAGCCGGCTACCGGCACCGGCCGGTTCCACCGCCGTACCGGCGAGGTCGTCGACCACGATCGCGGTAGCCCCGATGTCGAGGTAGGCCAGCGACTCGTGGCCGTGGTGTTCGAGGAACCGGATCCGGCCCTGCAGCACGTCGCCCGGGCTGCCGGGGGCCACCGGGGTCAGCGCCTCGGCCCGCAGGCCGACCACGATGCGTTCCCCGTGGTAGTGCGACACGGCCCGGGCCCGCAGATCGGTCCAGGGCAGGTAGATGGTCTGTTCGCCCAGGTTGAGCGCGACGTAGCGGTCGAGATGGACGTAGACCGAGGCCTCCAGCAGGTTCATCCGGGGACTGCCGAGGAACGCGGCGACGTAGAGGGTGGCCGGCCGGCCGTACACCTCGGTCGGGGTGCCGACGTCCTGCAGCACGCCCTTGCGCATGATCGCCACCCGGTCGGCCATGGTGAGCGCCTCGGCCTGGTCGTGGGTGACGTAGACGGTGCTGACGCCGAGCTCGCGGACCAGCCCGGAGATCTCCGCCCGCAGCTCGGCCCGCAACCCACTATCCAGGTTAGACAGCGGTTCGTCCATCAGGAACAGGCCGGGACGGCGGACGATGGCCCGCCCCATCGCCACCCGTTGCCGCTGACCGCCGGATAGCTGACTGGGCTTGCGGGCGAGTACGTCGCCGATGCCCAGCGCGCTGGCGACGTCCGCCACCCGCTCCTGCCGGGACGCCGTCTCCACTCCGGACAGGCGCAGCGGGAAGGCGATGTTGTCCCCCACCGACATGTGCGGATAGAGGGCGAAGTCCTGGAAGACCATCGCGACCCGGCGGTCCCTGGGCGGAATGTCGTTGGCCAGCTCGCCGTCGAGCAGCACCGCACCGCTGCTCGGATCCTCCAGCCCGGCGATCATCCGCAGCACGGTCGACTTGCCGCAGCCGGACGGGCCGAGGAGCACCATGAACTCACCGTCGTTGACGTCGAGGTTGACCTTGTCGACGGCGACGGTCCCGTCGGCAAAGACCTTGGATACATCCTTGAGCGCGACGGTGGTCACCGTCACCTCCCCAGCCATCGGTTGCCGGCCCCCGAATGACTGTGACGAGCGCAATCGCCCTGGCACATCGGGTAAACGTGCCATGTTCGTACTGTGACAGCTCGATCACCAGGAGGTCGGATAGATTACCGAGCGGTTACTTCGGGTAGTCCGACCGGCGACGTACCGAACTCCGGATGCCGGGGCACCCCGTCCCACTGCTGGCCACCCCGACGTAGGAAGTAGTCGAGACCGGCGTCCCAGGTGTGCCCGGCCGCCCGCCGTTCGTACAGGTAGCCGAGCGGATGGGTGCGGTAGATAAGCCCGCCGGCGCGCAGCACCCGGTCCATCAGGCCACGGTCGACCGACCGGGGCACCGGCCGCCAACCACCGACCGCCTCCAGATCTCCGCGCGCCATCAACATCGTGCCGCCGGCCACCGGGGCGCCGTACGCCTCCGGCGGCACCGCCGCCCGGCGGACCGTGACCCCGAGCATCTGCAGCACCACGAACTCGGCTGCCTTGCCGACCAGCATCGCGCCCGAGTACTCCCGGGCCAGCACCAGGTCCCAGATGTGCTCCGGGCCGTACACGTCGTCGTCGTCGACCTTGGTGACCAGGCTGCCCCGGGCCCGCGCGGTCGCCGCGCCCATCACCTCGCCGAAGCTGAACCCGGCGGGCGCGCTGAAGATCTGGATCGGCCGGCCGCACTCGCCCAGCTGCGCCCGCAGGTCCGCCGTCAACTCGATGCCATGCAGGCAGAGCACGATCTCCAACTCCGGGTAGGTCTGCCCGGCCAGCTGCCGCACCACGTCCGGCAGGTACTCGGGACGCCGGGTGACCAGCACCGCGCTCACCGACGGCGGCGCCGCCAGCGCCGGAAATGTGTCGGCGGTGACGTCACCGGCGGCAAACGCGGCGGCGTGCCCACGCAACGCCGCCGACCGCTGCCGTACGCTGCGGATCTCCCACTCCAACGGATCCGCGCCGACCCCGGGCAGGCCGCTACGCAGCACCGCGAGCAACGGCTCGGCCAGCCGGTCCGCCACCGCCGGCGGCAGTTGCGGCACCCGCAGCACGGCACCGGTCGCCGCCAGCTGGGCCAGCAGCGTCGCCTCCGCCGCCGGCGCGATCGCCGGCACGTCGGGGCAGATCAGATGGGTGAACCGGCGGATCGCCGCCAACTGGTCACCGGACAGCGGTACGCCGGCCAACCCGCCGCGCGCCACCGGCACCGCACCGGCTCCGGCTGCCGGTGCCGACCCGGCGGGGGCGGACTCAGCCGGCCGCACCTGCCAGCCGGGCACCGGGTCGGCGGGCAGGAACTCCAACACCCCGGTCGGCTCCGTCGGCCCGTACCGGCGGCCCCGGCTGACCGGATTCGCCACCGCCGAATCGATCAGCACCAGCGGCTGCCGGTTGGCCACCCGGGCACCGGTGCCACCGGCGGTCACCGCCACCCCGACCAGGTCCGCCGCGGCGGCCAGCGTCGCCGCGTCCGGGGCGAGCACCACGTCGTACCCACGGATCTCGGGGTTCGTCGTCAACGCCCCGGTCACCGAATGGTTGGCGGCGACCGGCAACCAGCCGGGCGCCACCCCGACCGCCGCGACGTCGGCGCTGGCTGGTCGGGGCAACGGCCGGACCGGCGCCAGCACCGCCAACGCGGCGGTGAGCAGATCGTGCAGCGGAATCGGCTCGACCAGGTCGACGCTGAGCCGTGCGTTGCCGCCACCGCGCGGCAGCCGCACCCGGTGCCGCCGCAGGCCCGGCACCGGACCCAGCCGGCCGGACCAACCAGCGGTCGGCGGACGCCAACGGCGTACCCGGACCACCAGCTGGCGGGTCGGCGTGGCCGCGGCCGGCTCAGCCAGCAGGCGGCGCAGCGCCGCCACCGAGTCGGCGTCCACCAGCGCCCGGCGGGCCGCCCCGGTGGTCGGCCCGGACACCGGGCGGCCGTCCGGTCGATCGGTCAACCGGACCCGCCACCACCAGCGCCGGTGATCGGGACTCCCGCCGCGCACGACGCCACCCACCGTATTCTCCGCCACCTGCGCCACCCTGTCGTTCCGGCTCGGAGCACCACGTCGGGCCGACACGCGCGACGCCCGACCCACATCACGGCAGAGGCTACCGGCCGGGCTTCCGGTACGCTGCACGCGTGTCCCTGCCTGGTGCCGTGTCCGCCGCTCCGTCACCACACAACGACTGGACCCTGATCGCCCCCGTGGAGCCCGGTCACCCGGCGCCCACCGCCCAGGTGAGCGTGCTGGTGGTCGGCGACGGTGGCGACCCGGCGGGCGCCGCCCGTACCGTCGCCGCACTGCGCCAGCAGCGGTACCCTGACCGGCTGTTGCAGATCGTCACCGTTGCCGCCGACAGCGCCTTCGCCGACGAGGTCGGCACCGCGAAGGGCGAGATCATCGTCCGGATTCCGGCCGGGGCGGTCCCGGCACCGGACCTGGTCTCGGCGCTCACCCGCTGGCAGCAGGCCAGTCCGGCGGCGGTCAGCGTCGCCGTACCGATGATCTTCTCTGGCCGGGCCCCGGACCCGGACGTGATCGTGGCCCACGCCAGCGCCGGCACCCTCGGCCAGCTCTTCCCGGGCAGTACGGTCGACCCCGGGCTGGCCCGCCTGCTCGACACCACGCATCAGCTCCGCACCGCCGACCATCTCGTCTTCCTGGCCGCCGCCGGCACCGGTTACGCCTTTCAGCGCGACCGCTACCAGGCCGGCTCCGACCAGTTCCAGGGCGCCGACGTCGAGGTCGCCTACCGGCTGGCGCAGGCCGGGGCAGTGTTCGTGCCGGAGCCGGCGGCGACGCTGTGGACGGCCGCCGCGGCGGATCCGGTCGCCGCCGGGCGGGCCGACGCCGAGCTGACCGACCTGGTGCCGTTTCCCCGCGAGCGTCGCCGCCGTCCCGGCCGGGTCTGGCAGGTGCCACTGGTGACCGCCGTGGTGCCGGTCGACCAGCCGTACCAGGTGGTCCGGTCCTGCGTCGACCGACTGCTCGGCGGCAACGAGCGCGACCTGCACGTGGTCCTGGTCGGCGACTGGGCCGCAGCCGGGACGGACAGCGGCGGGACGGACAGTGGCCGAGCCGACCTGCGGCTGCTGGCCGCCGAGTACCGCAGCGAACCACGGGTACGGATGGTCAGCAGCGCTCCGGTGACCGCCTTCCCCACGCCGTACCTGCTCCGGGTGCCGTCCCGGCTGGGCGTCGGTCCGCGGACCGTCGGGTCGCTGGTCGCGGCGATGGAGAAGTGGCGGTGTGGTCTGCTGCGGGTGCTGCCGGCCGGTGCCGGTGCCCCGACCCACGCCGTCGAGTTGTGGTCCACCGCGGCCCGCAGCCGGGCGGTGCACGGCGGTACCGCCGACGGCGCGCTGGTCGAGGCTGTTGCCGCCAGCCACGGTCAACGGTGGGAGACCGGCAGCGAGTACGACGTCGTCGACCTGACCACGACCGGGTCGGGCGCGGCCGGCGGCCAGGCTACGGCCGGGCCGCCCGCCGGCCGCCGGGCCGGACAGACGGTCACCGTCGGTGGGGCCCGCAGCCTCGGCCGGGCGACCGTCTTCGTCGCCCGCAAGTACGCCCGCGGGGTACGCCGTCGGCTGGTCTCCCGCTGAGCGTCGATCAACCGCCCCAGCCCAAGGGCGATCATGAAAATTCCTTGTTTCGGGCCGCCAGGCACTGCCCGCTGTTCGGGCACGGCACCGCAGGTGGGCGATGATCTCGCCGGTTCCATCGCACCAATGGTATAGACGTTTCGGCATATAACTTCCCAGTGTCGACCCAGATTACTCTCAGCAAGATCGGCGTTCACTGATCCGCTGTCACCGTCAGCGGACTGACGCCTGCCGATCTGATGGGAGGACGGGAGATGAATCTCCCCCGCAGGATCATCATCGTCGGTGCCACAGCACTGGCCATGGTGGCGGCAGTCACCGGACCGGTCACCGCCGCCGAACCGGAGGGGACGATCCGGCACGCCGGTGGACCGACCGCCGTACCGGACAGCTACATCGTGGTCTTCAAGAAGAGCGCGGTCACCCGGGGACAGGTCGCCGCGACCGCCCGCAGCCTCGCCGGCCAGCACGGCCGGACGGTGGCCCGCACCTACACCGCCGCGCTGCGCGGCTTCGAGATCTCCGCCAGCGCGAAGCAGGCGGCCCGGATCGCGGCCCACCCGGCCGTCGAGTACGTCGAGCAGAACCACACCGTACGGATCGCCGACACCCAGCCGAACCCGCCGTCGTGGGGGCTGGACCGGATCGACCAGCGCGATCTGCCGCTGAACGACTCGTACACCTACCCGAACACCGCGTCCAATGTGCACGCGTACATCATCGACACCGGGATCCGGTTCAGCCACAACGACTTCGGCGGCCGCGCGGTCAGCGGCTTCGACGCCGTCGACGGCGGGTCGGCCGACGACTGCAACGGCCACGGCACGCACGTCGCCGGCACCGTCGGCGGCACCGCGTACGGCGTCGCCAAGGGTGCCACCCTGGTCGGCGTCCGGGTGCTGAACTGCTCCGGCAGCGGCACCACCGCCGGCGTCATCGCCGGGGTGGACTGGGTGACCGACAACGCCGAAATGCCGGCGGTGGCCAACATGAGCCTCGGCGGTGGCGCCAACACCTCGCTGGACACCGCGGTGCGCAACTCGATCGCCGCTGGTGTCACCTACAGCCTGGCGGCGGGCAACAGCAACGCGAACGCCTGCAACACCTCCCCGGCCCGGGTCACCGAGGCGATCACCGTCGGCTCCACCACCAGCAGCGACGCGCGGTCCAGCTTCTCCAACTACGGCACCTGCCTGGACGTGTTCGCTCCCGGGTCGTCGATCACCTCGGCCTGGCACACCAGCAACACCGCGACGAACACCATCAGCGGCACCTCGATGGCCGCGCCGCACGTGGCCGGCGCGGCGGCCCTGGTCGCCTCGGCCAACCCCGGCTGGAGCCCGCAGGAGGTCCGCGACTACCTGTACGACAACGCGACGGGGGGTGCGGTGGGCAACCCGGGCAGCGGCTCGCCCAACCGGCTGCTGTACGTGGTCAACGACGGCACCCCGCCGGCGGACAACTTCTCCATGTCGGTCAGCCCGACGTCCGGCTCGACCACGCCGGGTGGTTCGGTGACGGCGACCGTCTCCACCGCCACCACGTCCGGCTCGGCGCAGTCGGTCAGCTTCTCGGCCAGCGGTCTGCCGAGCGGCGCGACCGCCAGCTTCAGCCCGTCGAGCGTCACCTCGGGCGGCTCGGCCAGCCTGACCGTCAGCACCTCGACGAGCACCCCGGGCGGCAGCTACCCGGTCACCGTCACCGGCACCGGCAGCTCGGCGACCCGTACCGCGACGTTCACCCTCACGGTGATCGGCCCGGGCGGCAGCTGCACCGGCACCAACGGCACCGACGTGGCGATCCCGGACAGCGGGTCGTGGGTGAGCAGCAGCATCTCGATCAGCGGCTGCAGCAGCACCCCCTCGTCGTCGTCGACGGTGGACGTCAACATCCAGCACACCTACCGGGGTGACCTGATCGTCGACCTGATCGCCCCGGACGGCTCCTCCTACCGGTTGAAGAGCTGGGCGTTCTTCGACGGAGCCGACAACGTGATCGAGACGTACACGGTGAACCTGTCGTCGGAGACCGCCAACGGGACCTGGCAGCTGCGGGTCCGCGACATCTTCAGCGGCGACACCGGCTACATCAACACCTGGTCGCTCGAGCTGTGATCCTGTCCCAAGCCCGGTCGAGTCGACCCTGACCGGCTCCGACAGGCACTGCACCGGACCGGGGGCGTCGTAGGTCTGCGACGCCCCCGGTCCGGTTGCGCGCCGGGCTCACGCTCGGCGGGCAATCCGGTTGGGTCAGTCGAGGAGGTACGACTCCAACTGGTCAGCCAGCTCCCGGTGGTGGGTGAGCGCCGCCAGATGGCCACCGCCGATCTCGTCGGGCGTGATGCCGAGCCGCTGCGCGACCAGGCCACGGATGAACCCGGCGGGAAAGAACCGGTCGTCGCGGCAGACGACGAACCGGGTTGGCACATCCGGCCAGGCCGGCAGCGGCCAGGGCTGCCCGAACGGCGTGCCGGACTGGTCGCGGTCGCGCCGCAGCACCTCCGCCGCCAGGTCGTCCGGCATCCCGTGAACGTCGCCATCGAGCCTCCAGCACACTCGGCTACCAGCTGCCACAAACGGGACCAGCTGTCACACCGACGCCGGTCGGCGTATTGCAGTTCTCACCAGCGACAGTACAAGTGTCGGGCATCTGACCTGCCGCTACGCCATCCGGCCCGGTCCCACGGGCGTCACCTGCATTGCCCGGCCCACCGGCTGGGCAACCCGTCACGCAGATACGCCGACCGGCAGGAGGCCGCTGATGACCGCGATCCACCCAGCCGCCGTGACGATCCGTACCGCCGGAGTGGACGACCTTCCGCAGGCCGCCACGCTGCTCACCGAGGCGTTCCTGATCGCGCCGGTGTCGCAGTGGCTGGTCGGCGACCTGGAGGCACGGACGGAGATCTTCCGGACGCTGTTCACCATCGAGCTCGATCACGCCATCCGGGCCGGCGGCACGGTGCACATCGCCGGCCAGTTCAGCGGGGTCGCGGTCTGGCACCCGCGCGGGCGGCGTACGCCCACCGAGCCGCAGACGGTCAGCGATCACGAGCTGCAACTGCTCACCGCGACCGGACGGTGGCAACCCCGCTTCGCCGCGTTGGGCCGGATCCTGGCGGCGCACCATCCGTGGCAGCCGCACTGGCATCTGGCCTACCTGGCGGTGGCGCCGTGGCGGCAGGGCGGCGGGTTGGGCAGTGCGCTGCTGCGGCACCACCACCGGCATCTGGACGGCTACGGAACCCCCGGTTACCTGGAGGCGACCACGCCCCGCAACCGGGACCTCTACCTCCGGCACGGCTACCGACCGCACGGACCGGTCCGGCTGCCCGACGGCCCGCCGATCTGGCCGATGTGGCGCGAGCCCCGGCCCCGGAGCGTGGCCGGCTGACGGCCCGGCTCGGCTGCTCGTCGGCGACGCGCAGGGCGAGTTGAACACGGGACATCCGCGCCGCCGAACTTGATTAGACCAACATTTAAACAACGAGGTTGCGACCTGACTCGACAATTGTCAAACTAGACGAGTGTCAAGACAAGAGCTGTCGATCGTGCCGGACGCGTCGACCTGCTGCCCCCCGCTGACCGACCAGGCGCTGACCGACGACGCAGCCGCCAGCCTGGCCCGCGGCTTCAAGGCCCTCGGCGACCCGGTGCGGCTGAGACTGCTGTCCCTGATCGCGTCCCAGGCTGGCGACGAAGTGTGCGTCTGCGACCTGACCGACGCGTTCACCCTGACCGGGCCGACGATCTCGCACCACCTCAAGGTGCTGCGCGAGGCCGGTCTGATCGACTGCGAGCGTCGCGGCACCTGGGTGTACTACTGGATCGTCCCGGCCCGGCTCACCGCCCTGTCCCAGCTACTCGACGTCCCGATCGCCACCACCGGAGTCACCCGTTGACCGCCGACAAGGCACCGCCACTCGTCCTCGCCCCGATGACCGACGCACACCGCAACGCCGTACTCGACATCTACCGGCTCGGCATCGCCACCGGCAACGCTACCTTCGAGACCGAGCCGCCTTCCTGGGACAACTTCACGGCCACCCGCCTGCCGGACCACCGCTGGGTCGCCGTCGACCCCGCCGCCGGAGTGCACACCGTCGTCGGCTGGGCCGCCTGCGCCCCTGTCTCGGACCGGTGCGTCTATGCCGGGGTCGTCGAGCACTCCGTCTACGTCCACCCCGACGCCCGCGGGCGCGGCATCGGCCGGCAACTGCTCCAGCAGTTGATCACCGCCACCGAACAGGCCGGCATCTGGACCATCCAGTCCGGAGTCTTCCCCGAGAACACCGCCAGCATCGCCCTGCACCACGGATGCGGTTTCCGTACCATCGGCACCCGCGAACGCATCGGCCGCCATCATGGCCGCTGGCGTGACGTCGTCCTCCTCGAACGCCGCAGCCCGAACATCGGCTGACCTTCCGACCGGCGCGCCCCGGGCCGGGTCGGTCGCGGATGATCGGATCGGGCCGCAGAAGTCGGGCGCCGCCGAGGCGGGTTCGGCCAGGCTGAACGGCGAAGGGAGGCTTCGTGATCTCGGCACTCAATCGGCTGGTCGACCTCGTCGAAGAGCACCTGACCGAGGAGTTCGACGTCGACGCGGTGGCCGGCACGCTCGGCACGACCGAGTACCACCTGCGCCGGATGTTCTCGTCGCTGGCCGGCATGCCGCTGTCGGAGTACGTACGCCGCCGCCGGATGACCGTCGCCGCCGCCGACCTCGTTCGCGGCGACGACGATCTGCTGAGCATCGCCGTCCGGTACGGGTACGGCTCGACGGAGGCGTTCGGGCGGGCCTTCCGGGCCGTACACGGTGTCGGCCCGGGTGACGTGCGCCGTCGCGGAGGCCCCCTTCGCACCCAGTCACAGCTCAGGTTCCGCCTGACCGTCGAAGGGAACACTCCGATGCACACCCGAATCATCGACCGGCCCGCCTTCCGGCTCGTCGGACACGCGGCCCGGGTCCCGCTGATCCACCACGGCGTCAGCCCGCACATCCAGCGGCACATCGCCGCACTACCGGCCCAGGAGCACTCCCGGCTGAAGTCGCTCGGCAACGCCGAGCCGGCCGGACTGCTGCAGATTCTCCACGACCTCGACCCGGACAGCACCGAGGGCACCGAGCTCACCTACCTGCACGGGGTCGCCATCGACACGGACACGGCCATCCCCGCCGACCTCAACTCCGTCGAGGTGCCGGCCGGCACCTGGGCGGTGTTCCGCACCGCCGGACCGCACCCGCAGACCCTGCAGGCGGCCTGGGCCGCGACCGCCACCGAGTGGTTCCCGTCCAACCCGTGGCGGCTGCGGCCGGGTCCGTCGATGGTTGCCTTCCTCGAACGTGCGGCCGACTTCAGCACCGCCACCTGCGACCTGTGGCTGCCCGTCGAACCGGACTGACGGGGCAGGACTGGCGGGCAGCAGATCGTACGGACAGTCAGGTCGCCGGGTCCGGCGCATCCGCCGCGCCCCGCCGACGGCGACGCAGCAGCAGCCGGGCGACCAGTGCGGGCACCAGATGCAGGACGACGACGAGCACGCCGACCGGCACCGCCAGCTGACCGATCGAAAGTCCGTGCAGCGCCAGCACCAGTGCCGCGCATCCGGCGGTGACCAGCGCACCGCCGGATGCGCGGACCAGCACCCGGCGGGCCGGTGGGGCTTCATAGGCACCGTCGGCCGCTGTGGCCCGCCGCGATGTCACCGCCCCGACCACGGCCCAGACCGCGATCAGGGTGGTGAACTGCAGTGCCCAGACGGCAGTCGCCGCGACGCTGGCGTGGTTGGTGTACGCCGGCGCGGCGGTCGTCGCCACCGCGAAGACAACGAAGGCCGGCAGCCAGGTGAAGGCGTAGACGAAGACCGCCGCCCGGACGGCCGCCGCTGGCCTGCTCTGCCGGTCCCGCAGCGGCAGGACCTGCTCGGCGATACTGACCCGCACCTCGTCGGAGGCCCAGACCAACTTACGGTCCGGACCTGACGGAGGCGCCGGTGGCACAGGGCTCGACATGCCGACAAGACTAGCGACCGATCGATCTACTTAGGTACGCGGTCACGCCAGCGGGTCGAGGTGCCGCCGCAGCTCAGCCGCGAACCGGGCGCTGACCTTGGCCGGGGCCAGGGCTTCGACGTGGTCGCGGACCGCCGCGCGGACCGGCTCGGCGCGGTCCCAGGAACCGCCGGACTCGGTGATCGTCTCGGCGGTCTTGTCCGGGTCGGACAGGTCGAACCGGCGCAGCGCGGCGTCCGGCAGCAGGCCACCGACGGTGGTGCCGGTCGACACGTACGCCGGCAGTCCGAACCCGGCGGTCAGCGCCAGCGCACCGGAGTTCAGCGACGACCGGTACGGGTAGACGGCGGCGTCGGCCGCCCGCAGAAAGTACTGCACGTCGGTGTCGGGTGCGAAGCCAGGGTGGAAGATCACCGCCGGGTGCTCGGCAGCCCGGCGCATGAAGTCGGGGCCGCCGGCCTCCTCGCGTACCTTGCCGGCGACCAGCCAGCGCAGCCGTGGGTCGAGCCGGACCGCGACATCGAGCGCGTCGAGGAAGTCGCCGTGCCCCTTGTACGGCCGGACCTGCCCGAAGGTGACCAGCACCCGGACGCCGAGCGGGATGCCGAGGTGGCTGCGGGCGGCGGGCCGGTCCACCCAGTCCGGGTAGGCGCCGGCGAAGGTGGGGTGCGGGGCGATCACCACGCGTCGGGGCTCGGCTCCGAAGGTCTCCCGCAGGATGTCGAGGTGGCTGTCGTGCATCAGGTGCACCACATCGGCGGCGGCGAGCATCACCTGGCGCAGCCGGGTTTCGGTCGCCCGGTGCACAGTCTCGTGCGGGAGCAGGTTGTGCACCGTCCAGACCAGCCGTACGCCCTGGTCGCGCAGGGTGTCCAGCCGCTTGGCGAAGGCATCGACCGCTGCCTCGGCCTGGCTGGTGGTGGTGCAACCGGAGGTGACGTCGTAGAGCCAGTGCACGTGCAGCACCCGGCCGACGCCGTCGGGCAGCGCGGGCAGCAGTTTGTCCAGTTGGTCGAGGCGGCGGACCCGGATCGGCGTCAAGTTGTGCCCGGCGAACCGGCTGTACAGCAACGACTGGTACGGGTTGGCCCTGTCGACCGGCCAGTGCAGCCAGGCGACCGGGGGGCGGCCGGTGTCGGACCAGTCGGCGGCGGTCAGCGCGCTCAGCGCGTCGTCAAGCAGGTGTCCGGCGGAGGTGCCACGGCGCCAGGGAACGATCACGGCTGCCCACCGTACCGTGCACCGGTGCCGGCGGCGACCGCTCGGGCGACGGATGCGCTGGCCGGGTCGCCGGCACGTACCTCGGTGACGCCGCCGGTCGCCGCGAGTCGGGTGAGGACACTGGTGGTGAGCTGGTCTCGCAGGTCGGACGGCAGCCCTGACCAGGCATGACGCCAGTACGCAAGCGGTGCGGGTCGGCCGGTGACGGTGGCCTCGATCGGGGCGGCCGGATCGGGTCGGTGCAGGGTGAGCCGGACCGCGTCGCCGGCCGGTCGACCCGCGGGCGGCGGGTCGGCGGCCGGGCCCGGGGCGCCGACGCCGACGGACCGGACCCGCCGCTGCTCGGTCTCGTTCGCCGCCCCGCGCTGCACCAGCCGGAGCAGGGCCGCTGTTACGCCCTGACGATCACCCCTGCGCTCGGCGACGCCGACGAGAAGACGAACGTCGCTCGCGGTAACGTTCGGGCTGTAGAGTTGCGCCGCTGGCCGGCCGGCCATGCGCTGTAGCCGACCAGCCATCCGCCGGGCCGGGCGCAGCACGCGACGTACTCTACGAATCAGGGTCACCGGCCCAGATTACCCAGTCGTGACGTGAGGTGAACGCGGTGCCATCTCCGACGGTCAGCGTCGTCGTGCCGGTCTACAACACAGAGAAATGGCTCGCGGAAGCGCTCGGATCCATCGAAGGCCAGCCTGGTCGGGACCTGGTCGAGGTCATCGTGGTCGACGACGGCTCGACTGACGGGTCAGCCGAGATCGCCCAGCGGTACGCCACTCAGGCCACCGCGGTGCGCTACGTCCGGCAGGACAACGCCGGGCTCGGCGCGGCCCGCAATCATGGCGTGCGCCTCGCCACCGGCCGCTACCTGGCGTTCCTCGACTCGGACGACATCTACCCGGACGGCGCGCTCAGTCACCTGACCGGGCTCGCCGACCACCATGAGGCGGCGATCGCCGTCGGCGACATGCAAGGGCTGCCGCCCCGGCCGAACCCCGCCTGGCGTCGTGAACTGCTCATCGGTGAACGGGTCGTCGAGCACATCGCGCACGCCCCGGATCTGGTTGGCAACCCGTCGGCCTGCAACAAGATCTTCCGCCGGGATCTGGTCGACGCGGTCGGCGTCACGTTCACCGAGGGCACCGCGTTCGAGGACGTGTTGTTCACCATCCCGTTGCTGGCCAGATCGCCCCGGACGATCCTCACCCCCCGGCTGAGCTACCTCTACCGACAGCGGGGGGACAATTCCTCGCTGATGGATTCCCGCAGCCAGCCGGCCCGGATCATGCAGCATCTGACCATCATCGAGCGGCTCGCCGACGAGGTGCGGGACCTGCGCCCGGACGACCGCGAAGCGGTGTACCGGTGGATCGCCTACATGCAGCTGCATTACGCGTGGCGGGCGGCGGCCGGCTGCGACGACGATCAGCTCGCCGAGTTCACCGCCCGAATACACAGCCTCTTCAAGGACATCCCGATCGATGTGGCCAGCGAGTTCGTCGGCAACGCCGGGGCCGGGTTGCGCGCCGTCGCGATCTACGAGCAGGACGCCGCGACCGTACGCCGGCCGCGTTCCAGCCGACCGCTGCGGGTGCACGCCGGCCAGCCGTACCTCGGGCACCCCGACTTCGACACCTACCGCGATCTGCTCCGGGTCCGCGAGATGACAGTCAGTGTCAAGGCGCTGCGTGGCAGTCGGCCGGTCACCGGCCCGGCAGCCGCTGGCCCGACAGTCGCCGTCGAGGGCACGGTGCGCTGCGCCGGCATCGACGGCGAACCCGGTCAGGTCCGCTCCGACCTGCTGCTGGAGGTCGGGGACGGGCTGCTCCGCCAACCGGTCACCGTCGAATCCCGCGAAGGCAACGATCTGCGCTGGTCCTGCCGGCTGGCCGCCGGTGAGCTGGCCCCCGGCCGGTACCCGGTCCGGCTGGTCGTCCGGGACAGCGGCCGCGAGTACGCCGTACCGCCGGGGCCGGAGCGCGGCGGCCGGGGCACCCTCGGCACCGGTCCGACCCGGGTCGGCGCCCGGGTGCTCTGGCTGACGCCGGACGCCGCCGGGCCGACGCTGGTCGTCACCGACGGCACCGCCGGCACCCTGGCCCGCAGTCCGCAGTGGCTGTCCGAGATGGGTGCCCGACAGAGCCGGAATCTGCTCCGCCGGGCATGGCGGACGGCACGGTCCGGTCGACGGCGACTGACGTCCCGCCGTACCGACAGCTGACCGACCACCGTCCGTCCGCCCCGATCCGGGATCAGCGGGCGGCCGGCGGTGCCGGCTCGCCGAGCAACGCGCGGCGGACCACCCGCTCGGCGGCGTGCCCGTCGTCGAGGTGGCAGAACCGCCCCCGGAACTGGGTCCGGGCCTTGGCCGCGGCGTCGTCGTCGACCGCTCCGGTACGGAACACGTCCAGCAGGTGGCCGAAGGTGGTGGCGACCGCTCCCGGAGGTTCCGCGGTGATGTCGAAGTAGACGCCCCGCGCCATCGCGTACGCTGCAGCGTCCGGCGCGTAGATCACGATCGGTCGGTCCAGGATCGCGTAGTCGAACATCGCCGACGAGTAGTCCGTGATCAGCACGTCGGCGGCGAGGTACAGGTCCTCGACCACCGGGTGCGCCGACACGTCCCGGACCCGGCCGCTGGCCGGGGCGTTGGGCGCCCGGCCGGTCCGCTGCCGGTCGTGGAAGTAGTGGCTGCGGATCAGCAGCCAGGCGTCCGGGCCGAGGACCTCGGCGAAGGCGTCGGCGTCGAAGTCCGGCCGCCAGCCGGGCTGGTGTTCGCGGTGGGTCGGCAGGTAGAGCACCACCCGCTCGCCGGCAGCGATACCGAGCGCCTCCCGGGCGGCTGCCACCTCGGCGTCGGTGGCCAGCGCCAGCCGGTCGTTGCGCGGATAGCCGGTGTCGAGCGACTCGAAGCCGGCCGGGTAGGCGCGCTCCCACATCTGGGTGGAGAAGTGGTTGGCGCTGACGCTGTAGTCCCACCGGTCCACCCGGCGCAGCAGCAGGGAGAAGTTCATCGAGGTGGCGCCGATCGGGTGCCGCTGCTGGTCCAGACCCATCACCTTGACCGGCGTGCCGTGGTGGGTCTGCACGTGCACCGAGCCGGGCCGCTTGCGCACGTAGTCGGGGAAGTTCACGTTGTTGATCAGCCACTTTGACCTTGCCAGGGCCCGGTAGTAGCCCCGGGTGCCGGCGACGACGTACGGCACGCCGGCCGGCATGCTCGGCGCCAGGTCCCGACGAACCACCCAGACGCTCTTGATCTGCGGGGCGATCTGCGCCGCCTTGGCGTGGATCGCCGCCGGGTTGCAGCTGTAGCCCCGGTACCAGTACGCGGCGTACAGCGCCAGCGACTGGTCCATCGGCAGCCGCAGCTGCAGCCGGTAGTAGCCGCGCAGCAACACCCGCCGACCGGCCCGGGCCAAGTTGATCAGCCGCCGCTTGACCGGCCGGCCGAGGCGTCGGGAGACCGAGGGCAGCTTCTTGCGGGCCTGCTGACCGACCCGCAACGCGGCGAAGGTACGCCACCGATTGGCGGCCAGCAGCCGCCGCTTCAGTCCTTCCACGCCGTCCGGCTCGGGGTAACCGCCGGCCGGCAGCCGCCGTTGGTAGTCGGCGTGTGCCCGGGCGAAGAACTCCCGGTGCAGCTCGCGGGGCAGCCGGCCGCCGTGCCCCAGCACCATCAGATAGTGGGAGATCATCAGACCGAACAGCTCGGGCCGGACCGGATCGGCCTGCGGGCCGCGGGCGTCCAACCAGTCAAAGGTGTGGCCCCAGTGGTCGAACATCTCGAAGTGCCGGGCGCTGCGGGTCCGAGTGATCGCGCCGGTGCGGCGCTGCCGGTAGTTGACGCACGCCCGGTCGAGTACGGTGATCCGCTCGGCCGCGACCAGCAGCGGGAAGGTGAACGACACGTCCTCGTACCAGCCAGCCTCGAACCGCAGCCCGAGATCGACCAGGAACTCCCGGCGGGTGACCTTGTTCCAGGCGGTGTGCAGGACCTTGAGCGTCTCCGGTCGGGTCCGTACGTCGAACACCTCGGCACCGGGCGAGGTCGGGAACGCCTGGCGCAGTGCGCTACCCGCCTGGTAGTTGTTCCAGAACACCCGTACGTGGTCGACGATCAGCACGTCGGGCGTGGTGTCGCGGAGCCGGTTGGCGACCGCCCGCAGCGCGCCGTCGGTCAGCCAGTCGTCGCTGTCCAGAAACCAGACGTATTCGCCGGTCGCCGCGTCCAGGCCGGCGTTTCGGGCCTTGCCCAGACCGACGTTGGCCGGCAGCGACAGCACGGTCAGCCGGGGGTCGCGGGCGGCGTACTCGGCGAGGATCTGCCCGGAGGTGTCCGGCGAGCAGTCATCGACCGCGATCACCTCGACGTCGGTGAACGACTGCCCGAGGATGGAGTCAAGGCACTCCCGCAGATAGCCCTGCACCTTGTACACCGGCACAACGATACTGATCAACGTCATCGGTCATCACCTGCGATCGTGCCGGCGGGGCGGCCGGCGGGGTGGAGGGAGGGAGCCGGATCAGCCGGTATGGCCGGCGACCGGCGGGGTGCCGGAATCCGGGCGACGGCGCCCGGCGGGCGGTGGTGCGCTGCTCGATCCGGTGCCGGCGGCCGGTGATCGACGACCGCGGTCACGAGGAAGTGCAGCATCAGATAGCCGGCGAACGCGGCGACCACACCGGTGGTCACCGCGACCGGGTCGACCGTCGCGGGCAGCCCGGGAGCGAGCAGCATCGGTCCGGCAGCGGCGGCGGCGAGCAGCAGTACTCGGCCGTCCCAGCCGAGGCTCCACCGGCGCAGCGGTGGTCCGTCGAGCCGTTTTTCCAGCCGGGCGGTGAGATCGTAGTGGTGCAGGGCGAGGATCAGCAGCAGTCCGTAGGTGACCGCGGCCGGCACGCCGGCGACCACGCCGGCCGCTACGACGAAGAGAAGCTCAGCCGCCCGCAGCGCCGCCGGCACCAGCCAGTCGAGCGCGCCGGTGGCCGGCCTGGCCGCGCTGGCCGAGCCGGCCGCCAGCAGGGCCGCCGCGCCGACTAGGACGGCGCCGGCACCGGACAGCACGCCGGTCGCGGTCAGGGCCAGCAGGGTCGCGGCGGCCCCGGCGGCGGTCACCGCGAGGGGCAGCTGCCCGGCGGGGGACCGACCGGTCAGCAGACCGGCGATCCGACTGGCCAGGAAACCGTCGTCGCGGTAGGTCGCGGTGTCCGCCGCCGTCAGCACCGAAACCCGCATCGACCGGGCCCGCAGGGTCCGCAGGCCCGCCGTCCAGATGGCCGCGAGCATCCCCCAGCCGAGCACGGCCCACAGGCTGACCAGCGGGCCGAACAGCGCCACGGTGGCGGCGATCAGTGCCCACCGCTCGCCGATCGGAAAGACGATGGTCCGTTTCGCCCAGTAGATCGGCGAGCGCGGCCCGGCGAGCACCCGGTCGGAGGCCTGGCTGAGCCGACCGCCGACCCCGCCCACCGCCGCGCCGGTGGCCGGCCGGTGGGCAGCTTCGTCGTGCAGCGCCCCGTACCAGGCGTCGGTCATGTGCCGGACGGTCTGCAACACGATCGCGGCGGTGGCCAGCACCCATCCGTCGGTCGCCCACCCACCGGCCAGTCCCGCCTGGTGTACGCCGACGCCGAGCCCCGCGTAGACCAGGTACTCCTTGCCCCGGTCGGCGATGGTGTCCAGCCAGCCGCCGAACGCGCTGAACCGGCCGGTGTAGCGGGCCAGCTGGCCGTCGACGCAGTCGAGCACGAAGCCGAGATAGAGCAGGACCGCACCGAGCAGCAGCAGCGGTCGGTCACCGACGGCGAACAGCAGCGCGGCGGCGGCGGCGAACGCGACCGAGATCGTGGTGACCCCGGTCGGGCTCAACCCGATCCGCGCCGCAAGCTTCGCAACGATTGGTGACCAGCTGCTTACAAAGTAGGTGGCGAACAGGTCGTCATGTTCCTTGACCGCGAGGCGCAGTCGGGCCCGGTCGGGGTCGACGGCACGGATCCGGGCCTCGGCGTCGGACAGACCGACCGGGTCGGCCACCCGCCGGGCCACCAGGTGCCGCAGCGGGTACGCCCCGACGGTGGCACCGTCGGCGACGAACTCGGCGAGGATCGCGTCCAGCGGGTGGGCGCCCGGTGGCAGTCGCCGGGTGGCGCCGGCCCGGGCCGCTGTGGCCAACGCGGACAGGTCATCGACGCCCACCCGCAGTACGCCACCGAAGAGCGGAAGCCGGCCCGCACCGGCCGCACCGACGGTGGCCGAACCGACAGTGACCGGGTCTGCACCGGTTGGGTCGGTGGTGACGGCGACGATCCGGCCGCGCAGCGCGCTGACGGCGGCGGCCCGACCGGCACCGGAGCCGTCCTCAGTGGTCAGCAGCAGCGCCCGGGTGGTATCGGCCGGCGCCACGCAGAGCAGTCGAATCACCTCAGTGTGGGCGACCACGTCGGTGGCGCACAGCAGGACCGGCCCGGCGGCCCGCTCGACGAGGTCGGCGACGATGCCCGGTGCTGCAGTCCGCACCTCGTCGGCACCGGCCGCCACGAGCTGCCCCCGGAGGTGATCGTTGAGCGACGATCCACTTGCTGTGCGCAACTCTCCGGCATCGGCGCTGGTCGGGGTAGCAGAAGCCCGGTTCGCCGCAATCAGGATCGCCAGTGTCACATTCGCGCGCTTCCGTCTAGACGAGCGCGCGAGGCGCTCCGAGGGGTGGCGTCGCCCGAGCGCGCCGACGAGGGTGGGGGCACCGTCGGTGTGGGCAACGCCGGCAAGATTAGCAGTCGGTGAACAATGCGGGTAGCTCGCACGTCCGAGAGATGACGCCGCCCTGGCGCGGCCCCTGAATGATCTTGAATCGGTCAGGGTAACGCCGTACGGGAGCCACGCCGCGAATCGGTCCGTGGACGGAGGTCACCACGTCCCGGCGTACCTACCGTGGAGTGTGGCAGACCCGCCAGCAACGACACCCGAAGGAGCGTCCGATGAGCCGCAAACTGGTACGTCCCCGCGACGGACGGATGATCGCCGGCGTCTGCGCCGGGCTCGGCCAACGATTCGGCATCTCAGCGGGAATGGTGCGGTTGATCTTCCTGCTCTCGCTACTGCTGCCCGGCACCCAGGTGATCATTTACCTGGCGTTGTGGATCGTGATGCCGAACGAGGACCGTAACCTCGCCACGTCGTACTGAGCGGTCACCGACGGACCGCGACGAAGACCTGTTCCGGCAGGTCGTCGCGGACCGCCCAGTACCGCGGATCGAACTGGTCGCGGTGGAACCGCAGTTCCTGCCAGATCAGCTCGTCGCCGTCCCGGGTCAGGACGAAGACGTCGATCGGCCCGAACGCGGTCGCCGCAGACTCGGCGGCGAACGTCGCCGGGTCCTCCTGGTCGGCCAGGTCGCGCAGCTCGGCCCGGCGTTCGTCCCACCGGGACAGGGTGCCCGCCGCGGTCCGATCGTTGCTCAGGTAACCGGGCCACGGCAGGTACGAGAAGAGCCGTTCGTCGACGGTGAGGGTGACCCGGTCTGGGTCCGGCCCGGTGACCTGCTCGACTGCTCGGCGTACCGGCTCGACCGGGAACCAGTCGGCGCGGCCGGTATCGGGCGCGTACCGGGGATAGCCGCCGTCGGGCAGCGGCTCGGCGTGCGCGGCCGTCGCATACCCCGAACCGGAGCCGTTGGTGCCCGGCATCCAGTTCGTGGAGTAGACCGGCACCGCCCAGGCCAGCAGCACCGCCAGCGGCACGCCGGCCAGCCCGACCGGCGGGCTGATCCGCAGCCGGCGCAGCAGCAGCGGCACCACGTGCACCAGGGTCAGCACCCCCGCGACGGCCAGCACCACGCCGTACAGCCGGGCTGTGTAGTGCCCGAAGGCGGTGTGCCCGGTCAGCACGAACCGCACCATCGACAGCAGTCGGTAGGCGAACGCGCCGGCGGCGATCAGCAACAGCGGTCGAGCCCACCAGGTCGACCGGATCAGCCAGACCAGGCCCACCATGCCGGCCAGCTGCAGGCCACGCAGCGGCAGGTCACCCCGATCCAGGAACGGCAGCAGACCATCGAGGTAGTACGGCGACACGAACAGATCGGAGACCAGCTGTCCGCCGTCGGTGGTGGTCAACGCCCACAGGTACGGCAGCACGTACCACGCCGACGACGCGGTGGCGGCTGCGGCGACCAGCAGCAGCCGTCGCAGGTACGCCCACCGGTCCGGCTCGGCCCGCCAGGCCGTCCCGATGATCACCACGAGGCCGAGCGCCGCGTAGACCAGCCAGGCCTGGTAGAGCGCCACCAGCAGACCGCCGAGCAGCCCGCAGACCAGCCAGTGCAGCCGGCCGCGAGGTGGACGGGTGAAGGTCTCCAGGACCCACGGGATGAAGATCATCAAAGCGAGGACCTCGTACGCCTTCCGCGGGTCGGACCAGGCCAGCACCCCCACGCAGGAGATCGCCAGCGCCGTCCAGGGACCCACCTGGCGGCGCCACAGCAGGAAACCGACCAGCACCGACGCCGAGACGAACAGCACCTCGGCGTCGCCGAGCAACCGCCAGGCCGGCTGGTCGAGCAGCACCGCCGCCCGACCGACCAGCCAGGCGTACAGCGGCGGGTACTCCGACGGCAGCCCGGGCACTGTGGTGTCCGCGCTGGTCGCGGTGACCGTGTACCGGGTAGCGGTGGCGGTCATCCGCAGCATGTCCCCGGACAGGCCACCGAAGCCGAACGGGGTGCCGGACAGCGCGGCCCGCAGGATCAGCGCCAGCCAGGCCGAGGCCAGACCGGCGCTGACTCCGGCCAGTGCCGGCATCGTCGTCGGCGCCCACCGCCGGACGGCGACAGCGGCCAGTCCGCCAAGGCAGACCAGCAACAGGCCGCTGGTGACCGGCAGCGACCGGCCGGCCACCGTGAAGGGGTCGGCACGCGCCACCGACGGCAGCACGACCGCCACCGGCGTGGCCACCAACCAGGTCAGTACGGCGAGCAACCCCGGACGGCCGGCCAGTGACCACAACCGGGAAGCCCTGGTCCGGCCCGGCCCTGGCCCCCGCCCCGGATCCCGAGCCAGGTCCGGTCCACGAGATCCGTCCGGATTGCCCTGCTCCGGAATGCGGACCGATGCCCCCCGGTCGGGCGAACCTACCTTCCGGTCGGGCGGCTCGCCGGTGCCGGCCGGGGATGTCTCGACAGTCATGGTGCTCCGCGGAACCGTTCGTCGTCGTGACGCGCGCCGACCGTATCGTGAATCGGCGGGCCGTCCTGGTCAGTGGGTGCTGACGACCAGCGGGCCGAGCTCCGGGATCTGCTGATCGGCCACGGCGACGGAGACCCGCCGCAGGCTGAGCAGGCTGGAGAAGAGCCCGGCGAAGATCAGCGTCGCGCCGAGGCCGATCGCGGTCGAGGAGGGCAGCACCACCCGCATGGTGTCACTCGCGTCCTGGGCACCGAAGCCGGTCGCACCCCAGGTGGCGACCGCCAGAATGGTGCCGGCCAGACCGAGCAGGATCAACGTGATCCCGCCGGCCGTGCAGGTCTCCAGTCTGACGTACCGGCTCCACCGGTCGGACTGTCGCAGGTCGGTAATGCCCTCGTATCTGCCGTAGATCAGCGCGAACGCTCCGAAGAGCAGCAGCTGTGCGCCGGCGAGCATGGCGAGACAGGTGTAGACGAGGGTGCTGACGTCGAAGCCGATCCCGCCGACGACCAACGGGCCGACGACCAACGTGACGGTGCCGATCAGGCCGACCGCGAACAGCACCGCACCGGGCCAGATGAGCATCTTGCGTGGGGCGAACACCAGCAGGAACCGCAGGTGGCGCCAGCCGTCCCGCCAGGTCCGCAGGTGGGGTGGCCGGCTCCGGCCGTCGGGGCGCAGGGTGGTCGGCACCTCGGCGATGTCGTAGCCGTTGAGCGCGGCCCGGACGACCAGTTCGGAGGCGAATTCCATGCCCGGCATGCACAGCTGCAACTGCCGGACCCGGTCCCGGTTGAAGCCGCGGATGCCGCAGTGGAAATCGCCCACTTTCAAGCTGAACAGGCGGCGGCCGAGCCAGGAGAGCACCGGGTTGCCGAGATGGCGGTGCAGGAACGGCATCGCGCCGTCGGCTATGCCGCCGCGGAACCGGTTCCCCATCACCACGTCCCGACCGCGGCGCAATTCATGAATGAACGGTCCAAGGTCGGAGAGGTCGTACGAGTCGTCGGCGTCGGCCATGATGACGTACCGCCCCCGGGCCTGCTCGACGCCGTTGATCAGCGCTCCGCCGTAGCCGCGGATCGGGGCGTGCGACACCCGGGCACCGGCGCGTACGGCGATCTCCTGTGAGCCGTCGGTGGAGCCGTTATCGCTGACCAGGACCTCACCCCGGACCCCGAGCTCGTCGAGGGACCGGCGGGCCTTTCGGATGCACACCTCCAACGTCTCCGCCTCGTTCAGACACGGCAGAAGGACAGTGACCTCGACCTCGTCGTTGCGCACCGAACGCGCCACGGGTGCACCCCCGAATTAGAGACTGACCACAGCCAGGCCGTCATACCAGTCATGAATCAGTTTCATTGTCTGGCCCACCGTTTCCGCGCGGATCCGGCCCTCGACTGCACTCTAGCGCGGCCCGCGCCGAACGAGTGCCCACCCCCGGACGGAAAACGCCGGACCGAAGGATGATTCGGCCCGGCGGATCGCCGTCCTTTACGGGCGGTTTCAGCTTGTGGAAATGTCTACGGCGTCACAAAGGTGACTGAGACTTCCTCATATCCCAGGGAGCGCAACAGCCCCGTCAGCATCTTGCGGGTGTTCTCCTCGGCCCGCCCGGCGATCCCGCTCTCCCGGGCAGCGGCCGCGATCCGGTCCTCGGCCAACTGGTAGACCTGCTGCCGCCGGTTCGGGTCACCGCCGAACACCTCACCGAGACGGTTGAGCAGGCCACGCTCCTCGGCGAAGACGTAGCTGTTGTCGAGATCGAGATCGGCATCGGTCAGCTGCGGCGCCGGCAACTCGATCTGCGCAGAAAGACCATCCTCAGAGGTTGATATGGCTTCCTCGCCGATTTGCCCGAAATCGACGTATGCCTCGACCGTTCCGACCCCGACGAACAGCGTCCGTTCGTTGAGCAGGAAATCGGGCACGTACCGTCGGTCCTGCTCAAGGTCGACGACAACCTGGTAGTTACCCTCCGCCGCGACGAACCGGCTGAGATCCTGGATCGACTGCAGCACCGGTGGCTGAGTGCGATCGGTCTCCTGTTGGGCGAAGGGGTTGCGCCAACTCGGTAGCAACCCGGCGGCCTGGGTCGACAGCAGCAGCACCACGACCAGACCGACGATTGCGGCGAGACCGAGCAGCCCGCGCCGACGGCCGCCGGACTCCGCCGGTGGCGTAGCCGGCCCGGCCGGGTCCGGCGTACCGTCGGGATACTCCGGAAATTCCCGAGTAGGAGTGTTGACATCGCCGCTGCGGGACATCCCCATCACCGTCCTCACCAGACGCCGGCCCACCGCCGGGACGTCTGGATTCACCGTACGGCCCCGGTACGACAACCGCATCCGGGGCCGGCCGGGGGATCATCACGGCCGGCGGTCCAATCGGGTCGGGCCGGCAGATCAGCCGGCGGCCCGCTGCTGAATGAGCAGGTACACCCGGGCGTGGATCTGGTTGCGCTGCTGGAGCGCGGCCCGCAGCGCCCGGTGCAGGCCGTCCTCCAGGTAGAGACCGCCGTTCCACTGGACCACGTGTGGGAAGAGGTCGCCGTAGAACGTCGAGTCCTCGGCGAGCAACTTGTCCAGCGCCAGCTCCCGTTTGGTGGTGATCAGCTGATCGAGGCGCAGCGGGCGGGGCGGAATCTCCGCCCACTGCTTCAGAGTCAGACCGTGCTCCGGGTAAGGACGACCGTCCCGCACCGCTTTGAAGATCACGACGGCGCGCTCCTCCCATGTCGCCTACCGAACCGTCTGTCTGCCGAACCGCCACCCACCGGCCGGACGCCACCGTACGCCAGCGCGTCTGCCAGCGTAGCGACCTGCTGCGACCAATCGGAGCGATCCTGCGGCCCGTACCGCAGCGTCACCGCCCGCAACCGGCCCCGGTCAACCGTTCCACCGGCCACGATGAACCACCTCGTCGACCGGACGGCGACCGCGACGCAGCGACGAGGAACGCGTGTCCGGTGCCCGGTAGCCGACGGTTATCGCACCGATCGGGACGAACTCCTCCGGCACGCCGAACGCGTCCCGGAAACTCGACGTACGTTCCGGCGGGATGCCGAAGAAGCAGGCCCCCAGCCCTTCGTCCACGGCGGTCAGCAGCATCAGCAGCGCGGCGAAACCGGTGTCGATGTGCCAGTACGGCACCGGCCAGCGCGCCTCGTCGCGGTCGGTCCAGCCCTTGTCCGGCTGGGCGTACCGGTCCAGGTACGCCGACCGGTTGGCGTGCGGGACGATGATCAGCGGTGCCTGGGTCATGCCGGCCAGCCAGCGGCTGCGCCGCTCGGTGTCCGGGTCCGCCGCCACCGGGGTGGTCGCCGCCCAGAACGCCGCCCGGTCGTCCGGCCGGTCCAGCACCAGGAAACCCCAGCCCTGGGAGAAGCCGGCCGACGGCGCGTGGATGGCGTGCTCCAGCAACCGGTCGACGATCTCGGGCGGTACCGGGCGGTCCGGATCGTAGTTGCGGACCATCCGCCGCCGCCGAACCGCGTCGCGGAACTCCATCACCGACCCTCCGACTCCTGTCCCGGTCCCGCCGGATCCTGTCCCGGCCGAATGCCCCAGCTCGCCTGCCAGGTCTCGGCCGGCGCCAGGACGATCAGATCCCGCCCGGACCGGAACGCGTCCGGTGGGCAGGTCATCGGTTCGACCGCCACCGACCGCCGGTAGCGCGGCTCCGCGAAGGTGTCCCCGCTGAACAGCTGCCACCAGCCGAAGGCGGCGTCGGCCCAGAGCGTCACGCCAGCTGATCCGTCCTGGTTGGACAACCGGACGGCAGAGCCGCCAGACGGATCCCGGTCGAGGTCGCCGAACGCGGTGTCCAGCACCACCGGGCCGATCCGCCGCGGCTTGGTGAAGTCGTACTCGCCACCGGCCACCTTCGCCGCGCCGATCGGCAGCAGCCGGCCGTCCACCAGCAGCCGGCTGCGGGCCGGCAGGTGCAGGGTCACATCGTCGACCATGGTGTCCGGCAGCCGCAGGTACGGATGGACCCCGAGCCCGAACGGTGCCGGCTCGACGCTGGCGTTGGTCACCTGGTGGGTCACCCGCAGTCCGTCGGCGCCGACCGCCCACCGGGTACGCAGCACCAGCGACCACGGGTAGCCGGGGTGCGGGAAGAGGGTGCAGCCGATCACCACTTCGTCGGCCGTTTTGGAGATCAGTTGCCAGGGCAGCCAGCAGACCAGCCCGTGCAGCGCGGTGTGCCGGTCCGGCTCAGACAGGTGCAGCTGCCGGGTGACCTCGGCGAAGGTGTAGCGGCCGTCCCGGATCCGGTTCGGCCACGGAGCCAGGACCTGGCCGGCGCCGCCGACACAGAGCTCGTCCTCGGCGTACCCGTCGACGTAGTCGACCCCACCGGCGCGGTACGCCCGCAGCCCGCCGCCCACCTCGACCACGACGGCCTCGTGCCCGTCCGCCGCGATCGTCCACTGCGCTCCGGACGGCGGGCCCGGACGTGCATCGACGTTGTCCATGCGGCGACGATAACCGTTCGATCCAGCTCGCGGGTCACCCGCCGGCCAGTGATCCACAATAGCTAAGAGTAAATTAAAAGTTGCGCTACGCCGCGATTCGCTCGATCGACCAGCCGCCGGCGGCGTCCCGGCGGTACCGGAACCGGTCGTGCAGCCGGTCGGCCCGACCCTGCCAGAACTCGACGGTCCGCGGCGCCACCCGCAGACCGCCCCAGTGCGGCGGCGGTGGCACCGCGGTCGGCTCCGGGAACCGCCGCCGGGCTGCTGCCAGGCCGGCGTCGACCGCCGCACGGTCCGGCACCACCCGCGACTGCGGGCTGGCCCACGCGCCGAGCTGGGAGCCACGTGGCCGGGTGGCGAAGTACGCCTCGGTCTGCGCCCGTGGGATCGGTGCCACCACCCCGCGCACCTCCACCTGCCGGGACATCGCGAACCACGGAAAGAGCAGGCTGACCGAGGGATTGGCGGTGGCCTCGGTGCCCTTGCGCGACCGGTAGTTGGTGAAGAAGACGATTCCTGTCTCGTCGTACCCTTTCATCAGCACCGTCCGAGTACTCGGTCGCCCATCGACGTCGGCCGTGGCCAGCACCATCGCATTCGGTTCCGGCAACCCGGCCGCCACCGCGTCGGCGAACCACCGGGCGAACTGGGTGTGCCAGTCGACGGCGAGGTCACGGCGACGCAGTTCCGGGGCACCGCGATAGTCACGACGAGCCAGACTCGGTCGTGGTGTGTCTCCCGTCACGTCGCTCTCCTGAACTAGGGCTACCCCTGGCACCGAACTTACGCTGGGTACCCACCAGGCACGAACAACCGGTCACCCGCCGGGCACGAACGACCAGTCACCGCAGCACACGGATGTCAGCGAAACCGTTCAGGGCAGCCTGCAGCAGTTCTACCGGGCGCTCGGGCAGCACCGCCAAATCCCCACCAGGAGAGCCACATGTCCGACTTCAAACCGGGTCTCGAAGGTGTGATCGCATTCGAGACCGAAATCGCCGAGCCTGACAAGGAGGGCGGTGCCCTCCGGTACCGCGGCGTCGACATCGAGGATCTGATCGGACAGGTCTCCTTCGGCAACGTCTGGGCACTGCTGGTCGACGGTCGGTTCGGGCCGGGTCTGCCGCCCGCCGAGCCGTTCCCGGTGCCGGTGCACTCCGGCGACATCCGGGTGGACGTGCAGTCGGCGGTCGCCATGCTCGCCCCGTACTGGGGGCTGTCCCAGCTGCTGGACATCTCCGACGAGCAGGCCCGCGCGGACCTGGCCCGGGTATCGGTCACCGCGTTGTCGTTCGTCGCCCAGTCGGCCCGTGGGCTCGGTCTTCCGGCCGTGCCGCAGAAGGAGATCGACAAGGCGCAGACCATCGTCGAGCGGTTCATGCGCCGGTGGCGAGGCGAACCCGATCCGCGGCACGTCAAGGCGGTCGACGCGTACTTCATCTCCGCCGCCGAACACGGCATGAACGCCTCCACCTTCACCGCCCGGGTCGTCGCCTCCACCGGAGCCGACGCCGCCGCCTGCATCTCGTCGGGCATCGGTGCGCTCTCCGGACCGCTGCACGGTGGTGCCCCGTCCCGGGTGCTGCACATGATCGAGGGCGTGGAGCGCAGCGGCGACGCCGAGTCGTACGTCAAGGGCGTGCTCGACCGCGGCGAACGGCTGATGGGGTTTGGTCACCGGGTGTACCGGGCCGAGGATCCGCGCGCCCGGGTGCTGCGCCGCACCGCCAAGGAGCTCGGAGCGCCCCGCTACGAGGTGGCCGAGGCGCTGGAGAAGGCTGCCCTGGAGGAGCTGCACAACCGCAAGCCGGACCGGGTGCTGGCGACCAACGTCGAGTTCTGGTCGGCGGTGGTGCTCGACTTCGCCGAGGTGCCGGCGCACATGTTCACCTCGATGTTCACCTGCGCCCGGATGGGCGGCTGGAGCGCTCACATCCTGGAGCAGAAGCGGCTCAAGCGGCTGGTCCGCCCGTCCGCCCGGTACGTCGGCCCGCAGCCGCGCAAGCCGCAGCAGGTCGCCGGCTGGGACGCGGTCCCGCACGACGTCTGATCCGGCACGGATCCTGATCCGGCACCGACTCCGCCGGCACCGGCCCGGGATGTGTGGGGCACGCCTCAGTCGCAGACGTGGGACCACACCCCGGGGCCGGCCGGTCGGGTGCAAGGATTGGTCAACCCGTTACGCATCTGGAAGGACTTCTGACCACCGTGGCTGACGTTGCGACCATCCGCATCCCAGACGAGATCAAGCCCGCCGACGGCAGGTTCGGCTGCGGCCCGTCGAAGGTCCGCCCGGCAGCCGTCGCCGCGCTGTCCGAGGTCGCCACCAGCTACCTGGGCACGTCCCACCGGCAGAAGACCGTCCGCGACGAGGTCGCCCGGCTGCGACGCGGCATCGCCGAGTTCTTCGCGCTGCCCGAGGGCTACGAGGTGATTCTCGGCAACGGCGGTACCACCGCGTTCTGGGAGATCGCCACGTTCGGCCTGGTCCGCGACCGGGCGCAGTTCGCCAGCTTCGGCGAGTTCGGGGCCAAGTTCGCCAAGGCGGTACGCGACGCGCCGTTCCTCGGCGAGCCGACGGTACACAAGGCCGAGCCGGGCAGCGCCCCGGCCCTGGTCGCCGAGGCGGGCGTGGACGTCTACGCGACCCCGCACAACGAGACCTCGACCGGGGTCGCGGTGCCGATCCGGCGGGTCGCCGGAGCCGACGACGGTGCGCTGATGCTGGTCGACGCCACGTCCGGCGCCGGTGGCCTGGAGGTCGACCCGACCGAGACCGACGTCTACTACTTCGCCCCGCAGAAGTGCTTCGGCTCGGACGGCGGCGTCTGGCTGGCCCTGATGTCGCCGGCCGCCCTGGACCGGGCCGCCCAGGTCAAGGCGTCCGGCCGGTACATCCCGGCGTTCCTGGACCTGGTCACCGCGATCGACAACTCGCGGTTGGAGCAGACCTACAACACCCCGGCACTGGCGACGATCTTCCTCGCCGCCGAGCAGACCGACTGGATGAACGCCCAGGGTGGGCTGGCCTGGGCGGCGAAGCGGACGGCGGAGAGCGCGGCGGCGATCTACGGCTGGGCTCAGCGGTCCGCGGTTGCCACTCCGTTCGTCACCGATCCGGCGCTGCGGTCCAACGTAGTGGCGACCATCGACTTCGTCGACGGAGTGGACGCCGGCAAGGTCGCCAAGGTGCTGCGGGCCAACGGCATCGTGGACACCGAGCCGTACCGCAAGCTCGGCCGCAACCAGCTGCGGGTGGCGCTGTTCCCGGCGATCGACCCGTCCGACGTCGAGGCGTTGACCGCCTGCGTCGACTTCGTGATCGAGCGGCTTTGAGGCATATCGGGTGATTAAGCCGGTTCGGCGGTGGTTGCCGCTGAATCGGCGGGATTTGCTCTAGGATGACGATCAACCGCTGACCTCCCGTGATCGATCGTGATCGCCGACGCTCGATCACCGTCCACCATCCGACTCGCCCAGCCGGACGGATCTGGGCAGCTCACTCGACATGCCCGGCGTGGCCTACTCCCATCGGGTGGCTTATCGGCGTACCGTGTGCGGAGGACGTCGCGGGCGGGTCGACCTTGCGGCGTGGGGCAGCTCAGCGGGACGGAGGCAACGCGATGCGCCCGGTACGCTTCGTCGCCCTCTCCGAGGACGGTCAGGCCCTGGTCCTCGCTGACGAGGTCGGCCGACTGCTCGCCCTGCCGATCGACGACCGCGTCTCCACTGCGGTGCAGGCCGACCCGGACAGCTCGACCACGTTGACGGTGGCCAGCCAGCCCGGAGATCCCCAGCCGTCGCTGTCCCCCCGGGACATCCAGGCCCGGATCCGGTCCGGCGAGTCGGCCGACGACGTCGCGCGGATCGCCGGGGTGCCGGTTGACCGGGTGCTGCGCTACGCCGGACCGGTGCTGCAGGAGCGGGCCATGCTCGCCCAGCACGCCCGGCGTACCAGGCTGAAGAACTCCGACAAGGGTGCCCCGCTCGCCGAGGTCGTCGACGGCCGGCTGGCCCAGCACGGCATCGACGCGGAGAAGATTTCCTGGGACGCGTACCGGCGCGACGACGGCACCTGGCGGATCATCGCCACCTGGCCGTCCGGCAAGGCCACCGCCCAGGCCATCTGGGAGCTGGACAAGAGCCGCCAGGTCATCTCGCCGCACGACGACATGGCGCAGTACCTCTGCACCGAGCGGCCGACCCAGATCCTCGGTCAGGAGCCGGCGCCGGAGCGGGGCGGGCATGCGCTGCCCGGTCCGGCGCGCGCCGAGCCGGGCCGGGGCGGGCACGGCCTACCGGCTGCCCCCGGTGACCAGCCACGATCCAGCCGGGACCCGATCCGGGCCGGGCGGGACGCGCTGCTCGCCTCGCTGGACCGACCGCTCGGTTCGGCGGCCGGTCGCGGCCTGGAGCCGGCGGCCAACGCCGAGACGCCCCGGCAGCGGCCGGTGGCCGGCGGCGCCGCCGCACTGCTCGGCGGCGGCGCGGGTTCCGCCTTCGACGACGACGCCGACGCACCCAAGGAGGTCCCGGCGGTGCCGTCACTGGCGGTGCTGCGGCCCCGGCGCGCCTCGTCCGGTGCCACCGAGACCCCGGCGGACAGCTCCGGCAAGCCCCGCAAGCGGCTGCCGAGCTGGGACGACGTCCTGTTCGGTAGCGGCCCGGCCGACCGCGCAAGTTCCTGACCCGTCGTAGGCCTCCAGCGGCCTGGACTGACCGGCCCGGGCCGTACGGCTCCGGGTCAAGCTCGGACGGCTCCGGCGTGGGCCGGCGCGGATTGGGCCGGCAGGACGTAGAGCCGGGGCATCGGTGCCCACCGTAGCCGTATCCGGCCGCCGGTGCGCCGCAACTGCCAGGCCAGCGTGGCGGCGGCGGTCAGGAAGGACAGCAGGCCGCCCAGCCAGATGCTGGCCCCGGCTCCGAAGCGCTCGGCGACCCAGCCGATGATCGGTGCGCCGACCGGGTTGGTGCCCAGGAAGACCAGCACCCACAGCGCCATCACCCGGCCCCGGAAGGCCGGGTCGACGCCGAGCTGCACCCGCTGGTTGGAGGCCTGCGCGAAGTAGACCATGAAGAATCCGGTCGGCAGCAGCAGGAGCACCACCAGCCAGTACGTCGGGGCCAGCCCGACCAGGGTGCCGAGGCCGGCGAAGGTCAACGCACTGCCCAGCACGATGTAGACCGACGGCCGTTCGCGTCGGCCGCTGGCAACGAGGGCACCGGCCAGCGCGCCGACCGCGAGCGCCGTGGTGAACAGCCCGAACGACGCCGCACCGGTCTCGAACACTGTCTTGGCCAATGCGGCGAGGGTCAACTGGAAGTTGAACAGCAGCAGGCCGAGCACGGCCATCAGGGCCATCGGCAGCATCAGGTCGGGGCGGCGGGCGACGTAGCGCAACCCGTCGACCACCTTGGCGGCGTCCCGCTGCGCTCCGACCGGCAGGCCGACCCGGTGCAGTTCGCCGGAGCGCATCCGAACCAGTCCGACCAGCGGGGCCGTTGACGCGAGCGCGCTGATCAGGAAGACCGGCCCGACGTCGAACGCCGCGATGGCAAGCCCGGCCAGGGCCGGGCCGACGATCCGCGCGGTGTTGAACGTCGCCGAGGACAGCGCAAGGGCGTTGGGCAGCAGCGGGGTGCCGACCAGTTCGGAGACGAATGCCTGCCGGACCGGAGTCTCCAGGGCGTTGCCGACGCCGAGCAGGCCGGCGAAGACGAAGACGTGCCAGAGCGCCACGACGCCGGTCAGCACCAGCACGCTCATCACGAGGGCCAGCACGCACCAGATGGCGTTGGCGACGAACAGCAGCAGCCGTTTGTCGTAGCGGTCGGCGAGCCGACCGGAGATCAGGGTGAACAGCAGCACCGGGGTGAACTGGAGGGCGACGACCACTCCGAGCGCGGTGGCGGAGTCGTCCGACAGCTGCAGGACGAGCCAGTCCTGCGCGATGAACATCATCCACACACCGATCAGCTTGATCAGCTGCCCGGTGGCGAAGATCCGGTAGTTGCGGACCTGTAGGGACTGGAAGGTGGTGTTCAGTGTCGCCCGCACTCGGGGTGCGCCTCCTCGGATCGTACGCGTCATCCACGTGGGACGAAGCGGACCCGGTGGCGACTGTCGCGTCAGCCGCGGGCGACCTGCTGCAGGATCTCCGCCGCCTGCCGTAACGTATCCCGTTCGGCAGGGCTCAGCTCGGCGAGCCGGGTGGCGAGCCACTCGTCACGTACCCGTTCGAACCCGGCGATCACCTCCCGGCCTGACTCGGTGGCCGACAGGATCACCTGCCGGCCGTCGGTCGGGTGCGGGGTGCGTTGCACCAGTCCGCGCTCCTCGAGCTTGGCGACGATCCTGGTCATCGTCGGCGGTTGGACCCGCTCGATGTCGGCCAGCTCCCGCGGCGTCATCGCACCGGCCAGCTCAAGGCTGGTGAGCGCGGACAGCTGGGTGACCGTCAGATCGCCGACCGGCCGGGCCCGTCGGACCCGCCGGTTGAGTCGGGTGATGGCATCGCGCAGGGACGTCGCCAGTTGCGCGGCCGTGACCTGCTGCTCTCCCATCACCGCCCACTCCGTCACGTTCGTTAGCCTAACTAACGAACACACCGATCGACCAGCCGTTATGACCACCGTCACCGGCGGCATCAGGGTACCGCCGGTGACGGCCGACGTTGCGACGAGGCGACCGGCTCAGCCGATCAGCAACTCCAGCGGGTGCCGCAGGAAGTAGAGGGTGAACAACGCGGCCACCCCGTACAGCAGCGGATGCACCCGCGCCGCACGGCCCTTCACCAGCTTGATCAGCACGAAGGTGATCACCCCCGCGCCGATCCCGTTGGAGATCGAGTAGGTGAACGGCATCAGCACGATGGTCAGGAAGGCCGGGATGGCGATCTCGTAGTCGGTCCAGTCGATGGTGCGCACCGCGGTCAGCATCAGGAAGCCGACCACCACCAGCGCGGTCGACGCCGCTTCGAACGGCACCACCTCGACCAGCGGGGACAGGAAGACAGCCAGCAGGAACAACGCGCCGGTGACCAGGTTGGCGGCCCCGGTCCGGGCACCCTCCGCGACCCCGGCGGCGCTTTCGATGTACGAGGTGTTGCTCGACGTACTCGCCAGGCCGCCCGCCGCTGCCGCGATCGAGTCGACGACCAGGATCTCCTTGGTCCTCGGCGGCATCCCCTCGGAGTCGAGCAGGCCGCCCTCCTGGCCGACCGCGACCATGGTGCCCATCGTGTCGAAGAAGTCGGTCAGCAGCAGGGTGAAGACGAACATCAGGGCGATCAGCCAGGTGGCCGAGTCCCAGGCCCCCAGCACGGAGAAGTTGCCGAGCAGCGACAGGTCCGGCATGCCGAAGACCTGGTCGGGCAGGCTCGGCACGGTCAACGCCCAACCGCCGGGTTGGCCGTCCGGGCCGCCGGCCGGCCCGAACCCGCCGATCGTCTCGACGATGACGGCCAGCACCGTGGAGCCCAGGATGCCGATCAGGATCGCGCCGCGTACCTTGCGGACCACCAGCACCAGGGTGAGCAGCAGGCCGAGCACGAAGACGAAGGCCGGCCAGGTGGCGATCATGCCGTTGATGCCCAGGCCGAGCGGCGGTGACGCGGTGCCGCCGGTGACGAACCCGGCGTTGACGAAGCCGATCAACGCGAGGAACAGCCCGATGCCGACTCCGATGGCCGTCTTCAGCTGGGTGGGCACGGCCCGGAAGACGGCGGTACGCAGCCCGGTCAGCACCAGGACCAGGATGATCACGCCTTCGATGACCACCAGGCCCATCGCGTCGGCCCAGGTCATCTGTGGTGCGATCTCGAAGGCGACGAGGGCGTTCACCCCGAGACCGGCGGCCAGCGCCAGGGGGAACCGGGCGACCACCCCCATCAGCAGCGTCATCAACCCGGCGATCAGGGCGGTCGCGGCGGCGATCGCCGGGATCGCCAGCGCGGCGCCCTCGCCATCGACCGCGCTACCCAGGATCAACGGGTTGAGCACCACGATGTACGCCATCGTGAAGAAGGTGGCCAGTCCGCCTCGTACCTCGCGGCCTGGGGTGGAGCCGCGGGCGGTGATCTCAAAGAACCGGTCGAATGCGTTACGTGGGCTGCGGTCCGGGGCCGACCCGGTCGTCTCTGCCGGCACTGTCGCCATGGGTCCTCACAGCTGATCATCAGGTTGACTGGGCTGCGGGCATCGTCTCAGATCAGCTGTTACCGGTGGAGGTCCGTCCGGTTACGTCCCGCGACATCGCCGATCCGGCCGCCCGCTGTCCGGATTGACCGGCCCGTCACGGCGTTCTCTATCAACCGGGACGTACCCTGGTAGAGTGCCCGACTCGCCGCCGATGACCCCGCCGGACGCCCCGACCGGTCCGGTCCGGCTGCCGAGGGCACCCCGACCGGCGCCGCTGGACCCACCGATGGTGCCGTTCGCTGTCGGCGGGATGATCGCCTGGGCCGTCGCCGGGCTGGTCTGCCTGCTCGCCCGGAACTGGCTGGCCGACACCGGGCGTACCGACTGGCTCTGGACCTGCCTGGCCGGATTCCTGCTCGGGCTGCCCGGGCTCGCGGTAATGCTGCGGCACGACGCCAACCGGCGACGCCGCCACGCCGACCAGGTCAGTCGCCAGCCGGGCCCGAGCGCACCGTGACCGTCTCGACCTCGCCGTCGTCGTAGACCGTGGGCAGCTCGTCCACCGGGGTCACCGCCGGACTGGTCAGCGTCTCCGAGTGCGCGCCGCAGCCGTGGTCCACGCTCACCACCCGGCCGTCGTCCGGTGCGTAGACGTTGCCACACACCCCGAACGCCTGCCGGAGCGCCCCGGCCAGCACCAGGTAGAACCCGCAGGTGCCGCAGCGGGCCGTGTCCGGCGCGGCGACCGAGATCGGCGCCTGTGGGCCGTGTTCGCCGTCGTACCAGCGCTGTGCGGTGTCGGCGCGGCCCTCGCGGGACATCACCCGGCTCCGGCCGAGCCCGAGCTCCCAGGAGACCTCCTCCACGGCCGGGTCGTCCGACTGCAGGTAACCGGGCGCGAGCCGGTCGTCGTCGAACGAGGTCGGCAGTAGGTCACCGACGCCCAGGTCACCGGGCTGCAGCCGGTCGTGCCAGGGCAGCCAGCCCGGTGCCAGCAAGGCGTCCGGGCCGGGCAGCAGTACCGTCTCGCAGACGGTCACCTGCCGGCTGCGGGACACCCGGGTCACGGTGACCGCCCACCGCCAGCCCTGATACCCGGCAAGATGGCAGTCGAAAAGGTGGGTCACCAGCCGGTCGCCTTCGGCGACCGCTTGCAGGTGCTCGCCGACCTCGGCGGGATCCACCGCGTCGGCCAGCACGGCGTACGCCACGTCGACGGCTTTGGCGCAGACCGAGTCGAGGCGGGCGGCACGAGCGGTGCTCCTGGTCACCGTCCCATTGTTGCCTACCGGCCGGCACCGCCGACAGGCACTCCCCCGCCGACAGCGACTCGTTGTCGCCAGGCACTCCCCCGCCGACCTGGACCCGCGACCGCGAAAACCGGCACAGCCCGAGACGGGACGGCTGCGGATAGGTGAGGATGGGCGCATGGGGCTGTTTCGCTCGCTCGGGCACACCGCCGGGACCGCCTTCCGCAGCACCCGCGCGGTGCTGCGCGGCACGGCGCACAGCGGTCGCTGGGCCGGGCACAAGGTTCTGCAGGTACGCCACCGCGGCGCGGGCGGCGAACCGGGCATGTCCCGACTGTTCGACCTGCACGCCGCCTCCTGCGCCGGGGACACGCTGATCACGATCGGGCTCGCCGGGACCATCTTCTTCAGCGCGCCGCTCGGCGAGGCCCGCAGCAGCGTGGCGCTCTACCTGTTGGTGACGATGGTCCCGTTCGCGCTGCTGGCCCCGGTGGTCGGCCCGGTGCTCGACCACTTCCGGCACGGCCGGCGGTACGCGCTGGCCACCACCATGCTCGGCCGGGCCTTCCTGGCCTGGCTGATCGCCGACCACCTGAACGGGTTCGGGCTGTATCCGGCGGCGTTCGGGGTGCTCGCCCTGTCCCGGGCGTACGGCGTCGGCCGCTCCGCCGCCGTGCCCCGGCTGTTGCCGGCCGGCCTGGGACTGTCCCAGGCCGGGGCCCGGGCCAGCGTCTACGGCACGATCGCCGGAGCGCTGGTCGCGCCGCTGGGACTTGCGGCGTTCTGGTTCGGGCCGCAGTGGCCGCTGCGGGTCGCGTCGGTGATCTTCCTGGTCGGCATGGTCATCGCACTACGACTACCGCCTCGGGCCGACTCCGAGCCCGCCGAGCGGGTGCCGCGCGCGTTCCGGGTGTTCGGGCTCCGGCGGGGCACCGACCGGCAGCGGATTCTCACCGGTAGCCGGCTGGTCCTCGCCACCCTGGTCGGCAGCGGCACGTTGCGCTGCCTCTACGGCTTCCTGCTGCTCTTCCTCGCCTTCGCAATCAAGGCGGGCGATCTGTCCACGGTGGTGGTCGGCCAGCAACTCGGTGACGAGGGCGCGCTCGGGTTGGTCGGAGCGGCGCTGGCCGCCGGCAGCTTCGCGGCCACCGCGATCGGGAGCCGGATGCGGATCAACCGCCCGCTCGCCCTGCAGTCCAGCGGGCTGGTGATCGTGGCCGGCGTCGGTGTACTCGCCACCCTGCAGTTCTCGCTGCTGATGGTGGCGCTGTTCTGTTTCGTCACCGCGATCATCAGCGGCATCGCGAAGCTCGCGGTGGACGCCACCATCCAGGAGCGGCTGCCGGAACGGTTGCGAGCCAGCGCCTTCGCCCACTCCGAGACCATTCTGATGCTGTCGTTCGTCGCCGGCGGCGCGTTCGGGCTGATCCCGGTGGACGGCCGGGTCGGTCTCGTCGCGGCGGCCGGCTTCGGCGTACTCGCCGCCGCCCGCGCGGTGATCGTCGCCGGCCGGCAGCGCAAGGACCGGCTCAACGGCCGACCGGTCGACACGGTCGATGACACCCCAGACCCGTCCGGACCAGACAGGCCCGAACCCGGCACCGCCGGATCGGAATCGGCCGACGCCGGTACTCCCGAATCCGGCTCAACCGACGCCGGTGCGGCCGAACCGGCCACGGTGGTTCCGCCACGCGCCCGCCGATCAATCGTCCCGGCCCGGATCCGGCCACGTCCGCGACCTGCCCCGCCGACGCCGGCAGCGCCGGCACCGGTCGGCGCCGGGCAGGGCGGCACCGGCCAGGTCGGCACCGAGCCGGTCGGCGTCCCGGCCGGCGGCGCACCCGCCGGTCACCGCGACGATGGCCAAGCCGACGACGATGATCCGACACCACCCGGATTCCACATCTACCGCCCGTCGTCGACGCTGCGCCGCACGGCCGAGGACGACCGACCCGACGGGCCGAACGCCGGGCTCTGAACGGGCAGGGAGACGCTGGTCCACGGCCCAGTTGGCGGGTATCCGGGGCGGTGCCCCTGCCCGGCGGCCGGTAGGTCCAGGAAGGAGCGGTGGGTAAGGTGCGGCAGGTGCGGATTCTGATAGTGACGGCGGTCGAGGCCGAGGCGGTCGCCCTCCGACGCGGGATCGCACCGGCCGGCGACGCTGCGGACAGCGACTTTTCGGTCGAGGTCGAGGTCGAGGTGGTCGGGGTCGGCTCGGCGGCCGCCGCTGCCGGGACCGGCCGACAACTGGCCGTGGCGGCGAGCAGCGGACGCCCGTACGACGCGGTGGTCAGCGCGGGGATCGGCGGCGGGTTCCCCGACCGGATCGCCGTCGGGCAGACCGCCATTGCCACCCGCAGCGTCGCGGCCGACCTCGGCGCCGAATCGCCGGACGGGTTCCTGGCGATCGACGAGCTCGGCTTCGGCACCGCGGTCGCCGCCACCGACGACGCACTCACCGGCTGGCTGCGGGCGGCACTGCCGGACGCCGTACCCGGCGCGGTGCTGACGGTGAACACCGTGACCGGCACCGCGACGACCGCAGGAACGCTCATCGGCCGCCACCCCGACGCGGTGGCCGAGGCCATGGAGGGGTACGGGGTGGCCCGCGCCGCCGAGCTGGCCGGGCTGCCCTTCGCGGAGCTGCGCACCATCTCCAACCCGGTCGGCCCGCGCGACCGGGCCGGCTGGCGGCTTCCGCAGGCGATGGCCGCGCTGACCACGGCGGCCAGCGCGCTGACCAGCCGGCGTGCCGACTACCGTGGTTGACGTGACCCTGCGGCTGGCATTCTCCCCCTGCCCCAACGACACGTTCGTCTTCCACGCCCTGGTGCACGGGCTGGTACCGGACGCCCCGCCGGTCACCGTCCGGTACGCCGACGTGGACGTCACCAACTCCGCCGCCGAACGCGGCGAGTTCGACCTGGTCAAGGTCAGCTTCGCCGCGTTGCCCTGGCTGCTGCCCGACTACCATCTGCTGCCCTGTGGGGGTGCGTTGGGCCGAGGCTGCGGCCCACTGCTGCTGACCGGTGGCAGGGCCGGCGTCGTACCGGCTGGCCGCACGGCTGGCGGTGGTACGGCCGAGGAGGGCCGCTGGTCAGCCGGCGACCTGACCGGGGCGACCGTCGCCGTACCCGGCGAGCGGACCACCGCGTACCTGCTGTTCCGGCTCTGGTCGGCAGACCGGCCGCCGGCCCGGATCGAGGTCGTGCCGTTCCACGAGATCATGCCCGGCGTCGCCACCGGCCGGTACGACGCCGGGCTGGTGATCCACGAGGCGCGGTTCACGTACCAGCGGTACGGGCTCACCGCGCTGGTCGACCTAGGGGCATGGTGGGAGTCCGACACCGGCCTGCCGATCCCGTTGGGCGCGATCCTGGCCCGACGGGGCGTGGTCGACCCGGCGCAGGCGGCCGGCTGGGTACGCGAGTCGGTCCGACTGGCCTGGGCCGATCCGGGCGCTTCCCGCGACTACGTGCTGGCGCACGCTCAGGAAATGGAGCCGGACGTGGTGGACCGGCACATCGGGCTGTACGTCAACGACTTCACCGCCGACCTCGGTGCCGACGGGTACGCGGCGGTCGCCGCGCTGCTGGACCGGGCAGCGGCGCACGGGCTCACCCCACCGATGGCAGGGTTGCTCGCGCCGCCGCCCGGCGACCAGCTACGGCAGCGGTAGACCGCCGACCGCTGCAGTCCGTGGACCGCGACTGCGGGGTCAGACCTCCAGTTCGCGGGCGACCGCGTGCACCAGCTGGGCCACGGTCTGCGCCGTCTTGCGGTCCGGGAACCGGCCCCGCCGCAGGTCCGGCTGGACCTTGGCCTCCAGCACCTTGATCATGTCTTCGACCAGTCCGTGCAGCTCCTCCGGCGGTCGCCGACGCAGCTCGGCGACCGACGGCGGGGCCTCCAACAGCTGTACGCCGAGCGCCTGCGCGCCGCGCCGGCTGTCCACCACCCCGAACTCCACCCGTTGCCCGGACTTGAGGTCGGTGACGCCAGCCGGCAACGCACCCTTGGGCAGGAACACGTCGCCACCCTCGTCACTGGTGACGAATCCGTACCCCTTCCCCGCGTCGTACCATTTCACTCGACCCGTCGGCACCACTGACCTCGACTTCACTCGCAGGATTGACCTCACCAGGCTAGCCGGAGCAGAGCGTCGGCCGCCGCCGGGAATCCGGTCAGGTCGTCGATCACCGCAGCCGCTCCGGTGGACTGCAGCTCAGCCGCCGAACAGGGGCCGGAGGCCACCCCGAGACCCGGTATCCCGGCGGTCCGCGCGGCCACCATGTCCGCCGTGTGGTCACCCACATAGAGCTGTACGGCGTACTCGTGCAGGGCGGCCGCCTTGCCTTCGGCGAACAGGTCGCCGGCGACCTCGTCCACCGGCAGGCTCAGGTGGTCCAGGTGCAGACGAGCCAGCCGGCCGAGCTTCGAGGTGACCACCACCACCCGGCCACCCCACTTCCGGACCAGTTCAAGCGCGGCGACCGCCCCGGGCATCGGCAGCGTCGGATCTACCGCGTAGTGGGGGTAGAGCGACCGGAACTGCTCGACTGCGGCATCGACCTGATCAGCCGGGAACCACTGGCTGATCTCGTGGCGCAGCGGCGGGCCGAGCCGGGACACCGCGACCTCGGCGTCCACCTGCACCCCGGTGAGCTCGGTCAACGCCCGGTAGGTGGCGGCGACCCCCGGCCGCGAGTCGATCAATGTCATGTCCAGGTCGAATCCGACCACCGGCGACATGCGCACGTCCTTCCTCGTCACGCCCGCCACGACGGGTGGGTCCGGCCGGCGGGTGGCCGGCCGGGTGGCGGCCGGAGGGTGAGCCTATGTGGGCGACTCACGCGCCGGAGCATCTGCTCCGTACGGCCGAGGCCACCTGGGGCGTCCGGCGGGCTAGCGTGGAACAACCATGGCCAACACACTCGCCGACCACCTGCGTTCCCGCTCCGACGCGGAGCTGGGTGACCTGCTGCGCCTGCGTCCGGATCTGGTGGTGCCGGCGCCGACCGACATCGCCACGCTGGCCGCCCGGGCACAGTCGCGGGTCTCCTCTGCCCGCGCGCTCGACGACCTCGACGAGTTCACCCTGCGGATCCTGGACGCCGCGCGACTGTGCCGGGAGCTACCGGCCAGCGCCGGTTCGGCCGCCGCAGCCGACCCGGCCGGTTCCGCCGCTACGGTCCACCCGGCCGGTTCGGCCGACAGCGCTGACGCCGCCGTCGAGCTGGACGCGGTGCTGGCGATGGCCACCGCGCCGGGCAGCGGGGCGACCGCGGCTCAGGTCCGCGCGGCGGTGGACCGGCTGCTGGCCCGCTGCCTGCTGTACGGGTCGGCTGGGCGGTTCCGGGTGGCCGGCGGGGTGGACGAGGCGAGTTCGCCGTACCCAGCCGGGCTGGGCCGGCCCGCCGCCGACCTGGACGACCGGGTGGCTCGACGGTGCGCCGATCCGGCCGCGTTGCGCCGGACGCTGCTCAGCGCCCCGCCGTCGGCCCGGGCGGTACTCGACCGGCTCGCCGTCGGCCCGCCACTCGGCACGGTGAGTACCGCCGCCGCCGTCCCGGCCACCGGCGCTCAGGCCCGCGAAGCCCCGGCCGCCGCCGCCACCGCCGCCCTCGGTCCGGGCGACGGGGTGAGTCCGGTGCGCTGGCTGGTCGAGGCCGGCCTGCTGGCGGTGGTCACCGATGCGCCGGCGACGGCCGGCAGCCAGGCCGTGGAGTTGCCCCGCGAGGTCGGGCTGTTGCTGCGGCGGGACACCGGGCCGCTCGGCGCGCTGCGCCCCGACCCGCCTGCGGCGGGTTCCGCCGAACGCGATCCGAAGGCGGTGGACTCGACCGGTGCCGGGCAGGCGATGGAGCTGGTCCGGCAGGCCGGCGCGCTGCTGGAGGCGTTGGCCGCCGAGCCGGCGCCGCTGCTGCGTACCGGCGGGATCGGGGTGCGGGAGCTGCGCCGGCTGGCCCGCGCCGGTGGGGTCAGCGAGTCGCTGGCCGGGCTGCTGATCGAGATCGGGTACGCCGCCGGGCTGCTCGGTGCCGCCGAACTGCCCGCCACGGCGAGTCGCACCGCTGTCGACCAGCAGATCCTGCCGACCGGCAACTACGACCAGTGGATGAACGAACCGGTGGCCCGGCGGTGGGAGCGGCTGGCCGGGGCGTGGCTGGCGATGACCCGGCGGGCCGGGTTGATCGGCCGCCGGGACGACCGGGACCGGCCGATCACCGCGTTGTCGACCGACGTGGAGCGGGCCGGCGCGCCGACGGTGCGCCGTACCGTGCTGGGGGTGCTGGCCGCGTTGCCGCCGGGGGCCGCGCCGACCGCCGACGAGGTGCTCGCGCTGCTCGCATGGCAGGCGCCACGGCGCAGCCGGGGCCGCGACGACCTGCACCGCGAGGTCCTCGACGAGGCGGCTCAGCTGGGCGTCACCGGGCTGGGCGTGTTGACCGGGTACGGCCGCTCGCTGCTCGCCGGGGAGGGCCGGGACGGTCGGGACACCGCAGCCGACGACGATCCGCTCGGCGTACGGGCCACCGAACGCGAGCACCGAGGTGCGGCGTCGACGGTGGAACGCGCGCTGGACGACCTGCTGCCGTCCCCGGTGGACCACGTCCTGGTGCAGGCCGATCTGACCGTGGTGGTGCCCGGTCCACCGGAGCCGGCCCTGGCTGCCGAGTTGGAGCTGGTCGCCGAGCCGGAGTCGATCGGGGCGGCCAGCGTGCACCGGGTCACGCCGGCGAGTGTGCGTCGGGCGTTGGACGCCGGCTACCAGGCGGCCGAACTGCATGAGTTGTTCGCCCGGCGGTCCCGCACCCCGGTGCCGCAGGGCCTCACCTACCTGATCGACGACTCAGCCCGTACCCATGGCGGGTTGCGCGCCGGATCGGCCGGCGGCTATCTGCGCAGCGACGACGAGGCGTTGCTGGCCACGGTGCTGGCCGACCGCCGGCTGGCCACGCTGTCGCTGCGTCGGCTGGCGCCGACGGTGCTGGTCTGTGTGGTGCCCGCCGGCCGGATGCTGGAGGCGCTGCGGCAGGCCGGCTACGCCCCGGTGCCGGAGGACGGCACCGGTGCCGCACTGCGTACTGGCCGGCCACGGGCCCGGCGGGCACCGGCGCGGCACCCGGTGACGTTGCGGTCAATCGATCCGCTGGCCGCGCCGAAGCTGACCGCACCCTGGATCAGCGGTCTGGTCGAGCAGCTTCGCCGGGGGGAGGCGGCGGCCCGGGCGGTACGGCGCACGCCCGGGACGATCCGGGCGGCGACCGGGCAGGCGGTCGACGGGTTGGCCGCGGTGCAGGCGCACTCGCAGGCGCTGGCCGTGCTGCAGCAGGCGGTACGGGACAAGGCGCTGGTCTGGGTGGGCTACGTGGACGCACACGGCGCCGCCGCTTCCCGGCTGGTCCGTCCGGTGTCGATCGGCGCGGGTTACCTGCGGGCCGAGGACGAGCGGACCGAGACGCTGCACACCTTCGCGCTGCAGCGGGTGACCGCAGCGGTGGTGCACGACTGACCGCGCGTCGGCCCGTCACGTCGGGTCGGTCCTGACCGCACAGCAGTCGGCTCCCGGTCGGTACGCCCGGAGCCGTCAGCCCGTGGGCCGGCCGTCGTGCCGGTGCCGGCGAGCCGCCTCAATCACCGACACCGTGAGCAGCAGCGCGGATCCGGTGCCGAGTGCCTCACCCACCGAGTCGACGAAGCCCTGACGCAACACCAGCCAGCCGAACAGGAACCAGCCGACGAGCAGGGTCGACGCGAACGCGTACCAGAACAACGTGGCCCGCGAGACCGACACCGGGTAGCCCCGGTCGGTCGACCCTGGTCGATCCGCACTGTCGTTGACCGCCATGACCGCCTCCCGGCCCGATCGCTGCCCTTCACTGTCTCCAGACTGGCAGGTCGGGGCCGGATCGGACAGCAACCGGCACCGGCCGACGTGTCCGGTGCCTGCAGACGTGCTTGGCACCGGCCGGCACCGTCGGGGTCGGGGTGCCGGTGCGGGAGGGGACCCGCACCGGCACCCGCTGCCCTCAATGGGTGAGTACGACGGTGGAGATGCTGCGTGCGCCCACGTTGACGGTGACCTGCTGGCCGTTCACCCCGACGGACTGGCTGGCCGCGTTGGAGTACCGCGAGGTGAGGTAGTGTTCGGCCCGCGTCACGTTCTGCGGGGCCTGAACCACCGCGCCGCTCACCGCGCTGTTCGACCGGTTGAGGATGACCAGGGTGGTCTTACCGTCCCCGGTGTAGGCGGTCACCTCCAGCGGTGACGCCTTGGAGCTCTTCGTCAGGGCGACCCGCTGGTAGCCGGGGCGCACGTACTTGGCGTACTGCGAGAACGCGTACCCGCGCTTGAGCGGCGCTCCCGCCGTGGTGCCGTAGGTCGCATCACCGTCACCGATGAAGGAGTAGAACCGCTTGCCGTACCACCAGATGTAGGCGGCCCAGTTGGCCTCCATGATCCGGTGAACGGTACGCATGATGTCGTCGAGCGTCTCGTCCCAGACGGCCAGGTTGCTCGGGTCGCCCCAGATGTTGGAGCCGCTGCCGTCGGCCTCGTGATGGTTCCACTCGGTCATCCACACCGGCTTACCGTGTTGGTTGGCCAGGTTGTACGGCTTCAGTCGACCCTGGGACTCTAGGCCGTACAGGTGCCCGCCGATGTAGCCGATGTTGTTGCGCGCGCCTGCGTCGTTGAGGGTCGGATCGGTGTAACTGTAGTTCATGTTGACCGCCTCGGCGACCATCAGCTCGGTGTTCTGCACCCGCCACCCGTGGTCGCGGACGAAGTTGCGCAGCTCGGTCCCGTTCCAGTCCATCGAATCGTAGCTGGGGTGCCAGTCCGGCTCGTTCTGCACGGAGGTGACGTCGACCGTCACCCCCTGGTTGCGCATGTACTGGACATAGCTGTTCAGATGGTTGGCGTAGTCGTCGTAGTAGTCGGTGCGCAGCTTGCCGCCGTTGATCCGGCTGTTGTTGGTCTTCCACGCCGCTGGCGCCGTCCAGGGCGAGGCGAGGATTTTCACGTCGGAGCCGTACGACTTCGCCGTGCGCAGGGCGTTGACCTGGTTCGACCATTCGCCGGACTCAGGTGAGATGCCGGTCCGGATGATCGACAGTCCCATCTGATCGGGGCCCAGTCCGACCAGGGTCTGGGTCTCGGCCGTCGACCACGTGCTGCTGCCCCAGATCCAGGTGGCGGCCCCGAAACCGTCGACGGTCTGGTATCTGGTGGAGCTGTTCACCGTGATGTCAGCCGGCCCGGTCGGCGGCCGCGTGGTCGGCGGTGCGGTGGTGGGAGGCGCGGTGGTCGGCGGCGGCGCGGTGGTGGGAGGTGCGGAGGTGGGCACCGTACCGCCGGTGCAGGCCACTCCGTTCAGCGCGAAGCTGGTGGGAGCGGGGTTGCTGCCGTTCCACGACCCGTTGAAGCCGAACGAGGTCGTACCGTTTGTCGGGATGGTGCCGTTGTAGCTGACATTTCTGGCGGTCACCGCCGCACCGCTCTGGGTCAACGTCGTGTTCCATGCCTGCGTAACCGTCTGGCCTGCACCGAATGACCAGGTGAGGCTCCAGCTAGCGAGTGGGTCACCGAGGTTGGTGATGGTCACGCTGGCACCGAACCCACCCGGCCACTGCGACGACACCGCGTAGTTGACCGAGCATCCGGCGGCCGCGGCGGCCGGGGTCGCGGCGGCCACCGCGGCCGAGGCGAGCAGCACAGCCCCGACGGACCCAACGGCCGCGTTGATTCTCCACTTTCTCATTTACTTCCCCTGATCTACTGGGTGACCATCCGCAGTGGGCTGGCCGGGATCCCTGCCGAGATGTGCTGGTTCAGCTGGGCCGGTGCGGCAGGACGGTCCTCACCGGCACAGCGGTCTCGACTGACCGCGCACGTACGCTTCTGCCCGGTCATCGTTTCCTTCCTCTCCTGCATTCGTGACCAGAGCTGACGGTGTACGGGTACCGGCGCAGATGGCGCCGGACAGCTCGCGAGCAAGCTGTCAGCGGGTGGCCAGTAGGGACGGAGAGGCACTCGGCACCGTCGTGCGGCGTGACCCGGAACGCTAGACCGAGGTGGACGAGACCGGCCCGCAGCGCTCGACGCCCGAGGCCCGGCTCGGACGGCACAGATGTTGCCGACGGCCATCCCCGGCCGACTCCCGACAAGGCCGGTGGATGCAGGTGAGGCATGCCCTCAGCCCCACAGCATGGAGCATAGGTGCTGGGCCTGACACGCTCAAGACATAGAGGAGTACTGATTGGAGGTTTCTTCGAATCGTTTCGACGACACCTGCTGCGATCGGCAAGGATCCGACCGCAGAGCAGCGGAGGTGGCGATACTCACGGGGTACGCAATGATCGTCACTCCGACAGTGGCGTCGGTCACCGGAGCCGCCCAACGTCGGACGATCACGTGCAAGACTGGTGGGTCGGCCAGAAGGGGGATACCGACAGTGAACAACGGACCACTTATCGTCCAGTCAGACAAGACCTTGCTGCTTGAGATCGACCACCCGGACGCCACCGCGTGCCGGATGGCGATCGCCCCGTTCGCCGAGCTGGAGCGCTCGCCCGAGCACGTTCACACGTACCGGCTCACCCCGCTCGGTTTGTGGAACGCCCGCGCCGCCGGGCACGACGCCGAGAGCGTCGTCGACGCGCTGCTGAAGTTCTCCCGCTACCCGGTGCCGCACGCGCTGCTGGTCGACGTCGCCGACACCATGGACCGGTACGGCCGGCTGCAGCTGGCCAACGACCCCGCGTACGGGCTGGTGCTGCGGACCACCGACCGGGCCGTACTGACCGAGGTGACCAAGAGCAAGAAGCTCGCCGGCATGTTCGGCGACAAGATCGACGACGACACGGTGGCGGTGCACCCGTCCGAGCGGGGCCGGCTCAAGCAGGGCCTGCTCAAGCTCGGCTGGCCGGCCGAGGACCTGGCCGGCTACGTCGACGGCGAGGCGCACCTGATCGAGCTGGACACCGCCGGCGCCGACGGGCGTCCCGGCTGGTCGCTGCGCTCCTACCAGCAGGAGGCGGTCGAGCAGTTCTGGGCCGGCGGCTCCGGAGTGGTGGTTCTGCCCTGCGGCGCCGGCAAGACGCTGGTCGGCGCGGCCGCGATGGCCGAGGCCAAGGCGACCACCCTGATCCTGGTCACCAACACGGTCGCCGGCCGGCAGTGGAAGCGGGAGCTGGTCGCCCGCACCTCGCTGACCGCCGACGAGATCGGCGAGTACTCCGGCGAGCGCAAGGAGATCCGCCCGGTCACCATCGCCACGTACCAGGTGCTGACCTCGCGCCGTAAGGGCGCCTTCACCCACCTCGACCTGTTCAACGCCCGCGACTGGGGCCTGGTGATCTACGACGAGGTGCATCTGCTGCCGGCGCCGATCTTCCGGTTCACCGCCGATCTGCAGGCCCGCCGCCGGCTCGGCCTGACCGCCACCCTGGTCCGCGAGGACGGCCGGGAAGGCGACGTCTTCTCACTGATCGGGCCGAAACGCTACGACGCGCCGTGGAAGGACATCGAGGCGCAGGGCTGGATCGCCCCGGCCGAATGCGTCGAGGTCCGGGTCACCCTCACCGACGCGGAACGGATGGGGTACGCGGTCACCGAGACCGAGGAGCGGTACCGGGCGGCGGCCACCGCGCGTACCAAGCTGCCGGTGGTCAAGGCGCTGGTCGACCGGCACCACGGTGACCAGGTGCTGGTCATCGGGGCGTACATCGACCAGCTGCACCAGCTCGGCGAGTTCCTGGGCGCGCCGATCGTGCAGGGCTCCACCACCAACAAGGAGCGGGAACGGCTGTTCGACGCGTTCCGCAACGGTGAGATTCCCACGCTGATCATCTCCAAGGTCGGGAACTTCTCCATCGACCTGCCGGAGGCGGCGGTGGCGATCCAGGTGTCCGGCACGTTCGGCTCCCGGCAGGAGGAGGCACAACGGCTCGGCCGGGTGCTGCGACCCAAGGCCGACGGCCGGCAGGCGCACTTCTACACCGTGGTCTCCCGGGACACCATCGACACCGAGTACGCCGCGCACCGGCAGCGGTTCCTCGCCGAGCAGGGGTACGCGTACACGATCGTCGACGCCGACGACGTCCTCGGCCCGGCCCTACCCTGACCCTTGTCGGCGGTCCGGGACCGGCGGCCCGACGGTCAGCAGGTCGGCGAGCAGGTCGCCGTACTCGGCGAGCCGGTCCAGCACCTCGGCGGCGGTGAACTGGCGGACGACGCCCGGCTCGCCGGCCGCCGCGGCCTCCACCTCCGGCCAGGTCAGCGGCGCGGAGGCGGCCGGCACCGGGCCGGCCCGCAGCGAGTACGGCGCCACCGTCGTCTTCGCCGCGTGGTTCTGGCTCCAGTCGATGAAGACCCGGCCGGGGCGCAGCCGCTTGGCCATCTTCGACGTGATCGTCTTCGGTGCGCGGCGTTCCAGCTCCTCGGCGACCCGCTTCACGTAGCCGGAGACGACGTCGGCCGGCTGCCCGGCCGACACCGGCGCGCCGAGCTGCATGCCCTTGCGGCCGGAGGTCTTCGGGAAGCAGGCGATGCCGTCGTCGGCGAACCGGTCGCGGATCAGCACCGCGACCGCGCAGCACTCCTCGATCCCGGCCGGCGCCCCCGGGTCGAGGTCGACGACCAGCAGGTCCGGGTCTGCGCCGACCCGCCACTGCGGGGTGTGCAGCTCCAACGCGGCCAGATTGGCCAGCCAGACCAGGGTGGGCAGGTCGTCGGCGACCACGAAGTCGAGCTCGTCGCGGCCCCGTGACGACCCGGGCGTCGGCAGCCGCTCGGTACGCACCCAGTCCGGGGTGCTGGCCGGGGCGTTCTTCTCGAAGAAGAACTGGCCGTCGACGCCGTTCGGGTAGCGGATCCGGGTGAGCGCCCGGTCGGCGAGGTGCGGCAGCAGCGCACCGGAGACCCGGGTGTAGTAGTCGATCACCTCGCCCTTGGTGAACCCGGCCGCCGGGTACAGCACCTTGTCCAGGTTGGACAGCTCCAGCGACCGGCCGGTGACGTCCACCCGGATCCGGCGCTCGCCCGCGCCGAGACCGCGGTCAGCCCGCATCGGCGTCCTCCTCGGTGACGTCGGTGGCCGGCACGTCCGGGCGGATCCGCAGGAACCGGGGGAACCGCAGCCGCCCGTCCGGGGTCTGCTGGCCGTACCGTACTTCGATCACCACCTCTGGGCGTACCCAGATCGCACCGCGGGCGTCCTCCCGGGGCAGCGCAGCGTCGAACGGCGACATGTCGGTGCGCAGCGGCTCCAACGCGGCCAGCAGGGCCCGCTCGGCAGCCGAGCCGATCCCGCCGCCGACCCGGCCGGTGAGCCGCAGTGCGCCGGTCGCCACTCCGGCCGCGTCCCGCACCGGTACGCCGACCAGCAGCCCACCGATCCGGCGGGCCCCGGGACGCCAGCCACCGACGACGAAGTCCCGGGTCAGCTCGATTTTCACCTTGACCCAGTCGGGGCTGCGGGCACCCGGCCGGTAGATCGCGTCGCGCCGCTTGGCGACCACGCCTTCCAGCCCGTGCTCGGCGGCGGCGGCCCGGGTCGCCGGCCCGTCGGTGAAGCTGGGCGGCACCGCCCACGCCGGCCCGGCCAGCCCGAGCGCTTCGAGGGCGTGCCGCCGGTCGTGGTACGGCCAGCCGGTCAGGTCGGCGCCGCGCAGCCGCAGCAGGTCGAAGATCATGTACGTGGCCGGCGCACCGGCGGCCAGTCGGGCCGCCCGCGCCGGATCCCGTACGTGCATCCGTTCGGCGAGCAGGGTGAACGACGGCCGGCCGGCGGCGTCGAGCAGCACCATCTCCCCGTCGAGCAGGGCGTCGTCCAGGGCGCGGGGCAGCCCGGACAGCTCCGGGTAGGCGATGGTGATCTCAGCACCGGACCGGGCGTACAGCCGCTGCCCCCCGCCGGATATATCGGCTAAAGCGCGCACGCCGTCCCATTTGAACTCGTACCACCAGCCGGGGCCTGTGGGCAGCTCCCCGGTCGTCGCGAGCATCGGCCGCAGCGGTCCACCCGGCACCCTGCCACTGTAAAACCAGCAACGAAGTGGTCGCGCTCAGTTCTGTCGGATGCGATCCTGGATCAACACCGGGCCGACCTGGCGATCTTGACCTTGGGGAAGGGCGGGACAGGTCGGCGGCCGCCGGTGGTGGCGAAGGGGATCAGCCATGCGCGCGATCTGGAAAGGCGCGGTGTCGTTCGGCCTCGTGTCGATCGGGGTACGCCTGTACTCCGCCACCGAGGAGAAGGACATCCGGTTCCACCAGGTGCACCGGGAGGACGGCGGGCGCATCCGGTACAAGCGGGTCTGCTCGGTCGACGGCGAGGAGGTCAGCTACGACGACATCGCCAAGGGCTACGACCTCGGCGGCGGCGAGATGGTGATCCTCACCGACGAGGACTTCGCCGACCTGCCGTTGAGCACCTCCCGGGCGATCGACGTACTGGAGTTCGTGCCGGCCGACCAGGTCGACCCGATGCTCTACAACAAGGCCTACTACCTGGAGCCGGAAGGCACCGCGACCAAGCCGTACGTGCTGCTGCGCGACGCGCTGGCCGACTCTGACCGGGTGGCGATCGTCAAGGTCGCGATCCGGCAACGCGAGCAGCTCGCCACCCTGCGGGTACGCGACAACGTGCTGGTGCTCAACACGATGCTCTGGCCGGACGAGATCCGCCAGGCGTCGTTCGGCTTCCTCGACGACGACATCCAGGTCCGCCCGCCGGAGCTGGCGATGGCCGCCTCGCTGATCGACTCGATGGCCGGCGAGTTCGCTCCGGACGAGTACACCGACGACTACCGGGCGGCACTGCAGGAGGTCATCGACGCCAAGGTGGAGGGCCGGGAGATCGTCGCCCCGGAGGAGGAAGAGGAGGCACCGGCCGCCGCGGTCGACCTGATGGCCGCACTGCGCGCCTCGGTCGAGCGGGCCCGGGTGGCGCGCGGGGAAGCCGCTGGCGAAGCTTCGGACGAGGCTGCTGGCAAGGACCGGGAGCCCGCCGAGCCGACCCCGATCACCTCGGCCAAGTCGGCCAAGGCCGCCGCCGCTCCTGCGGCGAAGAAGGCGGCCCCGGCCAGGAAGACGGCCCCGGCGAAGAAGGCGGCGGCCGCCGAGCAGAAGAAGACCACCGCCAAGAAGGCCCAGCCGGAGAAGAAGACCGACGCCCGCAAGGCCGCAGCAAAGAGCACCGGTCAGAAAACCGGCGGTACGCAGAAGTCAGGTGCCCGCAAGACCGCCACGAAGAAGACCGCTGACCGCAAATCCGCCTGAACCGCCCAACTCCGGGACCTCCCCGGGGCAGACACGAGTTTCAGCTTGATGCACCTGTGGCATCAAGCGTCAGCGGCTCGGGGCGACCCAGAATCGGCAGCCGACCTGGTCCAGATGCGCGGCCACCACCTGCCCGGCGTGCGCGGCGGCCAGCTCGGTGAGCTGCCCGACGATGTCCGGCACGGCCGGCGGCGCCAACTGCTGCGGCACCGGGATCGGCCGCGCCGGGTCGGCCGGCAGCGACTCGACCACCGCCAGCTCCAGGTAGCGCAGGCAGCAGCCGATCGCCTGCGGCACGCTACGGCTCAACGGCTCGTCCACCGGCTCCAGCTCATCCACCGGCGCCTTCCCACCGGCCGGGTTCGTCCCGCCGGCCGCAGTGCTGGTCACCGGCAAGGCCTCGACGCCCCAGAGCAGGTCGTGCACCACCATCGGATCGTCAACGTACGGCCGCATGTCCCGGGCGGTCACCCGCAGCGCCAGACCGAGCCCGACCACCAGCGCGGCGAACACGTCGAACGCCGGCAGTTCGGCCCAGTCGGTGGCGTGCACCAGCAGGCGGGCACCGGGTCGACCGGCGGCGGCAGCCCGCAGGTACCGCCGGATCGGGTCCGGCCCGTCGCCGAGCACCGGCACCACCCCGTCGCGCAGCTCCTGCGGGACCACCCGCTCGCCGGTCAGGTCGAGCAGGTCCACCGGCCGTACGCCGAACACCCCGGCCAGCCGGCCCAGCCGGAACCGTTCCGGCAGCCGCACCACCGGCAGCCCACCCGATGCGATGACGGACGCACCGGCCGCTGGACCGGTGGTGCGGCTCGGCCGCCATTCGACGTGCGTCGCCCGGTCCCGAAGATTGGTGACGGTGACGACGGCAGCGTCGAACTGCCGGCCGTGGCCACCGCACCGCCGGCAGGTCAGCACCGGGTGCCGCCAGCCGGTGGCGTGACAGTCCGGGCACGGCACACTCGGGATCGGCTCGCCGAACCACGGCGGCAGCGGCGGCTGCCAGGTCCGGCGCAGCACCGGGGCCAGTTCGGGGATCGCCGGCCGAGGGCCCGGGATCCGGCACAGCGACGTGTGCCGCCAGCGGCGGTCCCGCCAGATGGCCTGCGCCCCGGCGGTCCACTCCCCCGCGCCGGCCGGGACCGGCGGCGGCGTACCGCAGTCCTGGACGATCCGGCGCTCCAGCCGATCGACGTCGATCCCGTCGGGCGGCGCCGCCGACCGCAGCGCCGGCAGCAGGAAGTGCGCCGGTGCGGTCAACGACCGTTCGGCCAGCCCGGCCAACGCGTCCGCCACGGCGGTACCGTCGACGGCGGCGGGCAGGCTCGCGGCGTACCCGCGCTGGTCACGGGGCACGGCCGCGCCGGGCGTCTCGAACCTGATGTCCCAGTTGAGATCGGCCGCGAACACCCCCCACCGGGCCTCGAGGACCAGGTCGAGGCAGAGCAGGTCGGCCAGCGCGCACAGCCGGCCCAACGATTCGTCGACGCTGACCGGCGGCTCAGCCAACGTACGCCCGAAGTGGATCGACCAGGCCGGGTGGCCGGGACCGGTGTGCGCCGCCGCGAGCCCGGCGGCCCGCTCGGCGTCCGGCAGGTCCGGCCGCCAGGTCGACGGCAGGGTCAGCACCGCATTGGCTCCCAGGGCAGCGGTGTGGTCCAGATAGCGCAGGTCACGCAGCGTCGACCGGTCGACCTTGACCTGCGCCGCCAGCTCATCACGCACCGGCCACAGTGGTATCTCCCAGCCGCCGTGCGGCGCCGGCTCCGGCTCGATGTCGCCGGGCATCACGCTGGTGGAGGCGACCGCGCCGGTGTCCAGGTTCGCGACGGTCAGCACCAGTTGGGTACGCGGCCCGGCGGTCATGCGTACATCCGGGTCTGGGAGGACTGCCATTCGCGCAGCGCCAGCTTGATCCGCAGGTTCTCGTCGTCGGTGCGCCGCAGGTCGTCGCGCAGGGCGGTCAGGTCCTCCGCGACGTAGTGCAGGAAGGCGTACACCTCGGCGGGGTCGAGGCCGCGCCGCACTTCGCGGAACCGGCGGTCGCGGACCTGGCCGGGGTGGATCCGGGGCCGCAGCGGCGGCCGGCGGAACACTCCGGCGTTGCGGGGCCGCCGGTGCTGCGATGGCTCGACCAACGGGTGCATTCGCCGGCCTGGTCGGTTGAAGATCCGGTGGAGAAGGTTGCGCATCGTCGGGGTTCCCCTTCGGTCAGGAGTACGCCGGCAGCTGGTGCCGCCGACGCGATGCCGCGCTGGTGCTGTGCCTGATCTGCTCCCGGTGCTGGTGCTGCGTATCTGTGTGCTTGGACGGGGCGACCCGCCGGCCGGGAAGGCCGAAGCGGGAGGACTCGCAGCCGACGGGTCGCCCCAGCTCCGGCGGTCGCAGCCTCGTTCGGCGAGTACGACCCCGGAGCGGCTCATTCTGGATCTCCGCTGCTCACGGGTTTACGGGTTTCGCGGGGATTTGCTCGGGTAGGGCGGTCGGGACGGGCAGGCCGCGCGCCACCACCCCGCCCCGACCAGGGCACGAGCACCCCGTCGTTGCCACGCGAGGAGCGCCCGCAGAGAGCAACTTATATGAGGAAGCCAAGTAACTCAAGTTCCATTGCTCGCACACTTTCCTTGTGATCAAATTGGAGTCGCCACGCGAGGAGCCCTCGACAAGCAGGAGCGTCATGCCTGCCAAGCCTGACTACCTGCGGATCGCCGACGAGATCATGGCGGACATCCGCGCAGGTAAGTACGCACCCGGCGACAAGCTGCCGTCGATCGCCGAGTTCTGCAGGATCTACACGGTCAGCCCGTCCACCATGCAACTGGTGCACATACGGCTCGAAGCCCTTGAGGTGATCCGCCGCCACCAGGGCAAGGGCATCTTCGTCACCGATCCGGCGACGTGGATGCGCAAGCCGTAAATTCTCGACCGGTCACCGTGACCTGCCGCCTGCGTCTCGTCAGGCATCCGCGGACCGATGATCCACTGCGCTTCATCGACTCGACACGCCGACGGCCCGCCAGAAGGCGCGCATCCGATCACCGCGCCTTAGAGCACGAAGCCCGGCCATCAACCCGTCCCGGGTAGCCGGCACATACACACACCCCCTCCTTGACTAGTCGACCGTCCGCGTCTGCCGGCCACCCGGCGATGCAATACCACCTGCTCAGCCGCCGCCCGATCCGTTTTGCCGAACCAACCGGAGACGACCACGGCTCGACCTACCTTAGTAACTAGGCCAGGTTTACCCCTGACTTGTTGAAGCTTGCCGAGCTATTGCAGTAACTAAAGTAAGTCCGGCATGATCGGAGGTGCCGAACCAACTGGAGACACCTCACATGCCTACAGCCCAACCACCGTTCCGGCGCATGGCCGCCGACATCACCGAGATGATCAAGTCCGGTGCACTCGCGCCCGGAGACAAACTCCCATCCACTGCCGAGCTCGCCGACAAGTACGGCGTCAGCAAGGGCACGGCCTACCGAGCGCTGTCGCTGCTCCACGAACGTGACCTGATCATCGGCCAGCCAGGCCGCGGCACCTACGTTGCCGACCACTCGACCGGCTAGCCCGACGCCAACCCCGGCCAGGGCGAACCGCCCTGGTCAGACTCGCCCACCCGACTCCACTCTCGCCCTCAGTGACCACCAACGCCGACACGGACGGCCAAACACCGCACCCTCGGTCTCGAGTTGAAGCTGACGCACGTTATCCCGCCGGGTTGACGTACATCAGCTTCAACTCGCGGCGAGCGGAGTGGACAACGACCGACCGACCGTCACCGTCGGCGAAGAGCGTCCCGGCAACGCGGCACACATACGACGCAGTCCAGACATCTCACCAAGCAGCCGACCAAGCACCGCCACTGATCCACTGTGTCTACCAGTAGACCGTCCCCGTAGCGGACAGACGGTAGCCTCCACATCACCGGAAGGCGCAACACGTCGCGGATTGCGTCACCCTCGTCTGGACGGATGCCTACATGTCGGTCAACGATGTCAAGGTGCGTATCGGGCTGGCCATCGAAGCCGCCGAGGAGGCCAAGAAGCTCATCGAGCAGCTTGCGGAAGTCGCGGCGGAAGCGGGTGACCTGGCGCTGCGCACCGTACACGACAGCCAGCACGACTGCGTCAACGAAGGCCGGGAGCACTTCAAGGCAGCGATCAGGGAGGTTGAGCTGACCATCCGTCGGATCGATGCGTGTGTCGAGCATGCCCGGGTGTACCGGAGGGAACTCGGGTGACCCTGGCTGACGTGGTCGCACAGCTCCGTACCGCCGTCGAGCGACTGGACCAAGCCGCCGCAGGAGCTACTCGCGCCCAAGCGGACCTGGCCCAGGCGCACCGGCACCTCGACGAAGCCGGCACCGGGTCCGACCACAGTGAGATCCGGGGTGCCGTCGACGATGCCGCGATGGCGGCGGCCAAGGCCGGCCGACTCGGCAACCTGCTCGCCAAGTCGGCAGAGGCGTTCTCCAGGTACGGCAACCACATCATGCCCGGCTCGATGCCCGTCGGCCGAGCCAACCCGGATACCAGCCTGCCCTCCGGCGAGGAGATCGTCGCCAGCACCGCACGCCCGAAGAGCTGGCACCGACGAATCGCCAAGAAGAGTGTTGAGAATGCCGAGACCGCCGGCGACGTGACCGGAAAGATAACGGATGCGATAACCCAGCTTGGACCGAAGGGAACCACATCCACGGTACAACATCCCTCGACGCCCGGGCCCTCCAACCAAAGCCCCGGTTACGCTGAATCCGCCGAGTCCGCCGCAATTGTACTCGCGGCAACGCTTGCCCTTATCCTGAAGAAGCTCGACGATAGGAAGTCTCGGAGGCGGAACATTGACGACTGACCGCGAGCCGTACCTGGAACTCCTCCGGGAGCTTACCCACGGCGACCCAGCTGCCTATCGGGAGCGCTGCCGGCAGCTTGACGAAGCAGGGTGGCAGGAGCTCGGGCTTGTGCTCGGAGCAGCGTTTTTCCTCGCTGCACGCGAGCGACTCGGGGACCGGACAACCAGGGGCGAGGTTATTCGCCTGGTCGCCGAGGTTCGCAGCAAGTTCGCGGAGACCACGCTGAATCTTGATCCGGAGCTGGCCGAGAAAATGCTGATCTCGGCTCTGACCGGCGAAACCGGCGACGTTGAGGACGCTGAGCAGGGCGCACTACTTGAAACCGAACTCGTCGTGCTGTGGCATCTACTCTCGGACGCACCAGCAGACAAGTTGGACCGCTTCCTCGCTGAGGTCGACCAGCTCGCGGAGGAGTGGAGTGAAGAAGATTAGTCCAGGGGCGGTTGCCCTGGTACGGGCGTTGCTCGCCCTCGACCACGACGCAGACAGGCCGTCCGCCCAGGAAGATGTTCCGCCCGAGGACCAGCTCGGGGCGGCAGCACTCTTCACCTCCTTGTTCGTCCTCGCCGTGCAACGGCAGTACCCGGAGGGTGCCAGCCGCAGCGAGATCATCCGCTTCGTCGCGGAGCTTCGCACCGCCCTTCCCGCGAGCACGTCGGTCGATGCGCGGGCGGCCGAGGGGATGATCACCTCCGTGGTGGACGCGAAGCGCCGGGAGGAGATCCCGCCGGATGTGGCGGCGGAGTCGGTGATGGAGGTCATCCAGTATCTTCTCGCCCCAGCCAAGATCGGCACAGACGAGCTGGAAGCAGTCTTTGCGCGGGCCATCGCGTACGCCGAGGAGCACGGCCTCGACGCTCAGCTGAGAGTGGAAGAGTCCTACGGGAGCCAGCCCTGATCCAACATCAGGCGCTTCCGATCACCGCGCTCGGACTACGACCGAGACCGCCGCCCTCGTCAGACCCGCACGCCGAACTCAGGCTTACCTACCCGGCTTCACTTTCACTCTCAGTGGCTACCGATGCCAGGACGGGCGGTCAACATCGGACCTTCGCGTCGAGGTGAGGCTGACGCACGTTACTCCGCGGTTTGACGTGCGTCAGCCTCACCTCGACATAAGCGGAGTGGGCACCACTCTGCACCGTTGACGGTCAGTGACGCGGAGTCCCGTCAGATAGGGAGCAGATACCGCGTAAGCCACGTTCCCGACGCTCGGGGCAGGCACCGGGCGGCCATACCCAGCGCGCCGTCACACCCGTTGTACATTGACAGTCACTGATGTAACGATGAGGGTGCCTACAGTGGCCTGGGCCGGCGGACAACTGTGGGACCGTCCGTCCTGCCGGCCCAGCTAGGTCGGCACGGGTTCCTGGGATCAAGGGAGACCAGCCCCCATGTCGTTGTCGTCCACCCCACCGACGCGTCACCGTACCGATGAAGTGCCCCGCAGCCGCCGACGGACCTCGTGGTGGCGGGCCGCGTGGTGGCGGGCCGCGGCCGGCGTCGCCGCCGCGATGCTTCTCGCCACCAGCGGTACGACGGCGGCCAGCGCCCCGGCACACGCGGCCGGCACGACCGCCGGGGCCGCCACCAGTGCCAGATGCCTGACGGTGACAATCGAGAGCAGCTACTGGAACAACGGCCCGGACAGCGGTGGCGTCTTCCGCGACATCACCATCACCAACACCTGCGCCACGGCGGTCACCGGCTGGAAACTGGTCCTGACGCTGCCGGCCGGCGAAACGGTCCAGCAGGGCTGGAACGCCAACTGGACCCTGGACGGCAAAACCCTCACTGCCGCTCCGACGACGTGGAACAACGTCATCGCCGCCGGCAGATCGGTCGAGATCGGATACGTCGGTGCCTGGACCGGCGACCGACCGCAGGATCCGGGCTGCACCATCAACGGCGACCCGTGCGACGGCAACCAACCCGGGCCGGGGCCGGCACCCGAGGTGACGCTGACCAGTCCGGTCCACAACAGCTACCTGGTGTCAGTCTGCGCCATCCGGATGACCGCCGACGCCAGCACCAAGACCGGGACGATCGAACGGGTCGAGTTCCACATCAACGACCAGCTCGTCGGCAGCGACACGACGGCCCCGTACGGCATCGACATTCCACCCGACCACCCGGCGCTGCGCGACGGCGACACCAGTGACGGCTTCCCACGGCACACCGCCTTCGCTCGGGTCGTCACCGTCTCGCCGGCGGACACCGCCGACTCGGCGACGATCACCTTCAGCCAGGCCGCGCCGCCACCGGCGCTGATGGTGATCGCCTGTCCGTCGCAGGTGGAGGTGCCGGCCGGTGGCTCAGCGACCATGACGTTCGTGACCGTCTGCGCCGCCACCCCGGCGCTGCACCTGACGGTGACCGGCGACCCCGGAGTCAGCGTCACCCCGACGGTCACCCGGCCCGGCAGCACGGAACACCCGGTCACCATCACCGCCGCACCCGGCAGCGCCGGAGCCGTAGCCCAGGTCAGGGCGACGGCCGACACCGGCTCGTGTCTGCCGGCCACAGCAACGGTCACCGTCGGCCCGCCCGGGTGACGGCTCGGAACCACCCTGGGCGGTGTGCGGCACGCTGGTGAGGTGACCCGCCACCGCGCTGCCCCGCCCCGGGTGGTGGCCGTGATCGGCTACCCGGACGCCGAGTTGCTGGATATCGCCTGCCTGACGACGACGTTCGACTATGCCAACCGGGGCGCAGACCCGCCGTACGAGCTGGTGGTCGCCGCCCCGGCAGGGCGGCCGATCAGCTGCCAGTCCGGGTTGACGCTGCACGCCCAGGCCGCGCTCGAACGGCTTCACGGCCCGCTCGACTCGGTCATCGTGTCGGGCGGGGAGGGGCATCTCGCCGCCGCCGGGGACTCCCGGCTGGTCGCCCACGTACGGCGGCTGGCCCGGGAGTCCCGCCGGGTCGCCTCGGTCTGCACCGGCGCGTCGGTGCTGGCCGCCGCCGGGCTGCTGGACGGGCGGCGGGCCACCACCCACTGGATGTACGCCGACCAGCTCTCCGCCCGCCACCCCGCCGTACGGGTGGACGCCCGTCCGCTGTGGATCCGCGACGGCGTGGTGACCACGGCGGCCGGTGTCACCAGCGCCCTCGATCTCGCTCTGGCCTTCGTCGAGGAGGACCACGGCGCGGAGCTGGCCCGCCACGTCGCCCGCGCACTGGTCACCTACCTGCAACGACCGGCCAACCAGGCCCAGGTCAGCATGTTCCTGGCCGCCCCGGTCCCCGAGCACAGCCTGGTCCGCGACCTGGTCCGGGCGATCCGGGACGCGCCCCACGCCGACCTGAGCGTGCCGGCGCTCGCCGCCCGGGCGGCGGTCAGCGAACGTCACCTCACCCGGCTGTTCGTCGCCCACCTGGGGCAGAACCCGGCCAGCTTCGTCCGAGGCGTACGGACCGAGGCGGCGGCCCACCTGCTGGTCACCAGCCGGCTACCGCTGACCGCGATCACCGCCCGGTGCGGCTTCGGCTCCACCGACGCACTTCGTCAGTCCTTCATGGACCGATACGGCATCACCCCGTCCGGTTACCGGGCCGCGTACCGCAGCAGCCTCGCCCGCGCGGCGGACGACCCACCCGGGTCAGCCGAGTCAGCCGGGTCAGCCGGGTCAGCCGGGTCAGCCGGAAACGGTGCCGGTCGCGGCGAGGGCCAGGAAGCCGAGTCCTAACGGAACGTCCAGCAGAACGCAGAACTCGGCCAGCGACCTGGGCACCACCTCGTCACGCCGGTGGTGGATGACGTCCCAGACACCGTGTGCGGCCAACGCCAGCCCGGCCAGCACCATCCCGACCGCCGGCACGACCAGCACCGCAGTGACCGCCAGCCCGCCGTAGCCGAGCAGCGCGACCGTCTGCGCGGTGAGCGGCACCCTCGGTACGCCGCCGACCAGGCCGCCAGCTACCAGCGCCACAGCGACGACGCCGAGGCCGGCCCACCACGGCAGGCCGGCCAGCTCACTCGCCGCGACCACCAGCGAGCCGGCGGCGATGCCGACCCAGGCCATCCAGCGCCGCTGGGTCGCGGCGGCGGTGAGGTAGCAGAGCACGGCGACACCGAGCACGATCGCCAGGACCTCACGCCCGGCCCCGGCCACCAGCACCAGTACGGCACACCCCAGGCCGAGCGCGCTCGGCCAGCGGTGCAGCAGATTCGAGGTCATACCGATCACGGTGCCGGGGCCGGCGGCGGGTGACGAGGCTACGGTCACGGCCTGTCCGGATTCCCGGGCATCGTGTCCGCTGAACCCGCAGGGCAGCGAAAGCGGAACGTCACAGAGCCGCCCGGCCGAGGCGCTGCCGCCCGGCCTATCCGGCGTCGCCCGGCGTGCCGGCGTCGCCGTCCAGGAACGGGTAGTCGGTGTAGCCGCGGGCGTCACCGCCGTACACCGTCGCCTGGTCGACCTCGTTGAGCGGAGCCTGCTCACGCCAGCGGCGTACCAGGTCGGGGTTGGCGATGAACGGCCGACCGACCGCGACGGCCGCCGCTTTCCCGCCGCGTACCAGGGTCTGCGCGGTTTCCCGGTCGGTGACCGACGCGAACCCGGTGTTGACCACGACCGGGCCGCCGAACCGGGCCGACAGGTCCGCGAGCAGCGGATCGGCCGGGTCGATCGACAGGTGCAGGAAGGCCAGGCCGAGCGGGGCGATCGCGTCGACCAACGCCCGGTAGGTGGCGGCGGTCTCGGCCGGATCTTCCTCGACCAGGCCGTTGGCGCCGTTGGCCGGGGAGAGCCGCAGCCCGACCCGTTCCGGGCCGATCTCCTGGGCGACGGCGGTGACCGTCTCGGCGACGAACCGGGCACGGGCGGCCGGCGAACCGCCGTACCCGTCGGTGCGCTGATTGGTCGGCGGGGCGAGAAACTGGTGCAGCAGGTAGCCGTTGGCGCCGTGCAGCTCGACCCCGTCGAGGCCGGCGTCGACGGCCGACCGCGCCGCCTGCCGGAACTCGTCGACCACCTGCGGAAGCTCGTCGGTGGTCAGGGCGCGGGGCGTCGGGTACGGCTGCCTACCGGTGGCCGTGATCATGGTGCCGTCGGCGGCGACGGCGCTCGGCGCGACGGTCTCCTGCCCGTGCTTGTTGTCCGGGTGGGCGATCCGGCCGGCGTGCATCAGCTGGGCGACGATCCGCCCGTCGGCGGCGTGCACCGCGTCGGCGATCCGCCGCCAGCCGTCGACCTGCTCGGGTGTGTGCAGGCCGGGGGTGTTCGGGTAGCCCTTGCCCGACGGCGCTGGGCTGCACCCCCTCGGTGATGATCAGGCCGGCGGTGGCCCGCTGCTGGTAGTAGGTGGCGGCGTGCTCGTTGGGTACCCCGTCGGGCTGCGCCCGGTTGCGGGTCATGGGTGCCATGAAGACCCGGTTGGGCAGGTTCCACTTGCCGATGGTCACCGGCTCGAACAGCTCAGGCATGGTCAGGTCTCCCCAGGAGGTGGTGAATGGTCAGAAGGCGTACGGGCGTCAGAAGGCGTACGGGCCGAATCGGCCCCAGGCGACGACGGCGGCCATCGCCAGGAGGACCAGGTTGGGCAGAATCGCCGGGTACTCCTTGCGCCGGGCGTGCACGATCGCGGCGCCGATCATCATCGCGACCAGGCCGAGGGCGGCCAGCGGCACGAACACCGGGGCGATCCCGGTGACCGCCGGCAGGATCAGGCCGATCGCGGCAAGGATCTCCAGCGCGCCGATGGTCCGCACCAGACCCATCGGGAAGTCGGCGGCGAAGCCCATCCCCTTCTCGACAAGCTTCTCTCTCGGTTGGCTGACCTTCATCAGCCCCGCGCCGAGAAACGCTGCGGCGAGCAGTCCGGCGAGCACCCAAAGAACGATGTTCATATCTGTCTCCGATGTCGGATCGCTTTAAGCTTGAAGCGAGGCTAGTCCGCGATGACTTCAAGCGTCAAGTGACGCAGCTCTCGTGATCACTTGACGCTTGAAGCTAGACTCGACGACATGGCCACCCCGACCGAGCAGCCGCACTGGCTCGACAAGGAGGAACTGGAGACCTGGTTCGCCCTCGTCGGCGTACTGGCCAGGCTGCCGGGCGCCCTCGACCGGCAGCTGCAGCGCGACGCCGGGATCAGCCACTTCGAGTACCAGGTGATGGCCGCACTGTCCGAGACGCCCGAGCGCACCATGCGGATGAGCCGGCTCGCCATGATCGCCGACGGGTCGTTGTCGCGGCTGTCGCAGGTGGTCACCCGGCTGGAGAAACGCGGCTGGGTCAGCCGTACGCCGGACCCGACCGACGGCCGCTACACCCTTGCGACGCTGACCGACGACGGCTGGGACAAGCTGGTCGCCACGGCCCCCGGGCACGTCGCCGAGGTGCGCCGACTCGTCTTCGACCCGATGACGAAGGCCCAGTGCCGGCAGCTACGCGACATCGGCCGACGCATCACCACCACCATCGACCCCGACGACTCCTGCCTACGCTAATTCAATGACTCATATTGATGACTTAGTAACCTCAGGTTCAGGCAGTTAAGTCAGCTATCCGATGTTGGACGAGGCCGTTCACCTCGGGTGAGCCTAAGCTACCCCCTCCACCGAGCGGACCCAGCCTAATCAACCGGGCCCGCTCGGCGAGAAAAAGGAGGACGCGACTGGTCAGGCGTGGAAGTGGATAATGCCTTTCAGTACGTTCGGCTCCTCCGGGCTCGGAAACTCCGTGCACTTCAAGGTAAACTCCACCGACAGTGCGACCGGTTGACCGGCGGTGTCGTAGACAAGTTCGTTGATGGTGAAGTTGCCGGTGGTCGGCCGGCAATAGAAGCGGTCCACCGACAAGCCGGGCCGTCCTGGATCCTGCTGCCCGACTGGTTGGGCCTGACGGTAGGTGCGGCCGACCTCGAACCGTTCGCCCGCTGGCGGCGAGAGTTCGACAACATCCTGCATACGGTCACCGGAAGCGCCGAAGCGGATCGAGTTGGTCCAGAAGCTCGACGCCCAGAAGGTGCTGGTCGCCCCCCGATAGCGGTGCGACTCTGGGGTTTCCGGCTGATCGTCGCTGAGCTTCCACTGGAACGACAGCGGCGTGGCCAGGTACTTCAGGTCACCGCGCCAGGCGGGATCCCCGGGCGAACAGCGTCGCAGGAACGACGCCTCCAGCGTGGTGATCACCCCGGCGGCGTCATAGGCGATTTGGTGGATGGTGAACTTGCCGTACACCTCGTTGCAGCCGCTCCCATTACGGCTGACGTCGAGACCGGGCGATCGTCCGCTCTGGAATCCAGCCCGCTCGGCGTTGGGGTAAATGCCGGGGTGCAGTTCCTGCCCGACCGGCGCGGCAAGCGAAATCGACCAGTACGTATTGCCGGCGGTCACATTAATCCGGTGGATACTGCCGTCCCTCAGCACCTGGAAGTGGGCATCGGGTTCAGTGATGAACCCGGTGGTGGGGTCGCTTACACCGTCCCAGTGCTCGATAGACCAGGACAGCGAGCTTTCGGCGACCGGCTCGGCGTTGGCTGGCGCGGCGACAACAAGTACGCCGATCATAGCCGTGATCGTGGCCAAGATCAACGTCCCCCGCGTACAGATTCTGGACACTGTGCTCCTTTCGTTCTACAAACTGATGTCCACACGACAGCGAAAGGCGAAGGAGGTCCTCACTGCGCCGATGAGACTCATCGCAACCCTGGATACTCGGCGGTGGTCACGGCCGCGGCGGTCAGCGGTGCCGTTGCGGTCGCCACCGCCACCGCCACCGCCACCGCTCGCCGCCGTACGCCTTTCGACGCGCGCCATCGACCCACGGCCATGCGGTCCTCCCCCGTGCGAGACCCTCAAGCTGAGTGGTCTGTGACGCTACGGGGTCGATTCCTGACTGTCAATGAAAGTCGATGGGGTAGCGGCGCGACGCAGCGACCAGCAGCTACAGTCCACGATAGACGTATGTAGTCGGATCGTCGTCGCTTGGACCGTAGTCTTCGAAGTCCATGTTGGCCACTGTCAGGTTGCCGTGCACGCTCAGCACCGTCTCAGGGAGCAGCCGAAACGGCTGGTCGCGGGTCGGCTCCACGAACCCGTCGTCGTCCTCGTCGTCCGGGACCTTGACGGCGAGCAGCGGCTGCTCGCCGCGCATGGTCACAGCATCGGCGACGAAGAACACCGCCGGGCTGTCGTCCGCCGCGAACGCAGCCAGGACCTCCTCGACAGTGGCGCCGTCGAAGGCCGGGTCGTCGACGACCGCCGCCGCAGGGAGGTCGGTGGAACGTACCGGGTCGTTGTTCAGCCGACGCAGAACCTGCTGCCAGGCCGCCTCGTCGGAGAAGTCAGTCCGCACCACGCACGGCTCGAACTCGACGTCATCGGTCCGGACGATCAGCGGACGGGTAGGCATCTCGGTTGGCTCCTTCGGATCGGCGTCTGCACCGGGCCCAACGCCGCAGAGACGTGAGCCGGATCGGCGGCATGGTAGCGGAATCGGTTTGATCGGTCGGGCATGCGCGTCACCCCCACACCACGCTTCGCAAGTGGACGTACGGACGGCCGTCCGGGTCGTCGTCGACCTGCGCGTGGACCTCGTAGACCTCGGCGATCCGGGCCGGTGTGAGCACCTGTGCCGGGGAGCCGGCGGCCACCACCCTGCCGCCGTTCAGCAGCACGATCCGATCGCAGAACCGCGCCGCCAGATTGATGTCGTGCAGGGCTGCTATCACCGTCGGCGGGCCGGCCGCCAACCGTTCCAGCAGGTCCAGCTGGTAGCGGACGTCCAGGTGGTTGGTCGGCTCGTCGAGCAGCAGCACCTGCGGTTGCTGCAGCAGGGCACGGGCGATGTCGACCCGCTGCCGCTCCCCGCCGGACAGCGTCGACCAGCGCCGGTCGGCGAAGCCGGCCAACCCGGCGTCGACCAGTGCCTGCTCGGCGGCGGCGAGGTCAGCGGCCGAGCTGGCCGCCAGCAGCGGCCGATGCGGGATCCGGGCCAGCAGCAGCACGTCCAGCACCGACATGTCCGCGTCGGAGGCGTGATGCTGGGTGACCACGGCGAGCCGCCGGGCCAGCACCCGGCGCGGCATGGACCGGGTGTCGACCCCGTCGAGCAGCACCCGGCCGGAGTCGGGTCGCTGCAGGCCGGCGAGCACCCGCAGCAGGCTGGACTTGCCGGAGCCGTTCGGGCCGAGCAGCCCGACCAGGTTGCCGTCGGGCGCGTCGAGGGTGACGTCGGCGAGCAGCGGCTTTCCGCGTACCGCCCAGGTGATCCTCTCAGCCCGCAGTCTCATGCCGGCACCTGCCGGCGGCGGATGAGCAGCGCGAACGCGGGCACCCCGAGCAGCGCGGTGACCACCCCGACCGGCACCTCCTGCGGCGTGAACACGGTCCGGGCGGCGGTGTCCGCCCAGATCAGGAAGGTGGCACCGATGACGGCGCAGGTGGGCAGCAGGATCCGGTGCCGGGAACCGACCAGGTACCGGGCGGCGTGTGGCACGGTCAGCCCGACGAAGCCGATCGCGCCGCTCGCCGCGACCAGCACCGCGGCCAGCAACGCGGTGGTGCCGAACAGCAGCGCCCGCACGATGACCGGGGAGAATCCCAGCGACTGGGCGACGTCGGTGCCGAACGCGAACGCGTCCAGCGCCGGGGTGGCCGCCCAGCAGATCAGCAGCGCCCCGGCGGCCACGGCTGCGGCCAACGCCACCGTCGACCAGCCGGCCATGGTCAGCGAACCGAGCAGCCAGAAGGTGACCCCCCGGGTCTGCTGCGGTGACGCGGCGGAGACCACGATCAGGCTGGTGACGGCGGCGAACAGCTGGCCGACGGCGACCCCGGCGAGCAGGATCCGGGACGGTTCGGTCCACCGTCGACCGGCCAGAGCCAGGGTGGCGAGGAACGCGGCGACCGCACCGGCGAACGCGCCGCCGGTGAGCGCACCGGCGCCGACGCCGAGCCCGAGGACCAGCACCGACACCGCGCCGGTCGAGGCACCGGCGGAGATGCCCAGCAGGTACGGGTCGGCGAGCGGGTTGCGGGTCAACGCCTGCAGCACCGCGCCGCAGACCGCCAGGCCGCCGCCGACCAGCCCGGCGAGCAGCACCCGGGGCGTACGCAGGTTCCACACGATGCTGTCGGCCAGTGCGGGTAGCGGCTCCAGCGGCAGCCCGAGGTGTACGCCGTGGGTGCGGAACACGTCGGTGACGGTCAGATCGGCGGTGCCGATGGTGGTCGCCCCGGCGACGCTGAGCGCCAGCGCGGCGACGGCGAAGATCAACACCGGTGCCCGGGTACGGGTGCCCCGTGCCGCCCGTACCCGGGTCCGGGTGGTCGGCGGCGTCCGCGACGGGGTGAGGGTCATCGGCGGCCGAACACCACGTGGTCGTCGAGGTACTGCCAGACCGTGCCGACCTCGGTGAACCCGGCAGTACGCAGCGCGGCGAGGTGAAACTCCAGTGGCGCGTCGGGCGGCTTCGGGCGGTCGGCGAACCGCCGTTGCCGCTCGGCGACCAGCGCGGCGAGGGCCGGTACCCGGGCCGCTTCGGTGTGCCAGTCCTGGTAGCGCAGCGCCCCGGCGGCGAAGCCGGCCTGCTGGGTGCGTTCGTCGTGCCGCTGTGCGACCGCCGCCAACGTCGGATGCTCCGGCCCGAAGTGCAGGTGGTCGGCGTTGAGCAGGATGCCGCCGGGACGCAGCAGCCCGGCGGCGGCGGTGTAGACGGCGAGCAGTTGTGTCGGGGTGAGCCAGTGCAGGGCGGTGGAGCTGAGCACCGCGTCGACCTGGTCGACGCCGAGCCGGTCGGCCCAGTCGTCGGCGACCAGGTCGACGTCGCGTACGTCGATCCGGTCGCCGTGACCGGCGAGTGCCCCGGCGGCGATACGCAGCAGAACCGGGTCGTAGTCGACGGCGACGCACCGGGCCCGGGGCAGCGCGGCGAGCACCCGGTCGGAGATCGCTCCGGGCCCGCAGGCCAGGTCGAGCACGGTGATCGGCCGGTCACCGAGGTGCAGGCTGAGCAGGTCGAGCAGCACCTGGAAGCGGTTTTCCCGGTAGGCGACGTACGCGGACTGCTGGGTGTCCCACAGGTCGAGCAGCCGCCGCGCCTCGGCGGGGTCGAGCGGCGGCGCGGTGGTCGGGTCAGGTGTCAGGTCGGGTGCGGGTTCGGTGGTCAGGTCGGTCACTGGTTCAGCTCCTTGAGGGCGGCGGCGACCGCTTCGACGGCGGTGACGCTGCGTACGGACGGGTCCATCGACGAACCGGGGACGGTGATGAACCGGCCGGCCTTGACGGCGTCGAGTGCGGCGGTGGTCGGGTTGCTCCGCATGAAGTCGATCTTCGACTGGGCGCTGTCGCCGTCTCCGCCGCGGGTCAGGTCGGCGAGGACGATCACGTCGGGGTTGCGGGCGGCGATCTCCTCCCAGTTGCCGGCCGGCCAGGTCTGCTCGGCGTCGCCGTAGGCGTTGCTCACCCCGAGTTCGGCGCTGATGGCGGCGGGCACGCCGCCGGCTCCGGCGACGTACGGGGTGGCGGTGCCGGAGTAGTACCAGAGCAGGTCGGTGCCGGCCGGGGCGTCGGCGGTCGCGGTCGCGGCGGCCAACCGGTCACGCTGGTCGGCGACGACCTGCTCGCCCCGCTCGGCGACGCCGAAGATGGTGGCGATCTCGGTGATCTCGGTGAAGATGCCGTCGAAGTGGAACTCGGTCTCGCCGGTAGCCGGGTCCTCGCAGGCGAACCGGGACAGGTAGGCGGGGACGTCCAGGGCCGCGAGGTCCGCGCGCGGGCCGGCGGCGTCCGGGCCGTACGCGGAGGTGAAGGTGGAGTAGACGAAGTCGGGTGCGGCGTCGAGGACGGCCTCGCGGTTGGGGTAGAGGTCGGCGAGTACCGGCACGTCGGCGTAGTCGGCGGCCAGTTCGGGCAGCACCGGGTCGGTCTGGTAGCTGGTGCCGATCATGTGGTCGGCCAGCCCGAGGCTGAGCATGATCTCGGTGGCGTTCTGTTCCATGGTGAGGGCACGGCGCGGCGGTTCGGTCACGGTCAGCGTGGTGCCGCAGTTGGTGATCTCGACGGCACCGGCTTCCGGGGGCGCAGCGGCCTCGGCATCGACATCGGGGCTGGCGGTGGCACAGCCGGACAAGCCGACCGTCAGCACCACCGCCAGCCCAGCGGAAACGGTAACGGTTTTCATGTCGGCAAGCTAACACGGCTCCGCCGCAGGTCAAGCAGGGGGTACGGGCTCCGAGCGCGCCGACGGCGCTGAGTTGTGAGTCAGGAGCCTGGGACGAACCGGACCCGGAACAGCGCCGGCCAGTACTTGCCGGTGATCAGGAACTCGTCGGTGCCGGGCACCGCCGCGATGCCGTTGAGCACGTCCACCCCGGCCCGCTCCGCACCGGCCAGCAGCCCACCGGCGTCGACCTCGGCGACCACCTGCCCGCTCGCCGGGTCGATCCGGACAATCTCGTCGGTCCGCCAGACGTTCGCCCAGACCTGGCCGTCGACGCATTCCAGCTCGTTGATGTCGCGTACCGGCGTACCGGCGCGGGTCACCGTGACCGACCCGATCTGGTCGAAGGTGGCCGGATCGCGATAGGTGAGCCGGTCGGTGCCGTCGCTCATCACCAGCCGGTCCGCCGCGTCGTCGTGGCAGATGCCCCAGCCCTCGCCGTCGTAGGTCACCTCGCGCAGCACGTCGAGGGTTTCCCGGTCGCGCTCGTACGCGACACCCTCCCGCCAGGTGATCTGCCAGATCCGCGACTCCAGCACGGTGATGCCCTCGCCGAAGACGGTGTCCGGCAGACTCACCCGACGCCGCACCGTGCCGCTGGCCAGGTCGACGACCCGCAACTCGGACTCGCCGTACTGGCCGGTGCCCTCGTACAGGTCCGAACCGACCAGCTCCAGCCCCTGGGTGAACGCCGCCGTGTCGTGCGGGTAGCGGGCCAGCACCTCCACCCGCAACTGTTCGACGGGCACGACCGCCGCGGACCGCCCGTCGACGAGCGGTACCGTCGCCGGCCCGGCGGACCGCGACCCGGCGTATGCCGCGGCGGCGGCCACTGTGACGGCGGCCAGCAGCACCACCACGGCCCGTCGCCGACCCAGCACGCCGCCCACCTCCGCTCCGCTCACGGCTGCACCCCCGCGCACGGCTCCGGTCCGCCGTCGGGTCGTCGACAAGTGTCGCGCACCGGCGGCCGGGTGTCCCGCACCCGGCGGACGGGCCGGGACGCCCGAGCCGACCAGCGTGTGTCGATCACGATACGGCCGGGGTCACCTCGACCACGATCTTCGATCGGGGATGCTCCTCGACGAAGTACCGCACCGCCTCGGCCGCGCGGTCCAGCGGAAACGTCCGCTCCACCGGGAGGACCATCCGGCCGGCCTCGATCAGCTCGGTCAGCTCCCGCAGCGGCTGCTGCCCCGGCCTGGCCAGGAACCCGGTCACCCGTTGGCTGACGAACGGCGCCCAGACCTTCGACCGCAGCAGCCGGCCCACCGGGCCGAACCAGCGGCTACCCGTACCGCCACACAGGACCAACGTCCCGCGCGGGGTCAACGCCCGGCGGCAGTCGGTCAGCCGGTGCCGACCTGCCACGTCGAAGATCAGATCCCACTGCCGACCCGACCGGGTGAAGTCCTCGCGGGTGTAGTCGATCACGTCGTCCGCGCCGAGTGAGCGCACCAGGTCGACGTTGCGGTCCCGGCAGACCCCGGTGACCTCGGCACCGAGCGCCTTGGCGAGCTGCACCGCGAAGGTGCCGACCCCGCCGGAGGCCCCGTTGACCAGCACCCGTTGACCGGGCTGGAGCCGGCCGTGGTCCCGCAACCCCTGCCAGGCCGTGACCCCGGCGAGCGGCACCGTCGCCGCCTGCACCGGGGTGACGTTCCCCGGGGTACGCCAGGCCCGGTCGGCGGGGACGGCGGCATACTCGGCGAAGCTGCCGCTGTCGATCTCGGCGTACACCCGGTCGCTGGGGCGGAAGTCGCAGACCGCCGCGCCGACCGCGACGACCTCGCCGGCGACGTCGCGCCCGCGCACCTTCGCCCGCGGGGCGGACAGGCCGAAGGCCAACCGGGCGAGGTACGGCTCACCGGTGACGAACACCAGGTCGGCGTAGTTGATCGAGGCGGCCTGTACCCGTACCAACAGCTCCTTGTCCGTGATGGACGGACACGGCAGCTGCCGCACGGTCAGCACCTCGGCGGACCCGTAGCGGTCCTGGACGATCGCCCGCATGGTGTCGGTGACCGGGGTGGTCCGACCGGCGCTCATTCGACGGTCCGCAGAATCTGCTCGATGGCGCTGGTCCGGGTCCGCAGCTCGGCCAGGTCGGCCGCGACCCGCTGCTGCGTGTCGACCGAGTTCTCAGCGAGTTGCTCGTAGCGGCGGACAAGCTGACGCATCGCCTCCTCCTGGCTGGCGAGCAGCTTCGTCTTGCGGAACTCGTGCAGAGAGGCGACGACCACCACGATCAGGAACACGCCGAGGGTCAGTACGCCGAGGATGAACACGACATCTGGCCAGGTGTTGCCGCCCTCTGCGGCGAAGACGTACATCAGGACTTCTCCTTACGCGCGGGGCCCGCTGCCGACGGGTCCGGTCCGGTGAGGGTGGTCGCCGCCGCGGCGAGCGTCGACGGGGTCAGGTGCAGGGTGAAATCGGCAACCTCGTAGTACTTCATGGCTTTTCCGTCCTCGGACAGCTCGAGACTCCCGACGATCAGGCCGGCGGCTTCCAGCCGCTGCAGGTGCATGTGCAACAGCGGACGACTGATGCCGATCTCGCGGGAGAGGTGACTGACGTAGTCCCGACCGGCGGCGAGCCGGCCGAGGATCCGCAGCCGCAGCGGGTTGGCCAGCGCCGCCAGCTTCTCGACCAGATCGTCACCGGAGGGCGTGGCCGATGTCATCGCTCTCCTTCATGTGTCATGTCTATCTGACAGGTGAAAGCGTAACAGGACAGGACCACCCCGCCAACGGACGCTGAGCAGTCGCAGTCGTCCGGCCACGCGAACGTCGGTGCCCGGCTGACCTAAGGTTGACCCATGGCCAGCATCTCCTGGGCGGATTCGTACCTCGGACAGCTACGGGCGCTGGCCGGCGACCGTACCCTGATGTTCGTCGGTGCCCGCTGTGTGGTCCGCGACCCCGACGACCGGGTCCTGCTGATCCGGCGGTCGGACAACGGGCTGTGGGCGCTACCGGCCGGCGCGATGGAGCTCGGCGAGTCGATCGCCGGCTGCGCCGCCCGGGAGGTCTACGAGGAGACCGGGCTGCGGGCCGCCCGGGTCACCCCGTTCGCCATGCACACCGGCGCCGACTACACCTTCACCAACATGTTCGACGACACGTACCAGCTCTTCGTGGTCTGCTTCCGGGTCGACGGCTTCGCCGGCGAGCTGCTGACCGTCACCGACGAGACCACCGACGCCGGGTTCTTCGCGCACGCCGAGATGCCGGCCCCGTTGGCCGGCACCGTCGGCGAGACCCTCACCGATCTGGCCGCCTTCGAGCACTCCGGCCAGCTGGTGTTGAAGTAGACCCGGACGCCTACGGGCTATCCGGCGAGGTCGGCGGAGGTGGTCTGCGACTCGACCTCGCCGCGCAGCTCCCGGTCCGGCAGCACCAACGTGATCAGCACGGCGACAACCGCGACCATGCCGGTCACCAGGAACACCGTGTGCAGCGACTCCACGAAGGCGTACTGGATGGCGTCCCGGACCGGGTCGGGCAGCGCCAGGATCACCGCCGGCTGGTCGATCGAGATCTCCGCGCCGCCGGCGGCGGCGATGTCGGCGGCCTGCTCCGGCGGCAGCTGGGCGATCGCGGCGGGCATCCGGTCGGCCAGCTCACCGGTCAGCCGTGCGTTGAGCACCGCGCCGAGGATCGCGACCCCGAACGAGCCGCCGAGCGTCCGGAAGAAGGTCACCGTGGAGGTGCCGGCACCCAGGTCGCGCAGCGGGATCGCGTTCTGCACGGCGAGCACCAGCGACTGCATGGACAGCCCGAGCCCGACACCGACCGCCACCATCACCAGGAACGCCTGCCAGAGCGGGCTGGTCACCTCCAGCTGAGTGAAGAGCAGACCACCGGCGACCAGCGCCCCCGAGCCGGCCACCGGGAACCACTTGTACCGGCCGTACCGGGTCATCGCCCGTCCGGCGGCCACCGAGGTGACGATGATGCCGGCCATCATCGGCAGCATCAGCAGACCACTGGCCGTCGGTGAGGCGCCCTTGACGATCTGCAGGTAGAGCGGGATGAAGATGATCGACCCGAACATGGCCAGACCGAGCACGAAGCCGGCGGCGTTGGCCAGCGCGAAGGTCGGTTCCCGGAACAGCCTCAGCGGCAGGATCGGCTCGGCGACCCGGGACTCCTGGACGAGGAAGATCGCGGCGAGGACCGCGCCGACGGCGAACAGTCCGATGATCACCGGGGAGCCCCAGGCGTACTCGCCGCCACCCCAGCTCAGCGCCAGCAGGATGGCGCTGACCCCGGCCACCAGCAGGGTCGCGCCGAGCCAGTCGATCGCGTGGTCCCGCCGCCGGAACGGGATCAGCCGCATCACGTACCAGCAGATGACCATCGCGATGATCGCCAGCGGCACGTTGATGTAGAAGATCCAGCGCCAGTTCGTCTCCGCGAAGTAGCCGCCGGCCAGCGGCCCGGCCACCGACGCCAGGCCGAAGACGGCGCCGAACAGGCCCTGGTAGCGCCCGCGGTCGCGGGGCGACACAACGTCCGAGATAATGGTGAACGCAAGGGTCATCAGACCGCCGGCGCCGAGCCCCTGCAGGCCCCGGGTGACGATCAGCTGGGTCATGTTCTGCGACATGCCGGCCAGCAACGAGCCCAGCAGGAACATCCCGATCGCGAACAGGAACACCGGTCGGCGGCCGATCAGGTCGGCGGTCTTGCCGTACAGCGGCGTCGACGCGGTGGACGCCAGCAGGTACGCGGTGACCACCCACGAGTAGTGGTTGATCCCGCCCAGCTCGCCGACGATGGTGGGCAGCGCCACCCCGACGATGGTCTGGTCGAGCGCGGCCAGCAGCATCCCGGTCATCAGGCTGGCCAGCAGCAGCAGGATCTGCCGGCGACTGAGCGCTGGCGCGACCCGCTCCTCTGTGGTCGTCATTGTGGTGTTTCCCCTTCCCCCCGCGGACAGCGATCCGCCGGATCCGTCCCCCCGTAGCGGGCGGTGATCGTCTCGTTGAGCCGGGTCAGCAACCGCCCGAACTCGCTCATCTCGTCCGGGGACCAGTCGGCCAGCAGGTCCCGCATCGCGCCCACCCAGATCGCCCGGTTGCGGGTGTAGACCTGCACGCCGAGCTCGGTCGCCGCGATCACGCTGGCCCGCCGGTCGGTGGGATCCGGCGTACGGGTGGCCAGCCCGGCCGCCTCCAGCGCGGCGACCTGGCGGCTCACCGTGGACAGGTCCAGGCCGAGGCCGTCGGCGAGCACGCTGAGCCGGGCCGGTCGGTCGCCGGCGATCCGCACCAGCAGGGTGTACGCCGCCCGCTCCAGCGGCGGGTCGAACCGCAGCCGTTGGTAGAACATGTGCACCGACCGGTGGAAGACGCCGAACTGCTTGCCGAGGGCGATGAGCTCCGCGTCGGGACCGGTCGGCGGGTCGGTGTGCACCGCCGATCTCACCCAATCCGATAGTTGCTTGCTACAAGCATTCTGCCATGCCGGAGCGGAAAGCCAACCGATATATCTGTGATCCCCGACATGTACCGACCCGCACGTTTGACCGCGCCCGTCCCGGGCACCCGCTGCCCCATGCGGCCCTCGTCCAACGACCAGCGGCACCGCACCGGGCCGGCCGGCCCTGCCGGACCGCCCGGCGGCGCCGATCCCACCGGCCTCGGCGACCTCGTCGCGCAGTGGTCCGGCCACCCCGTCCTGGTCGTCGGTGACGCGATGCTCGACGAATGGCGGTTCGCCACCTCCACCCGGCTCTGCCGGGAGGCACCCGCCCCGGTGCTCGCCCTGGACCGGCGCCAGATCGCCGCCGGCGGTGCCGCGAACACCGCGGTCAACCTCGCCGCGCTCGGCGCCCGCCCGCTGCTGGTCGCCCCGATCGGCGTCGACCCGGTCGGCGACCAGGTGGCCCGCTGCCTGCACCGGGCCGGCGGGCAGGACCGGATGGTCGCCCAGCCGGGCACCCGTACCCCGGTGAAACGTCGGCTGCTCGCCGCCGACCAGATCCTGCTCCGCGAGGACGACGGCGGGCCGGCCGGCCCGCTCCCGGCCGAACAGGTCGAACGGCTGCTCGCCGCGCTCGTCGCCAGCACCGAGGAGATCCGGCTCGGCCCCGCCGAGCCGGATGTCGACGGCACCGGGGCGAATCCCGACGTGGTCCGGCCCGACCTGGTCATCTGCGACTACGGGCTCGGCGCGCTGCCCGACCGGATCCGCCGATGGCTGATCCGGCACCGGGACCGGTACGGCACCGTGGCCCTCGACGCCCACGACCTCACCCGGTGGTCCGGGCTGCGACCGACCCTGATCACGCCCAGCATCGCCGAGGCCGCACCGGTCGTCGGCGAACCCACGCCGGACCGCGACCGCGTCGCCGCCGCCCGGCGGCTGCTGCCCCGGCTGCACGCCGCAACCGGGGCGGACCTGGTGGCGGTGACCCTGGACACCGACGGCTCAGTCGTCGGCGACCGCAGCGGCGCCACGCACCACTGCCGTACCGAACCGGTCGCGGCCAGCCGGGCGGTCGGCGCCGGCGACACCTACCTGGCCGCTCTCACCCTGTCGGTGGTCGCCGGTGCCACCCTGCCGGTCGCCGGCGAGCTGGCCCAGCTCGCCGCCGCGCTGACCGTAGGAGACTGCGGCACCTGCGTCTGCCACCGAGACACGCTGACCGACGCGTTGACCGAGGCGTTCCCGGCCGCGGCCGAAAGCGGCGGCCGGCGGGTCACCACCCCGGCTGCGACCCCGGCCGCCGGGACCGACCCCGCCGACCTCGTCGAGCAGGTACGCGTACAGCGTGCCGCCGGAGCCCGGATCGTCTTCACCAACGGCTGCTTCGACGTGCTGCACCGCGGGCACGTCGGCTACCTGGCGGAGGCCGCCGCCCTCGGTGACCTGCTGATCGTCGCCGTCAACTCGGACCACAGCGTGCGGCGGCTGAAAGGGCCGGACCGGCCGGTCAATCCGGCCGAGGACCGGGTCGCCGTGCTCGCCGCGCTGACCAGCGTCGACCACGTGGTGGTCTTCGAGGAGGACTCCCCGGCCGGGCTGATCGAGCGGATCCGGCCGGACGTCTACGTCAAGGGCGGCGACTACCCGCCGGACATGGTGCCCGAAGCGCCGCTGGTCCGCCAGCTCGGCGGGGCGGTGCACATCCTCGGCTACGTCGCGGACCGGTCCACCACGGCGGTCATCGAACGGATCCGGTCGGCGGCCGCCCCGATCAACCCGACCAGCGGGCCGGCCGGCCCACCCGAAGCGCACCCGGAACCCCAAGCACACCCGGAAGGAGCCCGATGAGCAGACCGCTGCCGCCCGGGGACCCGGTCGAGTTCCGCCGCAACCGGCTGCTCGACGTACTCGTCCCGACCCGCAACCGAGCCGCCGAGCTGGCCGCCACCCTCGCCGGGCTCGCCGCGCAAGATGCCCCCGACGGGTTCGGGGTGGTGGTCAGCGACCAGTCCGACGGCGGGCCGGCGTGGGCCGACCCGGCCGCCGCCACCATGGTGCGGGCGCTGCGGCACACCGGTCACCCGGTGCTGCTCACCCGGCGGCTGCCCCGGCGCGGGCTGGCCGAGCACCGGGCGTACCTGCTCAGTCTCTCCACCGCCCGACTGGTGCTCATGCTCGACGACGACGTCTGGCTCGCCCCCGGCACGATCGACCGACTGGTCACCGCGATCACCGAACTGCGTTGTGGCTTCGTCGGCAACGCCGTACACGGATTGTCCTACCTGGATGACGTACGGCCGCAGGACCACGACGGGTACGTCGAATGGGACGGCCGGCCGGAGCCGGAACGGATTCGCCCCGGTACGCCGCAGTGGTCGCGCGCCCGGCTGCACTCGGCCGCCAACCTGCTGCACGTCACCGAACGGCTCCAGCTGGGCGAGGGCCAGTGGCGGGCGTACCGGGTGTCCTGGATCGGCGGGTGCGTGCTGTTCGACCGGGCCAAGCTGGTCGCCGCCGGCGGTTTCGACTTCTGGCCCCGGATGCCGGTCGAGCACCAGGGCGAGGACGTCGCCGCCCAGCTGGCGGTGCTCAGCCGCTACGGCGGTGCCGGCATCGTGCCCAGCGGCGCGTTCCACCTGGAGTCACCGACCACGGTCACCGACCGGCGGGTCGAATGCTGGCAGCTGCTGCTCGACGAGGAGGACACGACCGGGTACGCCCCGGCGGCGGCCGACAGCGGGTCACGGCATCAGCGGCAGGAGGTCGGACCGTGACGGTACGGCTGGCCCGCCCGACCACCACGATCTGGCAGCTGGACGTGGCGGTGCTGCGTACCCTCGTCGAACTGCTGCCCGACGGCGAGGCGGCGCTGCTGGTCGACGCGCTGCCGCCGCTGCTGGCGATGGCGGCCCGTCCGGACCCGGACCACCGCCCGGACCCGGAGCACCGGCCGGAGCGGTTCGACGCCGCCGAGCTGGTCCGGCGGGTCCGCCGCCGGACCGCCCGGTACGACGCCGACGACCGGACGGTTCGCGACGGTGTGCGGTCCGCGTTGGACCGCGTCGCCGGCTACTGCCCGGCCGGGGTGCTGTACCGGGTGCAGCTACCGTTGCCCGACGACGTCCGGAAGTTGTTCCCCCCGCCGGTCCAGGTGCACGCCGCCGGCGCCGGCTGACTCCCCCCAGCCGCCGGACGCCGCAGGAGCCAGCTCCAGCACCGCGTCGACCACCTCGGCGACCGGCACGTCGGTCACGAACGACTCCTGATGGCCACAGTCGCGCCCGTCGCCCCGGGCCGGGAAGCCGACCGTACTGACGTCCATCCCGCACACCGGGCAGTGGATGGTGAACGCGGCCAGCGGGCGGTGCCGGCCGCGTACCGGCGGGGCACCGTTGAGCAGGTTGCCGATCCAGTAGATGCCGACCGTCGGCGCGCCTACCGCGGCCGCCAGGTGCAGCGGGCCGGTGTCGTTGGCGACCAGGACCGCGCAGCCGGCCAGCAGCCCGGCCAGGCCGCCCAGGCTCAACTCGTCCACGACGGTCCGCACCGGCCGGGCCGTCGCCGCGCTGACCTCGGCGACCACGTCCCGCTCCGGCCCGGTGCCGGTCACCAGCACCTCGAAACCACGGTCGGTCAGCGCGTCGGCGACCGCTGCGAACCGGTCCGCCGGCCACCGTCGGCGCGGGTCGCTGGCCCCCGGGTGCAGCACCACCCTGGGCCGCCGGGCCGGGCCGAGCACCCGGTCCGCCTCGGCCCGGTCGGCGCCGGTCACCGGCACCGTGGGCTGCAGCGTCACCGGTTCGGCACCGACGAGCCCGGCCACCTCCAGGTAGCGGAACACCTCGGGCTGGTAGTAGACGTACCGGATCCAGTGGTCCAGCGGCGGCGCGTCGGCCGCCCGCAATCCGGCGGTGACCCGCGCGCCCAGCGCCGCGACCAGCGGATTGCTGTTGCGGCCGCCGCCGTGCAACTGCACCGCAAGGTCGAACGACTCACGCCGGGCCCGGTCCAGGAACTGGGTCATCGTGACCGGCTCGTCGTCGGGCTGCGCCGCCCGGATACCGTCCGCGGCCGGCACCACCAGCACCCGGTCCACCGGGCCCGGCCGGTCGGCCACCGGCCGGGCATCCAGCCAGCGGGCATGCCAGGGCGCGCCGAGCAGCACCAGCTCCGCCTGCGGGTACGCGGCCCGCAACGCGGTCAACGCCGGGACGGCGAAAATGAAGTCACCGAGCGCGTTGGCGCGCAGCACCGCGATCCGGTGCACGTCCGGCACCAGCCGGTCGCCGGCAGCGTCGACGGTCAGGGCCAGCGTGGCCGGCCGGGCCGGGTCGGCGGTCATCGGGCGGTGCTGGCCTGCTGCCGCTGCGGGTCCGCCTCACCCGCGTACGGATGGTGCATCTCCCGGTCGGCGGCCGGATCGATCTCCTCCGCGACGGTCCCGGTGCCGTCCGTGGTGATCCGGACCTGTTCGGCCCGGCCGGACCGGGCGGCGACCGAACCGGCGGTCGGCTGCTGGTGCTGCGGCCGGCCCACGGTGATCGACCGGCGGCCGCCCGGCTCGGCCCGGGGCATCGTGACGGTGAGCAGTCCGTGGTCCATCACCGCGTCCATCCGGTGTACGTCCACCCCGCTGGGCAGGCGCAGCCGGTACTCGAAGCCGCGCTCGGTCGAACCGGTGTCCGCCAGCCCGTTGTCGACGTTGACCTCCTGCTCGGACCGGCCCCGCAGGCACAGGTCCGCGCCGTCGATCTCCACCGCCACCTCCTCCGGCGCGACGCCGGGCAGCCGGGCGACCACCCGCCAGCCGTCGTCGGTGTCCAGCAGCTCGACCTCGGGTACGCCGGCGTCGCCGCCGAAGACCCGGCCCAGCTCCGACCAGAGCGACTGCAGACTGCCGATCGGATCCCAGCCGCGTTCCTGCATCTGGTCGCGGGGTTGGCTCATCGGACACCTCCCGTGCGGTTCGGCCGGGCGGGAGGGTGGACCCGCCCGGTCAGTGGGGCAGCATCCCCGGCGCGTACCCCTGGATCGGGGCGGCAAACCCGGTGCGGTGCCGGCGCTCGGCGACCGGGGCTAGGGCCGGGCTTCGGCCCGGACCGGCGGCGGCGGGGCCGGCCCCGGGGTGGGTTAGGGTCGTTGCCGTGGCGGAACTCGATGTCATCACCGAGCGGTCGGATCCGGCGGTCCAGCGGATCATTGACGTCACCAAGCATTCGCGATCCGTCGTTCGCACCGTGCTGATCGAGGACACCGAGCCGCTCGTGCAGGCGATTCACGCCGGGCTGGAGTTCATCGAGGTCTACGGGGTGCAGACCAGCCCGCTGGCCGACGAGGTGATCACCGCATGCCGGCGGGAGAGAATCCCGGTCCGCCTGGTAGCGGCTCCGATCATGAACGACCTGTTCCGGACCGACAAGAAGCCCAAGGCGTTCGGGATTGCCCGGGTCCCGAGACCGTGGAGCTTCGACGAGCTGTCCCGGACGACCGGCGACCTCGTCGTCCTGGACGGGGTGAAGATCGTCGGCAACATCGGGGCCATCGTGCGCACGTCGTTCGCGCTCGGCGCCGGCGGCATCGTGCTGGTGGACAGCGATCTGACCACCATCGCGGACCGGCGGCTGATCAGAGCCAGCCGGGGCTACGTCTTCTCGCTGCCGATCGTGCTCGCGTCGCGGGCCGAGGCGACCGGATACTTCCGGCGCACCGGCATCCCGTTGATCGCCTTCGACGCCGACGGCGATCTCGCGGTCAGCGATCTGCGTGACGCGGACGAGCAGCTCGCCCTGCTGCTGGGTAGCGAGAAGACCGGCACGTCGCGTTCCTTCGAGAGCATCTCCCGCCATTCGGTGTCGATCCCCATCGACCCGGCCGCGGAGTCGCTGAACGTCTCCGTCTGCGCCGGGATCGCACTGTACGAGCGTTACCACTGGAACCTCGCCGACCGTCGGCGCCCGCCACAGCCTGCGGCGCCAGCTCAGCAGCAGCCCGCCAAGCGCCGCACCAGAAGGCCGGCGTCGTCGTCCGGCGGGCCGGGCCGCCGCCGCTGACCACCTCAACGAGTTGGTTGATCCGCCGGCTGCCACCGCAGATCGGGCCCATCGTCGACGTCTATACGCGTTGGTGACTTCAGGTGCTTTCCTTGCAGCGATAGGTTACCTCCATGGTCCGGACTACCGGTTCAGGCTTGATGCCAGAGGTGCATCAAGATGCACCTCTGGCATCACGTCATCGAACACACCCTTGGCCCCTCGGAGCCGGCGAGGGGCATCTCGCCGAGGCACCGACCACCACCCGCCACTCACGGTGTCCCTGTACGACGCGGTGAACTCCGGCCGGCTCCACCTCGCCCGCCTACGTACGGCCGGTCTGCCGCAGCCCCGCGCGTGCGACGGTCGGATCCGTCCTGGTGATCGACGGCGCCGGCCCGGCGCTGACGACGGCACGGCCGAAACCCCGTTGGGCGGCGTCGCCTGCTCTACGGCGGCGGATAGAACATGCCCTGCGCGGTCACCGACGGACTGGCCGCCGACTCGTTGCCGGCGGCGTCGACGGCGACCACCGTGTACGTGTGCCAGGTCCCCCCGCCCACCGGCAGCGTCAGCTGGGTCCCGTCGGTCGCGCCGACGACGGTCGCTCCCTCGTACACCCGGTAGCTGACGGCGGGCTCGCCTCCGACGGAGGCAGACCACACCAGGGTGAGCCGAGCGTCGGTGGGCCAGTTGCCGGGGGTGTTGCCGGTCACCTCGAGCGACGCCGGTGCCGCCGGCCGGGCGGCGGGACCGGGTGCGGTGGTGACCCGCGCCGGGGCGGAGCGTGGGGTCTCGCCGCAGGGCTGAGGGAGGGTCGCGCTGACCCGGTAGACGTGCCGGGACGCCGACGGCAGCCCGGAGACGACCGTCTCCGGGTAGCGGGAGGTGGCGACAGCCGTGTCACCGTCCCAGACGGTGTACGAGGTGGCGGTCGCGTCGAAGGTCCAGCTCAGCCGCACCGACGACGGGGAGAGCGCGGTCGCCGCCAGCCCGACCGGCCGGGGCGGGCTGCCCAGGCAGGTCTCGGTGCTGGCTGACACCGCCGGGCTGTGCGCCGACTCGTTGCCGGCGGAATCGAGCGCGGCGACGGTGAAGCGGTGCCAGGTGGCGTGGAAGAGCCGCTGGACGGTGGCCGTGGTGCCGACGCTGACGGCGACCCGGGTGCCACCCTCGTAGACCGCGTACCGGTCCGGCGGCGGTCCGGCCGGCGCGGTCCAGGCCAGGCTGATGGTGGTGTCGGTGCGCCCGGTGACGGTCAGGCCGGTAGGCGGGCCGTGCGGCGCGGGATCACCGGCGGCGGTCGTGGCGCTGGTCGAGCCGACCGGTTCGGTGGATCCGGGACCGCACTGGTTGAGCCGGTAGAGCCGGATCTGGTGATCGGTGGCGGGCGCCAGACCGCCGACCCGGGCGCTGGTCAGCGACGTCCAGCCCAGGCTGACGCCGTTCACCCGCAGTTCCAGCTCGCCGCCGAGCGGATGCCGGGGCCAGGAGAGCGAGACCGCCGACGCGGTCGCGGCGGTGACGGTGATCGGCAGGGTCGGGGTCGGCAGACACTCCGGGTTGACCCCGGAGAGCCAGGAGCGGCCGGTCACCGGGTCGGTCGGCGCCGACTCCCGGCCGCGCCGGTCGACGGCGGTGACGGTGTACGCGTGCGACGACCCGAAGGGCACGCTCATCGTCGTCGAGGTGGTGCTGGTGCGGGCGACCACTTCTCCGCCCTCGTACACCCGGAAGGAGTGGACCCGTGGCCCGGTGGGCGGTTGCTGCCAGGTCAGGCTGATCGCGACGCCGTTGGTGCTGGCCCACAGCGCGGTTGGGGTCGTCGGGCCGGCCGGTCCGCCGTACCGCGCGGCGGCGGGGGATGCGCCGAGCAGGATGACGGCGATGAGTGCGGCGCTGGTCAGCGCGGCGGCGCCGCGCCAGTGGGATGGGGTACGCACGGCTGTCCCTCCGTTGACACCAACCAGTTATCGATTTCGATCGATCACATCTAGGGAACCGGTGCGTCGACGCCATGTCAAGCGCAGGCCGACCACACCCGCGGGCATCGCTGCGCTCATCGCCGCCAATCCCACCCATACCCCGCAGACCGACCAGGTGCCGCGCGGTGACCGACGGTCTTGCGGAAGGTTGAGACGCCGCCGCACCCCCACCCTGAACTGAACAGCTAAGTGGACAGAGGGTCCGGCCCATCAAAAAGACCCTTATGTCATGACAAAAATGAACCAGTTCTTGTTTGAGTTGCAGGCTTGAGATATTCAGATGGTGATAGAGAACTACCGATCATGACGTCTATTTGGATTACTGACTGGGGACCGGCAACACAGAACAAAAGATGATCTGGCACCACCCAGACGTGAACTGGTTCTCACAAAGAAGTTCACGCATGACCGACACTCGATGGACCGCAGCAAGATTCAGGCCCACACCAAGGGATCGCGCTCTTCGTTGATCAAGGCGCATTTTTGGTAAAGGCCAGAGCACCCCGCAAGGCTAGCCGTTTCATCTGTTGGAAAGTGCGCCTCCACCGCACGCCCTGCGTTCAACGCGATTGGCCGCCCCTTCGGCGGTGATCGACAGAACGACCTGCGATGGAGAGAACGTGAACATCTCCCACGAGTACGACAGCGCCCTGTCCCCGCCTGCACCAGAGCCCTGCTCCATCGCCATGGTTCGCGCCGCCGCACAGATCGCGACGTATCCGATCCTGGTCGTCGCCATGATCGTGGTCAGCGTGATCGCGCTCGCCTATCTTGCAATGTTTGAGCGTCTGATCCCGTACGAGCCCAACTGGCACCCGAGCCTACGTGAGTGGCGCCGGTACGGGATCTACTTCCTGCTTACCCTGCTCGGCGGCGGGCTGGCACAGCTGCCGATCATGGCTGTCGTCGGGGCGGTCGCCGCACCCCAGGGGTGGCTGCCGCTGTGGGTGGAGATGCCGTTCGCGCTGCTGCTCGGCTCGCTGGCCAACTATGTGATGCACCGGCTCGGGCACACCAACGCCTGGCTGTGGCAACTCCACGGAGTGCACCACGCGCCGGACAAGGTCAATGTCGGCAACAACGGCGTCAACCACATCTTCGACATCGTGCTCGCCCAGGGTGTGGTGCAGTTGACGCTCGCCTTCGCCGGCTTCTCCGAGCCGGCCGTCTTCGTCATCGGCCTGTTCGTCATCGTGCAGGGCTACTTCATCCACGCCAACATCGACGTACGCATCGGTTGGCTGAACTATGTCTTCACCAGTCCGGAGCAGCACCGTCTACATCACGGCACGGACCTCGCCGAGGCGGGAAATTTCGGCTCCGATCTGTCGATCTGGGATCAGCTCTTCGGCACCTTCACATGGCGTTCGGGTCGCCGCCCGGTAGCGATCGGGCTGCACAATCCGACATCGTTCCCACCGACCGGCGACGTCGTTGCCAGCCTGTTGCACCCGTGGCGCGCCCGCGCCGGTGCCGAGCGCCTGCGCCGGCACACCGGTTCGGAGATCGTCGCCCAGGAGACCCGGGAACAGGCCCGCGAATACATCGAGTTCTGCGCCCGTACCCCGAACCTGGGGTCCGTCGCGGCACCGGTGACGGTGATCAGCGACCAGGACCGGATGGAGTTCTACGCAGCGGGTACGCGCGGCAGCTGGGCTGGCGCGTCACGCAGCCACGACGGCCTGCTCGCCGGGTTCGGCACCCACGCCGAGATGTTCGACCAGGAATACGCCTCCCGCAACGCCGGCCTGGTCCGTGACGTCCTGGCGGGCTCCGGTGCCGAACACGGCTCCGGTTCCGGCACCGGTTCCGGCACCGGTTCCGCCGCCGGAGAACGTCCCGCGCCCGCTATGAACCCCGACCCGTCGCTCGCCCCAGTGGACTGACCATCAAGGAGGCACCGACCATGCCAGAGTCGAAACCCGCCCGGGAAACGATGATCATCATCGGTGGTGGCCTCGGTGGTCTCGCCACCGGCTGCTACGCGCAGATGAACGGCTACCGCACCCACACGTTCGAGATGCACGAGTTGCCGGGCGGCTGCTGCACCGCCTGGGACCAGGGTGAGTTCACCTTCGACTGGTGCGTGAGCTGGCTGCTCGGCAGCGGGCCCGGCAACGACATGCACCAGATCTGGCTCGAACTCGGCGCGCTGCAGGGCAAGGAGATGCGCGACTTCGAGACGTTCAACATCATCCGTGGCCGGGACGGGCGGACCGTCTACTTCTACTCCGACCCTGACCGGTTGCAGGAGCACCTGCTGTGGCACTCGCCCGCCGACGCGCGGCTCATCCGCGACTTCTGCGCCGGAATCCGCACCTTCAAGAAGCTGCTCAACGCCTACCCGTTCCTCAAGCCGGTCGGCCTGATGCGGCCGTGGGAACGGTGGCGGATGCTCGCCGCCTTCCTGCCGCACTTCAACACCATCCGCAGGTCGATCACGACACTGATGACCGACTACTCCGCCAAATTCAAGGATCCGCTGCTGCGGGAGGCGTTCAACTTCATCCTGTACGAGCGACATGCGAGCTTTCCGGTGCTGCCCTTCTACTTCCAACTCGCGGCGCACGCCGGGCGCACCGCCGGCGTGCCGGAAGGGGGTTCGCTCGGGCTGGCCCGCTCGATCGAGCAGCGCTACCTGCGGCTCGGAGGCAAGATCACGTACAACGCGAAGGTCGACGAGGTGCTGGTCGAGAACGACCGGGCGGTCGGGGTCCGACTCAGCGACGGACGTGAGCACCGCGCCGACATCGTCGTCGCCACCTGCGACGGGCACACGACGGTCACCAAGCTGCTGAACGGCCGCTACCTCAACGAGACCTACCGTCGCCTGTACACCGAGACCATCGACGAGCCAGGCCAGATCTACCCCGGGTACGTCAGCGCGTTCTTCGGCCTCGACCGGCCGTATCCGGACGCAGACCCGTGCACCACTCACCTGCTGTCGCCCGAGGAGGCGACGGACCTGGTCGGCATCGGCGAGCACCCCAGCGTCAACGTACAGTTCCGCAGCCGGCACTATCCCGAGCTCTCCCCGGCGGAGACCTCGGTCGTGTTCGTCACCTTCTTCTCCGACACCGGCGCCTGGCGGCAGCTGGTGGCGGGACCGGAGCAGGCGAGCCGGGTCCGCAAGGGCCAACTGCTGCACACCCTGCGGGTGCGCCGTGGCCGCACCTACTACGCCGCGAAGCGACAGGTGCGCACCGCCCTGCTCGGCCTGCTGGACTAGCGTTACCCCGGGCTCGCAGACACGGTCGTGGCGCACGACATCGCGACACCGCTGACGCAGATCCGCTACACCGCCAACCACGACGGCTCGATCGCCGGCTGGCAACCGTTCGTCGACGGCGGCGAGACGATGGAAAAGGAGCTGGAAAAGCACGGCCCGGTGCTCCCCGGGCTGGCCGATTTCTACCTGGCCGGGGTCTGGACCACGATCGGCGGGCTCATCCGGGCGGCTGCCAGCGGCCGTCATGTCGTGCAGTTCATCTGCCGCGACGACGGTCGGCCCTTCACCGCCGACATCGACGACACGGCGCCGCCGCCCACGCAGGTGACGGTGCCCGTGCCGGCCACACCCTCGCTGGCCTCCCCGGCCGAGGGACACCCGTCCGTTCTCACCCGGCAAGGAGCCTGACTTGAAGATCGCGAAGTGGGTCGTGCGCGAGCATGTCGACGGCGTCCCCGACGTCGGCCGGATCTACGAGAAGGTGACCGAGGAGGCACCGGTAGCGCTCGGTGACGACGAGATGCTGTTTCAGACGCGGTACGTCTCGGTCGATCCGTACCTGCACGGGCTCGCCCTGGAGACGCCGGTCGGGCAGCACATGATCGCCGACTCGATCATGGAGGTGGTCGAGGCCGGACCGGACGCCCGCTTCCAGGTGGGAGACCTGGTCCAGGGCTATGGCGGTTGGCGTAGCCACGTCGTCGGCACCGGCGGCGAGGTGCTGTGGCAGGGGGAGACGTTCCCGATGGTCTTTCCCGCCTACCGCAAGCTGAATCCGCAGCACTACGACGACGTGCTGCCGGTGACGACGGCGCTGGGAATCATGGGAGGGCCGGGCATCACCGCGTGGGGCACGCTGACGCATTTCCTGACGGTCCGCCCTGGTGACACGCTGGTGATCAGCGGTGCCTCGGGGGCCATCGGGACCCTGGTCGGGCAGCTCGCCAAGCGGGCCGGTGCGCGGCTGGTGGGGACTACCGCGTCCGCGGAGAAGGTCCCGTTCCTCACCGAACTCGGCTTCGACGCCGTCGTCGAGTACCGACACGGTGACGAGCCGGGCCGGGTACGGGAGGCGCTGGTCAAAGCCGCCCCGGACGGCGTCGACAGATACTTCGACAATCTCGGTGGCACGGTCACCGACATGGTCTTCACGATGCTGAACGTGCACAGCCGGGTCGCGGTCTGCTGGCAGTGGGCCACCCAGGTGGGCCGCGAACAGACCGGGCTACGTCTCCTGCCGATGATCATGTACCCCCGTGCGACCATCCGGGGCATGTTCGCGCACGAGTGGTTCACCGAGGAGAACCTGTCGAAGATGCGCGACGAACTCGGCGGCATGGTCCGTCGCGGGGAACTGAGCTACCAGCAGACCGTCCACCACGGATTCGACGAGATTCCGAACGCGTACCACAGTCTCTACCACAACCGGGGCGGTAACCGGGGCAAGGTCCTGGTCGCCGTGTAGCTTGCAGGGAGCCGCCAGGTGCCCTCAACCTGATCGCCGGTAGGCGTTCGTGGGGTTTCCGGGGGGCGATTCAAAATTCCATCGATGAAACGAGGCCCTGACCAGCGAACTTGCCGGTCAGGGCCTCTCCTGGAGCCGCCTGACGGAATCGAACCGTCGACCTACGCATTACGAGTGCGTCGCTCTGCCGACTGAGCTAAGGCGGCAACGATCAACCAGTGTACGGCACCGGGCGGCGATCACGCCGGGCGGCCGAGAGGCACCGACGGGACGGCCTGGGCCGACCACGGGTGACAGGCGTCGATGACCGACAGTAGGCTCCGGACGTGTGACGGACGAACCGAGCACGCCTGCCCCAGCCGCCGACCCGGCCGGCCCCGGCCCAGCCGGCCCCGGCCCAGCCGGCCCCGGGCCGGTCGATCCGGCCCCACCCGCCGCCGAGCATCACCGGCCCCGGTCGCTGGACCCGAGGGAGCTCGGCTTCACCCCCCGGCCCCCGGTGCCCTGGCTGGCCCCGATGCTGCTGCTCAGCACCGGCCTGCGCACCCTGCTGGCGACGCTGTTCGGCGCCTACCTCGACAAGCGGGAACTGCAGGGCGCGCTCCCCGGCGACGTGCACCACCACGACGCCGTCGACGGGGAGCTGTGGATCGACTACGTGGCCGACCTCGGTGACGGCTTCCCGGCGACCTACTCGCTGGCGTACCTGCTGGCGCAGCCGGAGCTGGACGTCGACGGCGCCGGCCGGCTGCGCCGCGGCGACCTGCTGGTGATGGGCGGCGACCAGGTCTACCCGGCGGCCAGCGGCGAGGCGTACGAGGACCGGAGCAAGGGGCCGTACCAGGCGGCCTTCCCGAAGCCGCCGGTCGGGCAGCCGCGACCCACGCTGTACGCCATCCCCGGCAACCACGACTGGTACGACGGGCTCACCGCGTTCCTGCGGCTGTTCGCCCGTCGGCGCGACGCCACCATCGGCGGCTGGCGGACCGAGCAGAAACGGTCGTACTTCGCCACCCGGCTGCCGAACGACTGGTGGCTGTTCGCCATCGACGAGCAGTTCGGCGCGTACCTGGACGACCCGCAGCTGATCTACTTCGAGAAGGCGGCCGAGCAGCTCAAGCCGGGTGACCGGGTGATCCTGGCCGTGCCGGAACCGACCTGGGTCAAGGCGGTCGGCGACCCGCAGGCCTACGACGCGGTCGACTACTTCCTGCGTACGGTGATCGAGCCGACCGGTGCCCGGGTGCCGCTGACGATCTCCGGCGACCAGCACCACTACGCCCGCTACGCCAACCCGGACCGGCAGCTGATCACCTGCGGGGGCGGCGGCGCCTACCTGTCGGCGACACACAAGCTGCCCGAGCGGATCACCGTACCGCCGGTCGACACCCTTGCCCGCAACGCCAGCCCGCAACGCGACTACGAGCTGGCCGGCCGCTACCCGGACGCGGCCCGGTCCCGCCGCTACAGCTGGGGGATCTTCCACCGGCTGCCGCGCCGCAACCCGGGCTTCGCCACCCTGCTCGGCACCCTGCAGACGCTGCTGATGCTGGCCGTCGCCGGGGTCATCGTCTCCTGGGCCGACCCCGACAACCAGCGGCTGTTCAGTATCCCGCTGGTCGCGATGGTGGTGCTCACCCTCGCCGCGTCGGTGCTCTTCGCCAAGCCGCCGAGCGCCAGCGGCGCCCGACATTCCCGGCACTGGCTGCTCGGGCTCGGGCACGGTGTCGCGCACATCGCGCTGGCCTGGGTCGGTGCGCTGATCTGGCTGGAGCTGCCGTTCGTCGACTGGCCCTGGCCATTGCCGGTGGTCGCCGCCGCAGTCGTCTACGGCCCGGTCGCCGGGCTGGTCGCCAGCCAGTTGACCGCCGGCTACCTGGTGCTGGCCGGTGCGTTCGACGTCAACCTCAACGAGCTGTTCGCCGGGCAGGGCATCGAGGACTCGAAGTGCTTCATCCGGATGCGGATCGCCGCCGACGGGTCGCTGACCCTCTACCCGGTGGCCGTCGACCGGGTGTGTCGGCGCTGGCGGGCCGACCCGCAGGCCCCCGCGCACGCCCCGTGGATCGTGCCGGAGCAGCCGCTGGCCACCCGACTGGCCGAGGAACCGATCACCATCCGCTGAACCGACGACGTCCGGTGCGCCGCGAGGTCAGCCGTACGCCTGGTCGTGGGCGCGGCGCGGACCGCAGACGTCGGCCAGGGCGCACCGTTTCACCGCCCCGTCGGCAATCTGCCGTACGGTGACCGACTCGCTCGGCGGATGCCGCGACACCACCTTGGCCGGCCCGTCCGGGGTCTCGACGCGCTGGCCCGAGGTGGGGTAACTGCTGCTGTCCGCGTACAGCGGATGTTCGTACTTGAGGCAGCACATCAGCCGGCCGCAGGCGCCGGAGATGCGCAGCGGGTTGAGCGGCAGATCCTGGTCCTTGGCCATCCGGATGGTCACCGGCTCGAAATCGGTGAGGAAGGTGGCGCAGCACAGGTCCCGGCCGCAGGAGCCGATCCCGCCCTGCACCCGGGCCGAGTCGCGGGCCGACAGCTGCCGCAGCTCCACCCGGCAGTGCAGGGTCGCACCGAGGTCACGCACCAGCGACCGGAAGTCGACCCGGTGCGGTGCGGTGAAGTAGATGGTGGCCCGGGCGCTGTTCAGCGACCCCGGCTCCAGCACGTGGTCGACGGCGACCACCTTCATCGGCAGCCCGTGCTCGCGGATCAGCCGCTTCGCCGCGACCTTCGCCTCCGCCTTGCGTTTGCGTTGCACCTCGTCGCGGTGCAGGTCCTGCTCGGTGGCCAGGCCGGCCAGCCGGGGAAAGCCGTCGGTGGGATCGTCGACCCACTGCGGGGCCCAGACGCACTCGGCGACCTCGGCGCCGTCGTCGGTGGGCACCAGCACCTTGTCGCCGACCGCCGGTCGCAGATCACCGGGGTCGAGGTAGAAGAGGCGCCCGTACCGGTTGAAGCTGACCGCGCAGAGCATCCCCATGGCCCTACCCTACGTCGACCTTCCGGCATCGTGAAGGCAGCGGCGCCGTTGCCTGTTCCGGGTCAGTAGCGCAGCCGGATCGTCCCGTCTGATCTGGCACCCGGGCCGGCGACATCGGCAGGCCGGGACCCGCCGGCCGGCGTTAACCGGGGCCGCCACCGCTCCAGCAGGTCCTCGCCCCGCTCGGTGATCTCCAGGATCGCGGTCAGCACCGCCGCCGCGATCGTCGCGGCGGCGTCGGCCGCCACCGACCCTGATGGTCCGACCTGCCCAACCGCGGACCACCCTGGACCGGCGTCGGCGGCGGTCCGTACGGTGACCGCCTCGGCCGAGCCCAGCGCCTCGGCCAGCACTGCGGCCAGCCCGGTCCGGCTCAGCGCCGCCCAGCCGGCGACCGCCTCGGCGTACCCGGCGGTGGCCGTCAACCGCCCGGCCAGGCTGTCCGGGTCGGCAGCGCCACCGCCATCACCACCGCCGGTCAGCCGGGTGGCGAGGGTACGGCGTGCCGCGTCGTACGCCTGGGCCGCCGGTCCGGACCAGTCGAGCCGGCCGGCCAGCACATCGACCGCTTCGGCGTACCCGTCCAGTTGCGGGCGGAGCGCGGCGCCGGCGGCGGCCAGCGGCTCCGGGCGCACCGCGACGAACGCGGCCACCGCGTCACCGGGCAACGCCCGCACCTGGCGCAGCAGCGGCCAGACCGGATGCCCCGGCGGCGCGCCGTTGCCGACGAGCAGCGCGTCCACCCCGGCCAGCAGCTCCCGGGCCGGCCCGGCGACCCGGTCCAACACGTCCATCAGCTGCCCTCCGTCGGCTGCCGACGGCGGGACGTCACGTCGACGTCCCGGTACGCGCCGACCACGGACCGCAACCCGGCTGCGGTGTCAGCGAGCCGCCGGCCGGCGTCGTCCGCTTCAGCCGCCCGCTGCGCCACCGCGTCCCGCCACTGCCGGCCCAGCGCGGCGGTGAGCGAGCCCAACCGGCCGGCCGACGCCGCCTGCGGCCCGCCGTCGGCGGTGCCGGCCAGCCCGCCGACGGCGGCGTCGCGTAGCCCATGGTCGGCGGCGTCGCGCAGCCCGGTCAGCTGGCGCGCTGCGCCGGCCAGCTGGTCGGCGCAGCGCGTCAGCTCGGCGGCGATCAGCTGCGCGGTGGTGTCCATGTCAGACCTCCCGCAGCGACGGGTGGGCGCCGAACGTCTCGGCCCACAGTTTCTCGCGCGCCCAGCGGGCGGCGTCGGCGGCCGCCGCCACCGTGGACCGCACCGCGCCGGCCAGTTCGGTGTTGCTCCGGGTGTGCAGTGGACCGAGAATCCGCACGTCGGTCACGGTGCCGGCGGCGTTGACCACGATCTCGACGGACCCGTCCGGCGAGCGCACCGTCACCTCGACGGTGTGCACCGCCTTGTCGAACTCGACCTGCCGGGCCTCGATCTGGCGGTACCGCTCGACCGCGTTCTCGATCCACGCCTCGTCGATCTGCCGTACCACGGGGTCCTCACCATCGTCGGCAAGCGGGCACAGATCGTCTGCACCCTACGTACGGATGGGGCTGCGCTACGGCACCGAACCGTACCGGCAGTGACCTAACCACGCCAGAGGCTGAGCATCATCGCTTCGACGGCGATCCGTGGCTTGACGTTGCCGGTGATCGCTTCTCGGCAGCTCAGCACTGCTTCCAGCCGGCGCAGCGCCGACTCCGCTGTCCACTTTTCGGCAGCTGCGCCGGTGAGCCCGGCGACGTCGGTGTGCACCGGGGCCACCGGGGCCCGCAGCGCGGAAACCAGGACGTCCCGGTAGAAGCCGGCCAGATCGACCAGCGCCCGGTCCAACGCGTCCCGCTGCGCCCGGGTGGCCCGGGACTTCTGCCGCCGTTCCAGCTCCTTGATCTGCCCGGCGGTCCCCCGGGCCGCGCCGGCGGCGCCGCGTCCGGTGCCGCCGGCACCCAGCGCGGTCTGCAGCGCCGTACGCTCCGCCGCGTCGATCTCGGCGACCGCCGCCTCGGCCTCTGCCTCGGCGGCGGCGATCAACGCCGACGCGGCGTCGAAGCAGGCTCCGACCGTGGTCAGCCGGCGCGGCACCGCCAGAACGGCGTCCCGGCGCTCCCGCGCCTGCGGGTCCTGGGCCAGCCGCCGGGCCCGGCCGACGTGCCCCTGCGCGGCCGCCGCCGCCCAGACGGCGGTCTCGGCCGGTACGCCGTCCCGCCCGGCCAGCACCTGGGCGACCGCCTCGGCCGGCGGCTGCCGCAGGCTGACCACCCGGCAGCGGGACCGGATGGTGACCGAGATGTCGTCCGGATGGGTGGACGGCGTGCAGAGCAGGAACACCGTCCTGGGCGGCGGTTCCTCGATCGCCTTGAGCAGCGCGTTGCCGGCCGCCTCGGTGAGCCGGTCGGCGTCCTCGATCACCAGTACCTGCCAGCGTCCGCCCGACGGGGTGCTGGCCGCCCGCAGCACCAGCGCGCGCATCTCGCCGACGCTGATCGACAGGCCGTCCGGCACGACGAACCGGACGTCGGCGTGCGTACCGGCCCGGGTGGTGTGGCAGCCGGCGCACCGGCCGCAGCCCTGTCCGTACACACACTGCAGCGCGGCGGCCAGCGCGCGGGCGGCCACCGACCGCCCGGAGCCGGGCGGCCCGGTGAAGATCCAGGCGTGGGTCATCGCTCCGGCCGACAGCGGCGGGTCACCGTCACCGGCGGCGAGCAGTTCGCCGGCTGCCGCTGCGGCCCGGCGCAGGGTCTGCACCGCCTCGTCCTGGCCGACCAGGTCGGCGAAAACGTCGGTGGGCACGGTCGCGGTCGTCATGTCCGCCGCCCCGCTTCGGTGGCGGCCTTCGGCTCGGCGTCGGCTGTCGGCTCGGCGGGCGCCGCTGGGTCGGCCCGGCCGGTCAGCACCTCGACCCGGTCGAGCACCGCGCCGCGTACCTCGTCGACGCCCCGGGTGGCGTCCAGCACCAGGTAGCGTTTCGGGTCGGCGGCGGCCAGGTCGAGGAACGCGTACCGGACCCGTTCGTGGAACGCCAGCGACTCGCTCTCCAACCGGTCGGCGCCGGTCCCGCGCCGCTGCACCCGGTCCAGGCCGGCCAGCGGCTCGATGTCCAGCAGCACGACCAGGTCGGGTTTGAGGCCGCCAGTGGCCCAGGAGGAGAGCCAGGAGACCTCGTCGACCGGCAAGGTCCGTCCGGCACCCTGGTACGCCAGCGACGAGTCGACGTAGCGGTCGCTGACCACCACCGCGCCCCGGGCCAGCGCCGGCCGGACCACGGTCGCCACGTGGTGGGCCCGGTCGGCGGCGTACAGCAGGGCCTCCGCGCGGGGCGACGGCGCGTCCGGTCCGCCGTCGAGCACCAGCCGGCGGATCTTCTCGCCGAGGCCGCTGGCCCCCGGTTCGCGGGTCACCACCACCTCCCGGCCGCGCTCGCGCAGCGCCTGTGCCAACGCCGTCACCTGTGTCGACTTGCCGGCGCCCTCGCCGCCTTCGAAGACGACGAAGACCCCGTTCGCGGTGAACGGCTCCGCCGACGTCAACGGCCGCCCCCGGATCGACCCCCACAGGTCGGCCAGGACCGGAACGCCCGGTTTATCGTCCATCTGGCGGAAGGCGCTGAGCCCGGCGAAGATGCCGAACACCCCGGCGAGCAGCAGCAGCAACCGGGTCGAGGAGAACGAGACGCCCAGGTTGGCGATCTGCAGCTGGCGGGAGCCGCCCACGCCGACCAGCACGCTGCTGACCGAGATGGCCAGCATCAGCACCACCCGGGTGCCGGTCTGCACCACGGCGAAGACCCGGCCCCGGACGTCGTCGGCGATCTCCCCGCCAAGCAGGGTGATCCCGGCCAGGAAGGCCATCCCGGCCGCCGCTCCGACCAGCACCGCGCCGAGGATGGCCATGGACAGATGGATGGACAGAGCGAGGATCAGCACCGAGCCGCTGGCCAGCACGATGCTGAGCCCGAACCAGCGCCGCCGGGACAGGTCGCGCACCACCGTCGGGCCCAGCCCGATCCCGGCGCCCAGACCGACGAAGATCGCCGCGAAGAGCAGGTAGAACGCGGCGTCACCGGCGCTCAGCGAGGCGGTGAAGAATTTCGCGGTGCCGATCACGATGCCGCCACCGGCGAACGCGCCGAAGATGCCCAGCACCAGGCCGCGGACCAGCGGGGTCTGGCCGATGAACCGCCATCCCTCGACGAACTGCCGGATAAGGCTCTGATCGGCGTGCCCGGCGGCGCCGGCCCGCCCGCTGATCTCCTTGATGCCGTAGAAGACCACGATCGCGGTGGCCAGTCGGGAGGCGGCGTTGAAGAACAGCGCCAGCTGCGCCGGCTCCGCCCAGGATGGCAGATCGGTCACCGTCGCCGCTCGGACGGCGGCGTCGAGGACGGCCAGGCTGATCGCGGCGAGCACCGGGGTGAGCCCGTACGTGGCGATCAGGGTGAGCTGGTTGGCGATCTCCAGCCGGGCCTTCGGGATCAGGTTGGGGACCGCCGCTTCCTTCGCCGGGATCCAGATCAACGTGATCGTCTCGATCAGGAAGATCGCGATCGCAGCCCAGGCCACCGTGAGGGCGCCGCTGGCGCCGAACATCGGCAGCAGCGGGATGGAGGCGAACAGCACGAACCGGAGCAGGTCGCAGATGACCATCGTGTAGCGCCGGTCGAACCGGTCGGCGAGCACCCCGGCGACCGGGCCGAGGACCAACGCCGGCAGCAGCCGTACGGCGATGACACCGCCGAACGCCGCGCCCTGGGCCGCGCCGCCGGAAACCTGCCCGGCCGCGAAGATCGAGGTGGCGAGCAGGCCCAGCCAGTCGCTGAACGAGGCGACCCCGAGCACGATCCACAGCCGCCGGAACGGACGGATGCGCAACACCGAACGCAGCGCTGGCAGGCCGGACAAATCGACCGAAGCGGCAGTCTGGTCGGCCGGTGGCGTGTCGGACGTACCACCGCGCTGCTGACTGCTGGCGTTGTCGTCGATGACCGTTCCTCCCCGTCGGCCCGGCGGCGGGGCCCCGGTGACACTCTAATCCCGGCGCTCACCCGGGTCGGTCACGGTCGCGGGCACCGTCGCCGGTTGCGGCGGGGTCGACGTGGCGGTGCAGGTACTCGCGGATCAGTGCCTTCGCTTCGCGCAGTACGCTGTCGTCGCCCTCGGCGGTGCGCCGGAACGCCAGTTTGATCAGCGCGTCGGCGGCCTCCACCGCGATCTGCAGCGCGAACCGCAGCCGGGGTTCGTCCGGGATGCCGAAGCGACCCACCAGGACCCTGGACAGCTCACTGGCGATCACCGCGTTGTTGTCCCGGCTCTCGTCCAGCAGCCGCACGTCGACCACGTCGCCGAAGTGCAGGGTGCGGAATCCGGGCACCGTACGGTGCATGCAGATGTACTCGTCGATGCCGGCGGCGACGCCGTCCCACCAGTGGTCGAACTCGCCGCCGGTGACCCGTTCGTTGAGCCGCTGCACGTACGCGTCGATGTTGCGCAGCGTCAGCGCCTGCACGATCGCCCGCTTGTCCGGGAAGAACTGATAGACGGAACCGATGGCCACCTCGGCTCGTTCGGCGAGCAGGGTCGTCGTCAGACCCTCGTAGCCAACCTCGTCCACGATCTCGGCGCACGCGTCGAGCATGCGCTGGACCCGGGCGAGACTGCGCCCCTGGACCGGCACCCGCCGCAGCGGGCCACTGGTGACGGCTGGTGGTGTCGACACTCGTCCCACTCCTTCCGAGAAAGATCCCCCGCGCGTCGGAACCACCGTCGGCAGCAGTGAGATCAAAAACGTTACTCGGATTAACGAGCGAAACGGATATCGGTATTCACCTGTCCCACATCATCCTGACCATGAAGATCATTTACGAAGATCATTCATAGCGATCCCGGCCGGCGGCAGGCCACCGCCGGCCGGAAGTGCGGTCAGGAGAGCGTCAAGAGTCGTCGGACTGGTCGGCGGCCCGGCTGGCAGTCGCCTTCTTCGGCGCTGCCTTCTTGACCGCGGTCTTCTTCGCGCTGGTCGCCTTGGTACCGGTCGCCTTGGTACCGGTCTTCTTCGCGCCGGCGGTCTTGGCGGTGGTCTTCTTCGCCGGCGCCTTCTTCGCCGCCTTCTTACGCGGCGCTGGGCCCTTCGCCCGCTTTTCGGCCAACATCTCCGACGCCTGCTCGATCGTCAACGACTCGGGCGTCTGACCACGCCGCAGCGAAGCGTTGCTCTCGCCGTCGGTCACGTACGGTCCGAACCGGCCATCCTTGATCACCAGTGGGCGCTCGGTGAGCGGATCCGCGCCCATCTCCCGCAACGGTGGCGCGGCGGCCCGCCGCTGCCGGGTCTTCGGCGCGGCGAGCAACGCCAGCGCCTCGTCCAGCGAGACGGTGAACAACTGTTCCTCGGACTCCAGGGACCGGAACTCGTCGCCCTTCTTGACGTACGGGCCGTACCGGCCGGCGGCGGCGAGCACCTCGGCGCCGTCCGGTGCCACCCCGACCACCCGGGGCAGCGACAGCAGCCGCAGCGCCTCGGCGATGCTCAGCGTCTCCGGCGACTGGGACCGCAGCAACGAGGAGCGGCGCTCGCCACTGGCGACGTACGGGCCGAACCGGCCGGACTTGAGCACGATCGGCTCGCCGGTCTCCGGATGTTCGCCGAGCTTGCGCTCGCCGCCACCGCCGAGGAACAGTTCGTTGATCTTCTCTGGGGTCAGCTCGTCCGGCGCGATCCCCTCCGGCAGCGAGACGCGGTCCCCGCCGGCTCCGGCTGCCGCGCCCTCCGCCTCGTCACCGCCGCCGGCCACCGGCTCGGCACCGCCGGCATCGCCCGCCGCGCCGGCACCGTTCGACCCGGCCGCCGCGTGGTCGACACCCTCCGCGCCCGGCAGGAACCGCTGCAGGTACGGACCGTAGCGGCCGACCCGCACGACGACCTGACGACCCTCGTCGTCGGCACCGAGCGGGATCGAGTTGACGCTGCGGGCGTCGATCTCGGCGAGCTTCTCGGTGACCAGCCGTTTCAAACCACCGGAGCGGGCGACCGACTCGTCTCCGGCGGTGTCGCTGCCGAAGTAGAACGAGGTGAGGAAGTCCACCGCCTGGTGGTCGCCGGACGCGATCTCGTCCAACTCGTTCTCCATGCTGGCGGTGAAGTTGTAGTCGACCAGCCGCGGATAGTGCCGCTCCAGCAACCCGATCACCGCGAAGGCCAGGAACGACGGGATCAGCGCCTGGCCGCGTTTGGCCACGTACCCCCGGTCCTGGATCGTCTGCATGATCGACGCGTAGGTGGACGGCCGCCCGATGCCCAACTCCTCCAACGCCTTGACCAGGGAGGCCTCGGTGTAGCGGGCCGGCGGCTGAGTGCTGTGCCCGACCGCCGCCAGCTCCCGCGCGGTGAGTGGCTGATCCTTGACCAGGTTCGGCAGGCGGCGCTCGGCGTCCTCCGCCTCGGCCGACTCGTCGTCAGAGGACTCGACGTAGGCGCGCAGAAAGCCCGGGTCGGTGATCGTCTTGCCGGTCGCACCGAAGTCGCATTCCTCGCCGGCGGTCGAAACGGCCCGGATCCGCACCGACACGCTGGAACCCACCGCGTCGGTCATCTGGGACGCGATGGTCCGCCGCCAGATCAGCTCGTAGAGCTTGAACTCCTCGGCGGACAGTTCGTTGGCCAGCTCCCCGGGGGTGCGGAAGTGGTCACCGGCGGGGCGGATGGCCTCGTGCGCCTCCTGGGCGTTCTTGACCTTGCCGGTGTACCGGCGCGGCTCCGGCGGGACGAAACGGTCGCCGTACAGCTCGGCGACCTGGCTGCGGGCGGCGGCGATCGCCGTTTCCGACAGGTTGACCGAGTCGGTCCGCATGTAGGTGATGTAGCCGTTCTCGTACAGCCGCTGCGCGGTGCGCATCGTCTGCTGCGACGAGAACCGCATCTTACGGGCCGCCTCCTGCTGCAGTGTGGAGGTGATGAACGGGGCGTACGGCCGGCGGCGGTACGGCTTCTCCTCGACCCGGGTGACGGTGAACGGCCGACCGTCGAGCCGGGCTGCCAGGCCCCGCGCCCCGTCGCCGTCGAGGTGCACCACCGACGCCTCCGGCCGGACCCGTCCGGTGGTCGGCTCGAAGTCCTTGCCGGTCGCGATCCGGTCGCCGCCGAGCGCGATCAGGGTGGCGGTGAACGAGCGGGGCCCGTCGGCTGCGGCCGCCGGCTGGCCGGTCACCGCCAGGGTGGCCTGGATGTCCCAGTAGTCGGCGGTACGGAACGCCATCCGCTGCCGCTCGCGCTCCACCACGATCCGGGTGGCCACCGACTGCACCCGGCCGGCGGACAGCCGGGGCATCACCTTCTTCCACAGCACCGGCGAGACCTCGTAGCCGTACAGCCGGTCCAGGATCCGCCGCGCCTCCTGGGCGTCGACCAGGTTGCGGTCGATCTCCCGCGGGTTGGCCACCGCGGCCTGGATGGCGGCCCGGGTGATCTCGTGGAAGACCATCCGACGCACCGGCACCTTGGGCTTGAGGGTCTCCACCAGATGCCAGGCGATCGCTTCGCCCTCACGGTCCTCGTCCGTGGCGAGCAGGACCTCGTCGACCTCCTTGGCCAGCTTGGTCAGTTTGGCGATCTGCTGCTTACGGTCGGCCGAGACGACGTACAGCGCGGAGAAGCCGTTGTCGACGTCGACGCCGAGCCGGGCCCACGGCTCCTTCTTGTAGCGGGCCGGCACGTCGGCGGCGTTGCGGGGCAGGTCCCGGACATGCCCGAGGCTCGCCTCGACGACGTACCCCGGGCCCAGGTAGCCCGAGATCGTCTTGGCCTTCGCCGGCGATTCGACGATGACCAGACGACTGGTTGAGGTGTTGCTCGGCACGTCTCTCCTGACCTCGACCCCACTCGGACCGCCCGGCGACAGGCGGCGGCCCGGATCGACCGGCGCCCGCCACGACGAGCGGGCGGGCGACGGTCACGATGTCCAACGTAACGCGAACCCGGGGCCGGTGGAGCACACGCACCCAAGCCTTCGGCCCGATTTGCGTTGGTCGTCCGGTTGGTTCACCACAGCCGGCCGGCAGCCCACCCGATGCCGACCCAGCTCGTTCCTACCGCACCAACGGCGACACGGTACACCCACCAACCGGCGTGACGTGGCGCACCGCACCGCAGCCGCCGGTGGCGTCGGTCGATGTCCCGGCTGTTCTGTCAGCGATCAGACAGCGATCGTGTCATCACGCCCAGCCGTCCTCGGGGGCGGCGGGGGGCCGGTCGCCGAGCAGCTCGGCCAGTCTCGTCAGCCGGCGTCGGCCCACGATCCGGTACGCCGGACCACCGGACCGGGCATCGAGCAGCACCGCCGGCAGCCCGATCGCGGCGAGCGCGGCACCCACCTGGGGCCAGTTGTCTGAATCCGATTCGGCCAGCCGCAACCGGTAGCCGAGCGGGTCCCTGGCACCGGCCGCCGCCGCCCACAGCCGCAGCCGCTGACCGGCCAGGTGGAAACCGGTCGGCGGCCGCTTGACCAGGCGGTCGTCCTCGCCACGCACCGGCCCCGCCTCCGGTTGGTCGGCGTCCGGTTGGTCGGCCTCCAGTTGGTTGGTGTCCAACTGGTCGGCGTCCGGTCCGTCTGGCATCGGCGGATGCAGCCAGGCCGCGCCGAGCCGGGCCAGCACCGCCGTATACGCCGTCCGCACCGTCAGCCGGCCGTCCGGCAGCTGACGCCAACTCGGCGCCAGCCCGCGCCGACGGAACTCGGCAACCAGCACGTGCACCCGCCAGGCCGGCTCGACGTCCACCGACACCCGTACGGTGCCGCCCATCCGGGTGATCCGCCCCGGACCGGCGAGCAGACCCGCCAGGTCGCCCGGCGTCGGATCCGCCGCCGCCACGCCGAACAGCGACAACTGCCGGGGCGTCAGGGCACCGGCGGAGGAGTCGGTCGGCGGCGTCAGCGACACTCCGGGACCTCGTCGAAGGCCCGGTTGAGCTCCGCGGAATCCAGTGAGCTGGTGTCCAGCGCGCTGCGCTGGTAGTCGTCGGTGAGGGTGGCGAGCACCGCCTCGACCTCGTCGTAGAAGCTGTCCGCCGGTCCGGTTGCGTCCAGCCCGGCGATGCCCTCCTCGGCCTTGCCGTACGCGTCGCGCACCGCGCCGAGCGAGCCTGCGAACCCGCTGGCCACCTGCTCACCCTGGTCCGCGTCGGGCACCCCGGCCTCCACCACCCGGACCCGGGCGGTCTCGGTCGCGGCGGCCGCGCCGGACAGCAGCCGGACCAAATTCTCCTGCGCCTGCGCCGGGGTCGTCTGCGCGGTCATCTGCTGCTGGGTGCTGCTGGTCAGATTGCTGATCTCGGCCCGCCACGGGCGCAGCGCGGTGCACACCTCGGCCGCCCAGACGACCGGGCTGGGTCCTCCACCGCAGCCCGACAGCGTCAACGCCACGGCAGTGAGCAGCACTGCGATCCGGGCAGTGGACACCACGCGGCGCGCTCCCATGCTGTGCAGCGTACGCACCGGTGACGACAGCCGTACGGCCCGCCACCGGTCGGCGGTACGTCGAAGCCGGTGGCTCCACCCGGTCCACAGGGATCGGGCGGAGCCACCGGTCGGTCAGACGCTCACCCGCTCCGATTCGGACCCGGCGCTGCCGCCACCGGCCGGACCACCGTCGACGTCCTCCCCCATCGCCATCGGCTTGCGCTTGGTGAACACCACGGCGGCCACCACGACCAGGGTCGCCAGCACCGCGATGGCGATGCGCAGCGGGTCGTTCTGGTCGGTGCCCACGCCCCACATGATCACCGCGGGGGCGATCAGCAGGGCCACCAGGTTCATCACCTTGAGCAGCGGGTTGATCGCCGGGCCGGCGGTGTCCTTGAACGGGTCGCCGACGGTGTCGCCGATGACCGTGGCGGCGTGCGCCTCGGAACCCTTGCCGCCGTGTGCGCCGTCCTCCACCAGCTTCTTGGCGTTGTCCCAGGCGCCGCCGGAGTTGGCCAGGAAGACCGCCATCAGCACACCGGTGCCGATCGCGCCGGCCAGGTACGCGGCGAGCGCACCGGCGCCGAGGCCGAAGCCGACCGCGATCGGCGCCAGCACCGCCAGCAGACCCGGGGTGAGCAGTTCCCGCTGGGCGTCGCGGGTGCAGATGTCGACCACCTTGCCGTACTCCGGCCGTTGGGTCCGTTCCATGATGCCGGGGTTGTCGCGGAACTGGCGGCGGACCTCCAGCACGACGGCGCCGGCCGAGCGGGACACCGCGTTGATGGCCAGCCCGGAGAAGAGGAAGACCACCGCGGCACCGATGATCAGACCGACCAGGTTGCCCGGGTTCGCGACGTTGAGCGAGTCGGCCAGGTAGCCGGGCACGTCGTCGATCCCGGCGTCGTTCAGCGCGATGCTGACCGTGTCGGTGTAGGAGCCGAACAGCGCCGTCGCGGCGAGCACGGCGGTGGCGATCGCGATGCCCTTGGTGATCGCCTTCGTGGTGTTGCCGACCGCGTCCAGCTCGGTGAGGGTACGGGCACCGGCCTCGTCGATGTCACCGGACATCTCGGCGATGCCCTGCGCGTTGTCGGAGATCGGGCCGAAGGTGTCCATCGCCACGATCACGCCGACCGTGGTGAGCAGGCCGGTGCCGGCCAGCGCCACGGCGAACAGCGACAGGGTGATGGAGCCGCCACCAAGCAGGTACGCCCCGAACACTCCCGCGCCGACCAGCAGCGCCGAGTAGACCGCCGACTCCAGGCCGACGCTGATGCCAGCCAGGATGACAGTCGCCGCGCCGGTCTGCGAGCTCTTGCCGATGTCCTGCACCGGGCGGCGGTGCACCTCGGTGAAGTAGCCGGTGAGCAGCTGGATCGCGGCGGCCAGCACGATGCCGATGAACACCGCGCCGATGGCCAGACCGGCCGGGGACAGCGGCAGGTCGGCGCCCTCGTCGACGCCGAGCTGCGTACGCCAGTCGTCGCCGAGCAGCTCCGTCCAGCTGCTCTGCAGGTAGAAGAAGGCGGCGACGGCGACCAGCACAGCGGCCAGCACAGCCGAGGTGAAGAACGCCCGGTTGATCGCCACCATGCCGTTACGGTCCGACGGACGCAGTCGGGTGATCAGTACGCCGAACAGCGCGATCACCGCACCGATGGTGGAGACGATCAGCGGGAAGACCAGGCCTTCCTCGCCGAACGCGGCCCGGCCCAGAATCAGCGCGGCGACCAGGGTCACCGCGTACGACTCGAACAGGTCGGCGGCCATGCCGGCGCAGTCACCGACGTTGTCGCCCACGTTGTCGGCGATGGTCGCCGGGTTACGGGCGTCGTCCTCCGGGATGCCCTGCTCGACCTTGCCGACCAGGTCGGCACCGACGTCGGCGGCCTTGGTGAAGATGCCGCCGCCGACCCGCATGAACATGGCCAGCAGGGCCGCGCCGAAGCCGAAGCCCTCCAGCACGGTCGGTGCGTCGACCCGGTAGAGGACGACCACCAGGGCCGCGCCGAACAGGCCGAGGCCCACCGTGAGGAAGCCGACCACGCCGCCGGTCCGGAAGGCGATCTTCATCGCGTTCTCCCGGCCACCGGCGCCGGTGCCGGCCGCCGCGGCGACCCGCAGGTTCGCCCGGGTGGCCAGCGCCATCCCGGCGCCGCCGATGAACGCGCTGAACACCGCGCCCACCACGAAGAAGACGGATCGACCGACCTTCACCATCGTCTCGCTGCCCTGTGTCTCGTGCACAGGGAGCAGGAAGAGCAGTATGACGGCGAGTACGACGAACACGCCGAGGGTTTTGAACTGGCGGAACAGGTACGCCGACGCGCCTTCCTGCACAGCGCCGGCGATCTCCTGCATGTTCGTGGTGCCCTTACCGGTCGCCAGTACCGCCCGTACCAGGGCGGCGGCGAAACCCAGCGCCACCAGCGCGATGACCGCGGCGATGACGACGTACGTCAGGTGTGTGCCGGTAAGGGACAGCCCGCCGCCTTCGGCGGCCAAGGTGGTCCCGGACATCAGTGTCCTCCTGTACCGAACGCTCGCCCCGGTCGGTGGACGAACCGGCGGGGCGACTCCACGCGGGGAGCAACGAGGTCTGCTGGCACCCACAGGTTTGTGGGGCCAGGACAGTTGGTGATAACCCGCGTACTCTAGCCGGACCGGGTAAGGCAGGTCACACCGTCCACCCACCGAGTTGTGGATCATTCCTGCAGGCGGAACGGACAGTTGTGACGACGGAGGTTGATCTTCAGCTGGTAGGCCGGGCCGACGGGGGTCTCACCGGCCGACCGGCCAGACCATCCGCACCTCGGTTCCGACGCCCTCGTCGACCGGCCGCACCTGGAGGTCCTCGACGAAACCGGCCAGCAGGGCGAAACCGACACCGACCGTCAGTGCCTCGTCGGTCAACGACTCGTCGGCCAACTCGTCGGGCGGCAGGGCGCTCAGGCCGAGCCCGGCTTCGATCGGGGCACGGTCGATCACCCGTACGGTGTAGGTCTCCTCATCGGACATCTCCACCTGAACCAGGTCGGCCAGCCCGTACTGGCGGTGCAGGGCGACGGCCCGGGTGCAGGCCTCACCGATCGCCAGCCGGACCTCGTCGAGCAGTTCCTCGGCCACTCCGGCCCGGCGGGCGACAGCGACGCCGACCAGGCGGGCGGTGCGCACGTGCACCGGCGCCGGGGAGAACGAGAGGCGAACGGTGGCCATCACGCCGTCGGCGCTGCGCCAGCTGAGCCATCCGGTTCTCCACCGGTGGCGGCCTGTACGGTCGGGAAGATCGGGAAGACCTGGTCCAGCGCGGTGATCCGGAAGATCTTCAACAGGGACTCCTTGTCGCAGACCAGCCCGAAGGTGCCGCCGGCCGGGCGGAGTCGCTTCAGCGCGCCGACCAGCACGCCGAGCCCGGTGGAGTCGAGAAAGTCGACCCGGTGCAGATCAACGACGATCTTGTGGTTGCCGGCGTCGATCAGCTCGAGCAACCGCTCCCGCAGCCGGGGAGCTGTATAGACGTCCACTTCGCCGCCGACCTCCAGCACCGTGTACTCGCCAACGGTGCGAGTCGACAGCGACAGCTCCATCGGTCCCCTCCTTGGCTGCGATGCACGCCTATGGCATCTAACCACCGCACGGCGCGGTTGCGCCGCGCGACTCCGCACGGTCGATGATCTCCCTGCATCCCACAGACCTACCCCGGGATGCCGACGTCGGCACCCCGGTGCGAGAGTGCAGACGTGACCTCACCCGCCACCGTAACGCCCGGACCGGGTCCGGACCCGGCGGGGTTGCTGCGTCGGTGGGGCGCCGCCGGCGAACTGCCGCGTCAGACCGGCGCCGCGCCGAAGCAGCCGACTGCGGCGGCTCCGTACCCGGTCGCAGGGGCGGACCCGGCTCCGTACCCGGCTGCGGTCACCCACGTCGAGCGGTTGCCGGTGCGGCCCGGTGCCACCGCACCGTGGCCCGACTGGGTGCCCGCCGAACTGCGGGACGTGTTGACCGCGCGCGGGGTTCGGCAGCCCTGGCGGCACCAGGCGTACGCGGCCGAACTGGCCCATTCCGGCCGGCACGTCATCGTCGCCACCGGCACCGGCTCGGGCAAGTCGCTGGCGTATCTGCTGCCGGCGTTGGCGAGTCTGCTGGCCGATCCTCGGGCCACTGTGCTGTACCTGGCCCCGACGAAGGCTCTCGCCGCCGACCAGTTGCGCGCCGTCGCCGATCTGGGACTCGACGGGGTACGGCCAGCCTGCTACGACGGCGACACCCCGCAGCCGGAGCGGGCCTGGATCCGACAGCATGCCCGCTTTGTGCTGACAAATCCAGACATGCTGCATCGAGGCATCTTGCCCCGGCACGGAGCCTGGTCGAACTTCCTCCGCCGGCTGACCTACGTCATCGTCGACGAGTGCCACAGCTACCGGGGCGTGTTCGGCTCGCACGTGGCCCACGTACTGCGTCGACTGCGTCGCCAGACCGAGCGGTACCAGCGGGTCCGGCCCGGCGCCGGGTCCGGCGGCCGGCCCACCCTCGGGCCCGGAGCCCGACCCGGCACCGGGTCCGGCACGCCGGTGTTCATCCTGGCCTCGGCGACCTCGGGAGAGCCGGCGCGGGCGGGCAGCCAGCTGACCGGGCTGCCGGTGGAGCCGGTCACCGAGGACAGCGCGCCGCGCGGAGCGGTGACCTTCGCGTTGTGGGAGCCGCCACTGCTGCCCGGTGCCCGCGCCGACACCGACGACCTCACCCCGGTACGGCGGTCGGCGCTGCGCGAAAGCGCCGACCTGCTCGCCGACGCGGTCGCCGCCGGGGTACGCACGCTCGCGTTCGTCCGGTCCCGGCGCGGGGCGGAGGTGGTGGCCAGCAGCGCGCGCCGGGCGCTGGACGAGGTAGCACCCGGGCTCGGCAACCGGGTGGCGGCGTACCGGGCCGGTTTCCTGGCCGAGGAGCGACGGGCGTTGGAGCGCGCGCTCACCACCGGTGAACTGCTCGGGCTGGCCTCGACGAACGCACTCGAGCTCGGGGTGGACCTGGTCGGTCTGGACGCGGTGCTGATCTGCGGATATCCCGGCACCCGGGCGTCGCTGTGGCAGCAGGCGGGGCGGGCCGGACGCGCCGGACGCGAGGCGCTGGCGGTGCTGATCGCCCGGGACGACCCGCTCGACACCTACCTGGTGCACCACCCGGAGGCGGTCTTCGGCCGGCCGGTGGAGGCGACGGTGATCGACCCGACCAACCCGTACGTGCTCGGGCCGCAGCTGTGCTGCGCTGCCGCAGAGGGTGCGCTGACCTCGGCCGACGTCGAACTGTTCGGTGGCGCGTCGGTCAAGCAGACGCTGGACGACCTGGTCGCCGCCGGGCTGCTGCGGCGACGCCCCACCGGCTGGTACTGGACCGCCGCCGGCCGGCCCGAGGTCGACCTGCGTGGCGAGGGCGGCACCCCGGTCGACGTCGTGGAGACGTCGACCGGTCGACTGCTCGGCACAGTCGATCCCGGCTCGTCGCACTTCCTCATCCATCCAGGCGCGGTCTACCTGCACCAGGGCGTGTCGTACGTGGTCGACGACCTCGATCTGGACGGGGCGTGCGCGCTGGTGCACGCCGAGGAGCCGGACTGGTCCACCCACGCCCGGGAGGTCACCTCGCTGTCGGTGGCGGCGGTACGCGAGTACCGCGACGCCGGCCCGGTCGGACTGTTCGTCGGCGACGTCGACGTGACCAGCCAGGTCGTCTCCTACCAGCGGCGCCGGATCGGGTCGGGTGAGGTGCTGGACACCCGGCCACTGGACCTGCCGGCCCGACAGTTGCGCACCGTCGCCGTGTGGTTCACCGTTTCGCCGGCCGCGCTCGCCGCCGCCGGGGTCGAGCCGGCGGACGTGCCCGGCGCGCTGCACGCCGCCGAGCACGCGGCGATCGGCCTGCTGCCGTTGATCGCGACCTGCGACCGGTGGGACATCGGCGGACTCTCCACCGCCGCGCACGCCGACACCGAGGCGCCGACCGTGTTCGTCTACGACGGCCACCCCGGGGGAGCCGGGTTCGCCGAACGTGCCTACCAGGCGGCCCGGACCTGGCTGGGAGCCACCCGCGACCTGATCGCCGCGTGTGGCTGCGAGACCGGCTGCCCGTCCTGCGTGCAGTCGCCGAAGTGCGGCAACGGCAACAACCCGCTGGGCAAGGCCGACGCGGTCCGGGTGCTCGATGTGGTGCTGGCCAGCCTGCCGGAAAGTGCTGACTGATCCGGCACCGGACCATGTGCGATCTACTGGCATAAATTTCTCCTGATCTGGATAGATTAGACGTGGGAGCGCTTCCAGAACGCCACCGGAGGAGAACGCCGTGGCCGACACCGTGGCCGACACCGTCGAACTGCTCTACTCGATCGACCCGCAGAACCTCACCGTCGACCAGCAGATCGCCCTGGCCCAGGCGTACGCGGCCCTGGCCCAGGCGGAACGCCTCGAACTGATCCAGCAGCGGCTCTACAACATCCACCAGGTGATATCCCGCTGGGCCATGCACGCCTCCACCGCCGACGGCCCGACCCGCTGACCAGGGGTCGGCCCGCGCGTCGGCGCCCTCCCACGGGTCGGCCCGCAGCGGACCGGCCCGGGCGGTCGCACTCACCGGCCGACCGACGCCGGTGGCCGGAAGTGGCGTCACCTCGACGGTGACCACGACCTCCATCCCGTGGACCGTGCACGCACGCAACCGCCCGCCGTTGCGTTCGGCCACATCGGCCGCCCGCTCGCAGACCACGCCCTGGCCGGCGAACACCCGGGCGACACCGGCGAGGGCGGCCAGGTCGGCGGCCACCGAGGCCTGCTGCCGGGCGAGCCGGACCGCACCGATCAGCGCACCGGCCATCCCGGCGGCGACCAGCGTCAACCCGACAGCGAGCAGCCACAGGCTGGCGCTGCCGCGCTGCCCGGCGTCGGCCCCGGGCCCGCGCAACCGGCGGCGGCATCGTCGGCCGGTCACCGGTGACGCTCCGGCGGCGATCCCGCGCCGTCACCGCCATCGACGGCACCGCCGGTAACGGAACCGCTGCTGCCGGCGTTTCCAGTCGCGCCGGCAGCGGTCCCGGTGACGCCGGGCTCGACCGCGGCGGTCACGGACGCGGTGACCGACGCCGGCCCGAGCCGGGCGCCCAACGCCCGCAGCGGTGCCCGGACCGTGACGGTGACCAGGTCACCGTCGACGACCACGGAGACCTCCGCTCCCGGCGGCCCGGCCAGGGCTGCCGCGTCACGGTCGCCCCGGGCGGTGGCCAGCGCGACCGACCGTGCCATGTCGAGACACTCGGACTTGGTGACCACGGCGCTGACGGCGGACAGCCCGACCGCCAGCAGCAGGACCAGCGCCGGCAGACCGGCGGCCAACTCGGCGGTGAACGAGCCCCGGTCACCGCCGGCCTGCCGGCGCGGCCTCACCCGAGCGCCCGATCGATGACCGAGGCGAGGGCGGCCTGCACACCCTCGCTGGTCAACACCTTGAGCAGGATCCCGGCGAAGGCGACGGCGGCCAGGGTGCCGACGGCGTACTCGGCGGTGTTCATCCCCGCGTCGTCGCGCAACCGGCCGACCAGGTGGCCGCGCCACCGGCCGACCGCCCGCCGTCCGGACACCGTCGTCGCTGTCGTCGGCACCGCCGCGTCGGGCGGAACCTTCGTCGACCGCATGATGACTCCTTTCCTCAGAGGACGTCGCCGAGGACGGCGACGATCACCGGCACCAGACCGGCGAGAATGAAGGCGGGCAGGAAACACAGCCCGAGGGGAAGCACGATCAGCACCCCGGCGCGCCGGGCCGCCGCCTCGGCCGCTGCCGAACGACCGGCCCGCAGATCGTCGGCGAGCCTGGTCGCGGCACCGGCGAGGGCTGCGCCGCTGGCCGCAGAGCGGATCGCGGCGGCGGCCAGGCGCTCGCCGCCCGGCACCGCGTCGAGATGCCGCCACGCCTCGGCCGGCTCGGCACCGAGCCGCAGCGCCCGAGCCACGCGGCTCAGCCGGGAACCGAGCGGCCCGGCCAGCGCGTCGGCCACCGCGACCATCGCCTGATCCACCGGCGCTCCGGCGCGCAGCGCCGCCGCCAGCAGATCGGCGGCCAGCGGCAGGTCGGCTGCCGCGCGCAGCCGTCGACGGCGTACCGACGGTGGCTCGATCCGGCGCAGTGACCGGTCGACACCGACAGCAGTCGCGACGGCCAGCGGCACGGAGAGCCAGCTGCCGCCGATCACCAGCACCGCCACACCGGAAAGCGCCGCGACCGGCCGGACGAGCCGCGACAGGTCGGACTCCGCTGGCGGATCGCCGCCGAGCCGGGCGAGCCGGCGGCGGGCGGCGAGTGCCGTGACCGGGCGGACCGCCGGCGGCAGCGTCATGCGGACGCCGGCCATCAGCTGGTCGCCTCCGGTGCCCGGTTCAGCCGCTCGGTCCAGACCAGCCCGGCGACCTGCAGGGCCACGGCGGCGAGCGCGCAGGCCGCGCCGATCGGAGTCCGCAACAGCACCGCCACCGGGTCCACCCCGATGCTGTAGCCGAGAGCCAGACCGCCGGCGGGCAGCCCGGCCAGCAGCCAGGCCGTCATCTGCGCACCGGCGGCCTGCGCGGCGGCCGCCTCCCGCGACCGGTCGAACGCTCGGGCGTCGGCTTCGATGCGTTCGATCAGGTCGGCCAGCGGCGCACCGGTGCGCTCCGCAAGCCGTACGGCGGCGGTCGACAAGCCGGCAAGCCGGGTGGCGGCGGTGCCCGCCGTCGGACCCGGCAACGTCGTCGGCTGCGGCAGCGTCATCGGCCCTGCCGGCAGGCCGGCCCGCAGGTCGGCGGCGTGCGCGGCCAGCGCGTCCAACTGCCGTACCCGCCGGTCCCGCCGGGCCTGCGCGGCGGCCCGGTTCGCCGCCGTACGCAGGCCGAGCCCCAGGTACGCGGCGGTGATCGCCGCCGCCACCGGCCCGCCCAGCCAGCCGGCGGCGAGCCCGCCGGTGCCGGCGACGGCCACCAGCGCACGGCGCGGATGCCGGCGCGCGGCGTTGCCGAGCCACCGTGCCCGGGACCACAGCGCCTGGGACGACAGCCGGACGCTGAACGGAACGGTGGCTGGTGGTGGCGAGTCCGGATCGCCATACACGCGCACCGGGGTCGGTCCGGTCACCGCCAGCAGCCGACGGCGGCGACCCCACGGGCGGCGCAGCCGACGCGGCCAACGCCGGTGCGACGTACCGGGTCGCCGGCTCACCGTGGCCCCCGGCTGTCGAGCACCGCCGGCACCGGTACGCCGCGTTCGATGAGCAACCTGGCCAGGGCCGGGCCGGCCGGCTGCGGGCCGGCCCCGCGCCGCCAAGCGGGGGTGACCGTGATCAGCCGCTCCGGCCCGTGCGGGGTGAGCAGACAGATCGCGTCGACGAATCGCCGCCCGGCGAACCGGCGCAGCTGGACGACCACCTGGATGGCGGCGGCGATCTGCGCGTGCAACGCGGCGCGGGGCAGCCCACCGAGCAGCCCCAACGCCTCCAGCCGGGCCGGCACGTCGCTGGCCGCGTTCGCGTGCAGGGTGCCCGCGCCGCCGTCGTGGCCGGTGTTGAGCGCGGCCAGCAGGTCGACGACCTCAGCGCCCCGGCATTCGCCGACGACCAGCCGGTCCGGCCGCATCCGCAACGCCTGCCGGACCAACGCACCGAGCCCGACCGACCCGACCCCCTCGACGTTGGCTGTCCGTGCCTGCAACGTCACCACATGCGGATGCTCCGGCCGCAACTCGGCCGCGTCCTCCACCATCACGATCCGCTCGTCGGCCGGCACCAGCCCGAGCAACGTGTTCAACAAGGTCGTCTTGCCCGACCCCGTGCCGCCCGTGATCAGGTACGCCAGCCGCCCCGCCACCACCGCCCGCAGCAGCTCCGCCACTGGGCCGTCGACCATGCCGTTGCCCACCAGCTCGGCCAACTGGAACGGACGCTGCCGGAACGTCCGCAACGACAGGTACGGCCCCGTCGCCGCCACCGGCGGCAACACCGCGTGCAACCGGGTACCGTCCGGCAACCGGGCATCGACGTACGGGCATCCGTCATCGAGCCGACGCCCGCAGGCCGCCGCCAGCCGCTGCGCCAACCGACGCACCTCGTCCACGGAACCGACGCCCACGGCCGCCCGCTCCAACCCGGCACCCCGGTCCACCCACACCTGGGTGCCGTTCACCAAAACGTCGGTCACCCGAGCGTCGGCCAGCAACGGCGACAGCGGCCCCGCCCCGGCCAACTCACCGTGTACCCGGTCGGCCAGCCGCAACAACCCGGCGTCACCTCGCAACGCCGCCCCCGGCTCGGCCCGCACCGCACCGACCACCGAGGCCGGCGTCACCGACGTGCCGTCCGCGATGAACCGCTCCCGCACCCGGGCCGCCACCACCGCCTCGTCGACACCCGCACCACCGGGCCACCCGGCCGGCGCGACGGAACCGCCCGTACGGGCCGACCCGGCCGTCATGACGCCACCACCGCACGATCGACCAGGCCCGCGACGTCACGCCGAGGTCTTGCCTCGGCGGTGACGAGCGGCGGGCAGGTGCGGGGAATCGCGACGGGGTACAGCGGCGGCATCTGAGCCCTCCTACGGCTCGGGGAGCGATGCCGAAACTGTGGACGCTGACGCGGCGTTCGCGCCTGGACGATCAGGCAGGCTGTGGACAACCGACCTGCCTGTGGATAACTTCTCCCGGCCGGAGGTGATCTGCTACGGCGGCCGCGTAGGCAATGAACCGGCAGGGTCAGATCGAGCGGCGTGGCCAGCGCTTGCGGGGGCGCGGCTCCTCCTCACGGTGCTGGCGCTTGTGCTCGTGCACCCGGTCCTCCCACGCCTGCTGGTCGTCGTCGGCGGGATCAAACGGGTACCAGCGGTGCGAACCGTCCTCGAAGTGCATGTCCTCGTCACCGGGCCGGATGACCGACATCAGCGCCACCACCCCATGAATCGCCAGTACAGGTAGCCGCTGCGGTTGTCGGCCAGGTCGATCATCGCGTCGAGCAGGCACGTCGCCATGTAGACCGACAGCGACACCGTCGCCCCCGCGTACTCCGCGAGCAGTTCCTGACGGCGGGTGTGACAGGGCCACGGATCCGCGCATCCCGCGCAGGTCCACGCCGGCTGGATCGGGGTGTGGAAGCTCACGCGCCCTCCTCTGGCCAGTGACCCCGGTTGATCGGTATCCGGTGCCGAGCCCGGCAGGGCAGCGCCGCCCCGCACCGGCAGACCTGCTGCCACTTGCGCCAGGACCACACCGGCCGGTGTCGCCTGGCCAGCGTCCTTGCGACTGCGACGACGTACGCCTCGTAGCTGACCACAGGCTGCCTCCTCGCTACAGAACGAGAGCATCGGTGCCGCGTCGAGCGCACCGCGTTGTTCGCCGTACCGGTGATGCGGTCGGCGTCCACATGTGCCCTATCACCATGGCAGGGGTCAGTGGAATCCGCAGTATGCGGATCGCATCAGAGAGTTGATCAATCTGTGCTGGGCATGGGCTTGATCGGCAATCGGGTGGAGTGCAGGATGCGTCTGTGGCATCACGACAAAGCCCGACAGTCAAACGACGACGGCTGGCTATGACGCTCCGACGTCTGCGGGAGCAGGCAGGTCTCTCGTCGACCGAGGCTGCCCGGCAGGTCGATCATGACGGGAGTTGGCTGTCCCGCATCGAAACCGCCGAGGTCCGGCCGCATCCGAACGACGTGCGGGCGCTTCTTGGGCTCTACGGCGTCGCCGGTGAGCAGGCTGAGGCTGTTATCGCTGTCGCCCGACAAGCCCGGCAGCGCGGCTGGTGGCAGCGCTACAGCGAGGTGCTACCTGAGTGGTTCGTGACCTACGTCGGCATGGAGTCCGAAGCGTCGGTCATCCGGTCCTACCAGTGCCAGATGGTTCCAGGCATTCTGCAGACCGAGGAGTACGCACGGGCGGCGTTCCGGGGCGCGCCGATCCCGATGCGCGACAGTGAGCTCGAACAACAGGTCGCGCTGCGGATGGACCGGCAGTCCATCCTGGGCACAGACGACCAGCCGATTCTGCGGATGATCCTCGACGAGGCAGCGGTACGGCGGATGGTCGGCGGGCCGCGTGTGCTTCGGGCGCAGCTCGACCGCTTGATCACGGAGTGTGACCGGACCCGAGTGCAGATTCAGATCCTGCCGTTCGGGGCCGGCGCTGGTTTCGACGGCAGCTTCGTCATCCTTGACTTCCCGCCGATACCCGAGCCCTTTCCTGAATCGGCCGAGGATCGGCTGGTCTACGTCGGCACCCTCACCGGCGCGCTCTACCTGGAGCAACCGGCCGAGGTTGCCGCTTACTTGGCCGCGTTTGAGCAGCTCGCCGCCGAGGCTCTGCCGCCAACGGCCTCCCGCGATACCTTGGTTAGGATCGCCAGCGATCTGGCGACCTAGCAGAAGGAGCATGACGTGGACTCGGTGTGGCGCAAGAGCACCCGGTCTGGTTCCTCCGGTGACTGTGTAGAAGCTCGGCGCAGCGACCATGCCGCCCAGGTCCGCGACAGCAAGGACCAGGCCGGACCGGTGCTGTCGTTCACCGCCGATACCTGGACCGGCTTCGTCCAGGGGATCAAGCTCGGCCAGTTCGACCACCACTGACCCCGATTGGCGTCTGCCCTGATCCCACAACCAGGACCAGGGCAGACGCTGGCGTCAGGACGGCTGTTTAGGCTGCGATGAACTCGACAGCACCGCCGCTGACCTTGATATTGAAATCCATGCCTGTGCCCTTCGACAGCTTGACCAGGGTCGCGATCGACGGAGGCTGATCGCCCGACTCAAGGCGCGCGATCACCGACTGAGTCATCCCGACCTCGCGGGCAAGACCCGCCTGGGTGAGGCCATGTTCCTGGCGGTAGCGCAAGATTCGCAGCGCGACGTCGTTGGCGAACGCGGTGCGGTCCCACTCCGAGCAAAACTCTGGGTCGTGGCGCTGCTCGTCGTGGACTTGGGCCGAGGTCTTCAGATCGGACAGGTTCATCACTCGTCGCCCTTCACTTCGTCGATGCGCTTCTCTGCTGTGGCGATTGCCTTCCGGAAGGCTCGTGGGTTGACGCTGGCCTCGGGGGCGATGGCTCCGAGGACGTAGGCGTTGCCGACCTGGCGATAAAGGGCTCGCCAGCGACTACGGCCGGCTCGTGGGCGTAGCTCCCGGAGGCTGGTAGCTGTCTTGATGTCGCTCGAGTGCGGGTACCCCAGGTTTGGCCCGGATTGCTACCAATTTGTCTACTGCATGGCCGATCGCTACCCGCTCGACAGCGGGCAACTCGCGCAACTCAGCTTCCGCCCCGGGGTGGTAGTAGACCGGCCACGATACTTGAGAAGTATAGCAGAATTGCGATAATGACGGGTGCCTGGAGGCCGAACGTCGGTCACCCGCGCCGGAACCAACCAAACCCGCCGTCACGACGCTGCCGCCGCGCGATCGACCAGGCCGGCGACGACCCGCTGACACAACTCGGCCAACGGACCCCGGCCCGAGGAACCCGGAGCGTCACCGCGCTCCAGCCCTCGGCTGACTCGTGGCTCAGGTTGCAGCACCCCGGTCACCGGCAGCCCCAGGGTCCGCCCGATCTCCCGGGCCCGCAGCCGGCCCGGGGCCGGCCCGCGCACGACCAGCGACAGGTCGGTGCAGTGCGGTTGGATGTCGGTGATCACCCGGGCGGTCGCCGCCGTGGCCCGCAACTCGGCCGGGACCAGCACCAGCACCCGGTCGGTGGCGTGCATCGCGGCGATCGCTGCTTCGTCGGGCCGGCGGGGCAGGTCGACGACGACCACGTCCCGCTCCCGCCGGGCCGCGTCGAGGGCGGCGGTCATCGTGGCGGCGGGCAGCGGTAGCGGTTCGCCCCGGTCCCAGGAGAGCAGCCCGAGGTCGCCCCGGCAGGGCAGCGCGCCGGCCAGCGCCGACGGGTCGATCCGGCCGTCGCTGTCGGCGAGCGCCGGCCAGCGTAGGCCGTCGATCTGCTCCCAGCCGAGGACCAGATCGAGGCCGCCGCCGAGCGGGTCGGCGTCGACCAGCAGGCTGCGCAGCCCGAGCCGGGCGGCGGTGACCGACAGGGCACCGGCCAGCACGCTGGCGCCGGCCCCGCCCCGGCCGCCGATCACCCCGATGACAGCTGCGGCCGGCTTGTCGGTGCCGCCGTTGTCGGTGAGGCGGTCGACCAGCCACGGCTCCGCCGCCGGCAGGATCGCGACATGCTCGGCACCGAGCAGCTCGGCGACCTGCCAGGGCTGGTCCTGGTCGGCCCGGCCGACCAGGACCAGCCGGGGTCGGCGGGGCATCCTGGCCCGCAGGTAGGCGTCCGCCTGGTCGGCACCGACCAGGACGAACGGGGCGGCGGCCTGCCGGGACCGGGCGGCGACCGGGTCGGCAGCCAGGTCGACGTCGGTGCCGGCGAGCGCCGCGAGGCGCAGCAGGTCGTCGAGCAGTCGTTCGTCGGCGGTGACGACCAGTGGCAGCCGGCGGGGTGCGGCGATACTGGTGCGCGGCGGCATCCGGACCTCCTGCGGTCGGTGAGGGGATGCCGCAACTGTGGGTGCCGCCCCGGTGCCCGCGCTCCCTCGACGGGGCTGCCTGTGGACAACGGGACCGCCTGTGGACAACGTCAGCGCCGGTCAACTGATCTGGTAAGTGAGGAGGACCGGGTGGCGGGACAGCGCTGGAAGCTGGAACGCGCCCTGGAATAGCGACGACCCCCGCCGGGGGGAGACGGGGGTCGCCTGGGGTTCGGCTCCGGGGGGGTCGAGCCGAACCCGCTCAGCGGTCACGGGGGGTGCAACCGCCGAGTGTCTTCCGGATGAAGCCTGGGACGGAAAGATAACTGTGTCATGACAAGCATGCCTGAGCAGACCGCCACCCGTCGAGTGGCGTTTTCACCGGGAGTCGCACCGCTGCCGGCACGGGACGCAGGTTGGGCCACTCAGCTTCCTGATCGTCGGATCAGATCCCGGGGGATCCCCGTCGCCGACCGGCGACGACGCACCGGCCGTCGCCGACGTCCCGCTCCGGCTAGACTGCACCGTCGTGGGCCGCAGCGCCGCTTTTTTTGATCTCGACAAGACTGTCATCGCCAAGTCCAGCGCCTTGGCGTTCGGCCGGCCGTTCTACCGCGACGGGCTGATCACCAGGCGGGACGTGGTCAAGTCGGCGTACGCCCAGCTGATGTTCCGGCTCGGCGGCTCCGACGAGCAGACCATGGCCCGCACCCGCGACTACCTGGCCGCGCTGTGCAAGGGCTGGCAGGTGGAGCAGGTCCGCCAGATCGTCGCGGAGACGTTGCACGAGCTGATCAACCCGTACGTCTACGCAGAGGCGGCGGCGCTGATCGAGGAGCACCAGAACGCCGGTCGGGACGTGGTGCTGGTCTCCGCGTCGGGCGAGGAGATGGTACGCCCGATCGGCGAACTACTCGGCGTCACCGACGTGATCGCCACCCGGATGGCCGTGGAGAACGGCCGGTACAGCGGAGAAATCGAGTTCTACGCGGCTGGGGCCGCCAAGGTTACCGGCGTCACCGAGCTCGCTGAGCAGCGCGGGTACGACCTTGCCGAGTGCTACGCCTACTCCGACTCGGTCACCGACGTACCCATGCTCGAATGCGTCGGGCACCCGACGGTGGTCAACCCGGACCGCCAGCTCCGCAAGCTCGCCACCGAGCAGGGCTGGCCGGTCCTCGCCTTCCGCCACCCGATCCCGCTCGGCCGCAGGTTGCGGGAGCGGCCGGCGGTCCCGGTGGCGGCCGCCGCGTTGAGCGTCGGGGTCGGGGTCGCGATCGGCATCGCCTGGTACGGCCGGCACCGCCGGACAAAGACAGCCTCGGCCTGACCGCGCAGCTGCCAAGCAAGATCAGGTGAGCGTGATGGACCTCTCAAGCGACCGGTGAGGTCCATGACGCTCACCTGATCTTGGTCTAGGATGCACGACCGACCCGACAGGCTCGCACCAGCGCCCCGGCCAGTAGCGGCTCAGGCGTTGGCGAGCACCTCGTCTGCGACCCGGGCCAGCTCCTGGGCACCCAGCTCGACCGCGGTCAGATAGTGCCGTAGCCAGGAACGGACACCGTCCGGCGTACCCGTCGCGAAGGCGCCCGCTGAACCCACGTACTCGGGTTGCCGCTCGTGGTGGCCGACCTCGACGGCGAGCAGGCCGCGCGGGTCCGTGCCAGCCGCGACCAGGGTGAGCCGTGCGGCGGCCCGGGCCACCACGCCGCCCGGCCCGGCGAACGGCCGCAACGCGAGCAACTCGGCGTGCACCACGGCGGCCAGCAGTAGCGCCGGCACCGAGGTGCCGCCGCCGACCAGCGCGGAAACCCCGTCCAGCCGTAGCGCCACGTCCGGCCCCGGCGCCACATCCGGCCCCGGCGCCACGCCCGACTGCGGCGTCACGTCAGGCCGGGCGACCGGACGACCCAGCTGGTCGGCCGGCACCAGCCCGCGCGCGGCGAGCACGTGCAACCGGGCCAGCACCTGACGGGGGGTACGGGGCCAGCGGTCGGCCAGCGTGGGAACCGCCTCGGCCACCCGCAGCGCCCCCTGCACCACCGGATCGGTCACCGTCCCGGCGCGTACGTCGGCGACCGGATGGTCGTGCCCGTCCAACGCGGCACTGGCCACCGCCGAGCGGAGGCTGATCTCGGCCGCCACCGCCCCGCCGTGCCGGCGCAGCGCCCGGTGCCGCAACGCGGCGTCGACCTGCTCGCGGGCGCGGTCCAGCGCGGGTGCCACGTCGGCGAGGTCGAGCAGCGGGGCCAGGGGGTCGGTCTCGGTCATCAGCGACACGGTACAAGCTTGGCCAGCTGAACCGCCCGCCGCGCCGGTGTGGCCGCTCGGCGCGCGATGGGCACCCAGGTATCCGCCAAGTCTCGTGCCGGCGGGACGGCGACACTAACCTCGGAGCAAGTCAAGCGACGTGTGAGGAGCCCCACGCATGAGCGAAACGCTGGAGAATCTACTTCAGGAGAATCGCCGGTTCGAGCCGCCCGCCGAGCTGGCCGGGGCGGCCAACGTCACTGCGGCCGCGTACGACGAGGCAGCCGCCGACCGGCTCGGCTTCTGGGCGGACCAGGCCCGCCGGCTGCACTGGGCCAAGGAGTGGGACCAGGTGTTGGACTGGTCGAACCCGCCGTTCGCCAAGTGGTTCGTCGGCGGTCAGCTCAACGTCGCGTACAACTGTCTGGACCGGCACGTCGCCGCCGGGGCCGGCGACCGGGTCGCCATCCACTGGGAGGGTGAGCCGGGCGACACCCGCACCATCACCTACGCCGACCTGCACCGGATGACCTGCCAGGCGGCGAACGCGCTGACCGACCTCGGTGTGACGGCGGGTGACCGGGTGGCGATCTACCTGCCGATGATCCCGGAGGCCGCGGTCGCGATGCTGGCCTGCGCCCGGATCGGCGCGACGCACAACGTCGTGTTCGGCGGCTTCTCGGTCGACGCGCTCTCCGGCCGGGTACAGGACGCCAGCGCCAAGGTGATCATCACCGCCGACGGCGGCTACCGGCGCGGCAAGCCCTCGGCCCTGAAGCCGACCGTCGACGAGGCGGTGGCCCAGTGCCCGTCGGTGGAGCGTGTCCTGGTGGTCCGGCGGACCGGCGAGGAGGTCACCTGGACCGACAAGGATCACTGGTGGCATGAGACGGTGGAGAAAGCGAGCACCGAACACGAGGCGCAGCCGTTCGACGCCGAGCAGCCGCTGTTCATCCTCTACACCAGCGGCACCACGGCCAAGCCCAAGGGCATCCTGCACACCACCGGCGGCTACCTCACCCAGGCGTCGTACACCCATCACGCGGTCTTCGACCTCAAGCCGGAGGCCGACGTCTACTGGTGCACCGCCGACATCGGCTGGGTCACCGGGCACTCGTACATCGTGTACGGTCCGCTGTCCAACGGCGCAACCCAGCTGATGTACGAGGGCACCCCGGACACCCCGAACAAGGGCCGGTTCTGGGAGCTCGTACAGAAGTACAAGGTGAGCATCCTCTACACCGCGCCGACGCTGATCCGCACCATGATGAAGTGGGGTGAGGACATCCCGGCCGGGTACGACCTCAGTTCGCTGCGGCTGCTCGGCAGCGTCGGTGAGCCGATCAACCCGGAGGCCTGGATGTGGTACCGGGAACACATCGGCGGGGGCCGGTGTCCTATCGTGGACACCTGGTGGCAGACCGAGACGGGCTCGATCATGATCTCGCCGTTGCCCGGGGTGACCGCCACCAAGCCGGGCAGCGCGATGACCCCGCTGCCCGGGATCAGCGCCGACGTGGTCGACGACCAGGCCGAGTCGGTGCCCGACGGCGGCGGCGGTTACCTGGTGCTACGCGAGCCGTGGCCGTCGATGCTGCGCACCATCTGGGGCGACGACCAGCGGTTCATCGACACCTACTGGTCCCGGTTCGACAAGATGTACTTCGCCGGTGACGGGGCCAAGAAGGACGCCGACGGGCACGTCTGGCTGCTCGGTCGGGTGGACGACGTGATGCTGGTTTCCGGGCACAACATCTCCACCACCGAGGTGGAGTCGGCGCTGGTGTCGCACCCGTCGGTGGCGGAGGCCGCCGTGGTCGGCGCCACCGACCCGACCACCGGTCAGGCCATCGTCGCGTTCACCATCCCGCGCGGCAGCGCGGACATCGCGGGCGAGGCCGGCGAGGCGCTGATCCAGGAGCTGCGCAACCATGTGGCGCGTACGCTCGGGCCGATCGCCAAGCCCCGCCAGATCATGCTGGTGCCGGAGCTGCCGAAGACCCGCTCCGGCAAGATCATGCGCCGGTTGCTGCGGGACGTGGCCGAGAACCGGTCGCTCGGCGACGTGACCACGCTGCAGGACTCCACCGTGATGGAGCTGATCTCCTCCGGCATGCAGGGTGGCAAGTCCGACGACGGCTGACGTCCGCCGCCAATGGTGGTGGTGGTGCGGCCCGGCGGACCACCGGTGGTGGTGCGGCCCGGCGTACCGCCGACGTGAACAGCTCGTGGCCGGTCCGGTCGCTTCGGCGGCCGGGCCGGCCACTTTTCACGGCGTGATCGTTGTGACATATCAGGGCGATCCAGCCGGGAGCGTGAAACAAATCGACGCATTGACCTTCACAGAGGTTCCCTCGGGTGACTAGGTTCACGGTGGCCCCAACGACGGGGGCCACATCGTCCGGAGATCGTGCCGCCCTCACCCAAGTGGCGGCGTCGATTCCCCCGAACCGGAGGTAACCAGGTGCGCAAAGTCATGGTGGGGATGCTCACCGTGTCGCTCGCCTCGGGCATGGGCTTTGCTCTACCCGCGACGGCGATGGCCGCACCATCGGTGGACACACCGGTGGCGGCTCCTTCCCGGGCCGAAACCCCGAGCCTCGACGACCTACCCAACCCGCTCGGCGAGAAGCGTCGTGAGCTGCGCGAACGAGCAGTGAGCGAAGTGGTCAGTGGCCGGCTCACCCCGGAACGGCGCGGTGCGAGCACCGTCGCGAAGGTCGGTGAGACGTCGGGCACCGGCGTCGCCGGCCGGGCCGCCCGTGGCGGCGCCGGGTCCGGCAAGGACCAGTACGTCGAGTTGGAGCGGGAGACCACCGACCGGATCTTCGTGATCCTGGCGGAGTTCGGCAACGAACGGCACCCGGCCTACCCCGACGTGGACAGCAACCCGGACTGGGACGGCCCGGCCCGGTTCGACGGACCGCTGCACAACGAAATCCCCGAGCCGGACCGGACGGTCGACAACACCACCATCTGGCAGGCCGACTACTCCCCCGAGCACTACCGGGACCTCTACTTCGGCGCCGGTGAAGGCGTCGAGTCGGTCAGGACCTACTACGAGACCCAGTCCTCCGGGCGGTACAGCGTCGAGGGCACCGTCACCGACTGGGTCAAGGTCCGCTACAACGAGGCCCGGTACGGCCGGGACCTCTGCGGTGGCAACGTCTGCAGCAACGTCTGGCAGCTGCTGCGCGATGCCGCCAACCAGTGGGTTGCCGACCAGCAGGCGCTCGGCCGCACCGACGAGGAGATCGCCGCCGAGCTGCGTGAGTTCGACAAGTGGGACCGGTACGACTTCGACGGTGACGGCGACTTCAACGAGGCCGACGGCTACATCGACCACTTCCAGATCGTGCACGCCGGTGGCGACCAGGCCGACCGTGACCCGTGGCAGGGTGAGGACGCGATCTGGAGCCACCGCTGGTACGCCTTCGCCACCGACATCGGGCTGACCGGCCCGGCGCAGAACCCCGCCGGTGGCACCCAGATCGGCGACAGCGGGCTGTGGATCGGCGACTACACCATCCAGCCGGAGAACGGCGGACTGAGCGTCTTCGTCCACGAGTACGGCCACGATCTGGGCCTGCCGGACGATTACGACACCTCCGGCGGCGGTGACAACAACAACGAGCACTGGACGCTGATGGCGCAGAGCCGCCTCGGTGCCGCCACTGACGGCGGGATCGGTGAGCGCCCCGGTGACCTCGGTGCCTGGAACAAGCTGCAGCTCGGCTGGTTGGACTACGAGGTGGTGGTGGCCGGGCAGAAACGCACCCTGCACCTGGGTCCACAGGAGTACAACACCAAGCGGGCCCAGGCGGTCATCGTCGTGCTGCCGAAGAAGGAGGTCACCACCGAGCTCGGCGAGCCGTACGCCGGTGAGATGCAGTACTTCTCCGGCAACGAGGACGACATGAGCAACACGATGACCCGTGAGTTCGACCTCGCCGGTGCCTCGACCGCCGCACTGTCGATGAAGGCGCGTTACGACATCGAGGACGACTACGACTACCTGTACTTCCAGGCGTCGGCCGACGGTGGGGCGAGCTGGACCTCCCTCGAAGGCACCGTCAACGGTGTCCCGTACGGCACCGACGGCAGCGGCACCCCGGCGATCGACAGCTCGACCGGTGGCCAGTGGGTCGACATCAACGTGCCGCTGGACGCGTACGCCGGGGACGCCGTACTGGTCCGGCTGCTCTACCGCACCGACGGCGCGGTGGCGTACGGCGGCTTCTTCGGCGACGAGATGACCGTGACCGCCGACGGCGCACCGATCTTCACCGACGGTGCCGAGGGTGCCGGTGGCTGGGACCTCGACGGTTGGACCACCGTCGGGGCCAGCGTGACCGCCGACTACGACAACTACTACATCGCCGGGCACCGCTCGTACGTCTCGTACGACCGCTACCTGGAGACCGGCCCGTACTACTTCGGGTACGCCGACACCAAGCCCGACATGGTGGACCACTACCCGTACCAGGAGGGTCTGCTCATCTCCTACTGGGACACCTCCCAGGTCGACAACAACACCAACGTGCACCCGGGTGAGGGGCGCAACCTGTACATTGACTCGCGGCCGCGGCCGATGTACAACCTGACCGGCGCGCCGTGGCGGGCCCGGGTCCAGGTGTACGACGCGCCGTTCAGCCTCGAGAAGGCCGACGGGTTCACCCTGCACATCAACGGCGAACCGCACTGGGTACGCGGCCAGGCGGCGCAGCCGCTGTTCAACGACACCCGGAAGTACTTCTACGAGGAACTGCCCAACCACGGGGTGAAGCTGCCCGCGGTCGGCGTGAAGATCCGGGTGGTGTCGGTGGACGGCACCACGATGAAGATCCGGGTCTCCTGACCCGGCGGTGACGCGGTCCCGGCCGGCCGGTGGAACTCCGGCCGGCCGGGCAGCGTCCAACCGGCATGGCAGTACCGAAGCTGATCCGACAGTCAGCCCTCCGGGCCGTCGCCGCCATGCTGACCGGCGTGGCGCTGATCGCCGTCGCCGGTTGCGGTGGCGATCCCACGTCAGGAGCACCGATGCCGGCGACCCCGGACGCCTCGCAGAGCGGAACCGACGGGCCGGATGCCCCGCAGACCGGATCCAACGAACCGGCGACACCGATCCCGTCCGAGACTCCGGGCCTGTCCCGGACCGAACCGCCGACACTGCCCCGACCCGGGACACCCCCGAAAACCCCGTCCGACCTGATCACCGGCGACTGGCTGGTCGGCACGGTGACCCGGGGTGGCACCGGACCCTGCTACGGGCTGGTCACCGACGACGGGACCGAACACGCGCTGTACGGCGACGACGGCACCACACTCACCCAGCACACCCGGATCCGGGTGAAGATGGCTCCGCTGCGGATCCGGATCTACTGCGGGCCGGGCCAGCACTGGCAGCTGATCCGGGCGGAGGTCATCCGGTGACGCCGTCGGCCAGCTCCAGCCAGTGGTAGTCGTGCTGGCACGGCGGGCCGGCGGCCAGCCCCAGCCGGCGGGCGTCCAGATCGATCAGCACCGAGTAGACCGTCTCCGCCTGGTCCGCCGGTGCGTCCCGCTCGTCGAGATGCCGACAGATCGCCAGCGGCAAGCCCAGATGATCATGGAACACGTCGGCCAGGTCGGCGAGGGTCAACGGCGCACCGGCCGCCCGTTCGGCCAGTAGCCGGCGGGCCCGCGCCGCCCGGAACATCGACGAGCCGCCGAGGTTCTTCGCCGTGTCCCGCACCGGCAGGGCCGTCTCCAGGTGGTTCGCGTGGGTGAGCACCCCGTCCACCGGGTGGGTCCACCCGACGTCGCCGGGGACCACCTCCAAGTCGAGCAGTTCCCCACCGGCCGGGCCGGCCTGGCCGAGCAGCAGGTTGATCGACGCGTTTCGGGGGGTACGGAAGGCCACCCGGGTCGCCTGGCCGAGGCTGCCGGCTTCCAGCACCGCGCGTAGCAGCACGTGGTACGGCACCCCGGGCGATCGGCCCGGCGCCAGCCCGTCCCGGTCGCTGCCGAGCATGTTGATGCAGACTCCCAGCCCTGCCGAGTTCAGCCCGGCCTTGGCGAGCATGCCCGCCTCGGTGAGGGTGAGCACGGTCAGCCCTCGCTCGTCCGTGGTCCGCAGCAGCACCATCGTGTCCCGCTGGTCGGGATGCCAGTCCCAGTTCTGCCCGAGCAGCAGATGGCCGTCGGCGGTCCGCGAGCCGAGTACCCCGGCTGCCGTACAGCCGCCGGCCGAACCGTCCGGACCGACGTCACGGCCGGAGCCGGAGCCCAGGTCGGGATCGGTGGGTTCGGTATCGGTGGGGTCGCTTGGCGGCGGGTCGGCCGCCGTCCGCCCGGTGCCGTACAGCAGTTCGGTACGGGCGTTCAGCGCGTAGACCTCGTCGACGTGCACCCCTGCTCCGCCGGCCACCGCGTCGAGCGCCTCGACGATCCTCGGGTGGGCCGCCCGGCTCGCGTTGCGGAAGGTGCCGCCGGCGATCCGTACCGCCGACCTGCTCAACCCGGCCTCGTCGCGGAACCGCCGCAGGTAGTGCTCGATGTTGCGGGCGATCACCGACGCCGCCGCCGCACCGTAGCCGGCGCCGTACTCGGCCGGCGGCCCGGCGACGTTGATCAACGGGACGGGTGGCGGTGGGGCGTTGCCCGGATCGGGTCCGGCAGCATCGTCGGCCATCCGGCAACGGTATCGCCGCCCGGTCGGGTCCCGCCGCCAGCAGCGGAAGTCAGCCACCCCCGGTGGACACCCGGAGCCGACGCCGGTGATCACCCTGAATCAACCTCTATTGTTTGCCCAGGCCGGATACGGTGGTGCGGGGCCGGCCTACGCTGTCGCCATGGGAGAACGTGGCAGGACAGCGGGCCCGGTCGACGAGTCCTGTGTGCTCATCAAGGGCCCCTGGGAGCACCGGTACGTCGGCGCCAACGGCAGCCGGTTCCACGTGGTCGAGGCCGGCACCGGCCCGCTGGTCCTGTTCCTGCACGGCTTTCCCGAGTTCTGGTGGGCCTGGCACGAGATGCTGCCGGCGGTGGCCGACGCCGGTTACCGTGCCGTGGCGGTCGACATGCGGGGATTCGGGGCGAGTGACAAGCCGCCGCGCGGGTATGACGGATACACCCTGGCCGCCGACGTCACCGGCATGATCAGGGCGCTCGGTGAGCGCTCGGCGGTCATCGTCGGCGCCGGCTTCGGCGGCATGATCGGGTGGACCGCCGCCGCGTTCCACCCGAGGATGGTGCGCCGGCTGGTCGTGATCGGGGCCGCTCACCCGCTGCGGCTCCGCTCGGCGATCTTCACCGACCCGCGTGGGCAGGCCGCCGCCTCCACCCCGTCGCTACGCTTCCAGCTGCCCCGCTACGAGCACGTGCTGACCCGCGACGACGCGGCGATGGTCGGAGGGTTCCTCCGCCAGTGGGGTGGGCCGGTGTGGACCGGCGGAGCCCGGTTCGCCGAGTACGAACAGCTGTGCCGGACCGCGATGCGGATCCCGCAGGCGTCGTTCTGCGCGTTGGAGGGGTACCGCTGGGCGTTCCGGTCGCTGCTGCGGCTGCACGGCTACCGCTTCGTCAAGCTGTTGCAGGAGCCGCTGGTGACACCGACGTTGCAACTGCACGGGGCGTTGGACCCGGCGGTGCTGCCCCGGACGGCGCAGGGCTCCGGGCGGTACGTGATCGCCCCGTACGAGTGGCGGCTGCTGGACGAGGTTGGGCACTTTCCGCACGTCGAGTCGCCGGAGGTGGTGCTCGGCGAGGTGCTGCGCTGGGCCAAGAGCTGACCCGCGACCCGGCCGGTCAGACCCGGTGCTCGCGCAGCTCGGTCACCTCGTTGGCTGCCGCCCAGCCCTGGTAGACACCGAAGTCGAACTCCTCCAGCCCGAGCGACTGGGCGACCGGGGCGCGACCGCCGGTGTACTCGACCCGCAGCCAGCCGTCGTGCTTGGCGAGCACGACGAACGGCTGGCCGTGCCAGGTGCAGGTGGTACGCACGTACGCCAAGTCGTCGACCTCGGACATCGGCACCACCCGGACGTATCGGCCGGAGCGGATCGCGGTGAAGCCGTCGCCCTCGGTCGGCTGGTAGATCCGCACCTCGTCGCCGGCCGGGCTGGCGTCGTACTCCTGCCCCTGCCAGCGGGCGACGTAGCCGTCGCGCATCATTCCTCCTTGACCCGCTGCCAGGCGGTCTCGTCGGCGTCCAGCAGGGCGACGAGCGTCCCGGTGCCGTCCGCGCCGAGCCGCCACAGCTGCGAACCGTGCGGCAGCCGGATCCCGTCGACCTTGAACTCGGCCACGACGTCGCTGCTCTCCCCGGGGGCGAAGCCGTTGCCGCGGAAGGGCGGACGCTCGATCACCCAGCCTTCCATCGCCCGCATGGCGTTCTCGTTCTGCCCGCCGTAGGGAATCCGGTAGAGGCTCGGCCGGTAGGCCGGCCACCGCAACACGAAGATCTCGTCAGCGTCCGGAGCGAAGGGTGACCCGGCGTAGCCGAGCCCGAGTGCCGCGTACAGCTTGGCTGGGGTGTCCAGGTGGGCGACCTCGGCGGCGCGGTGCACGAACCCCGACACCCGGTCGTAGCCACGGTCCAGGTAGTAGCCGACCTGGCTGGCGGCGACGGTCTTCTGCATCGTCGTCGGCTGCCCCGGGACGTCCGGCCCGCTGGACACGGCCGGCTTCGGCGCGGCCGACGCGCCGGGTTGGGGTTCGGCCGGCTGTTCGACGTCGGCTTCCTCGTCTCCCAGCCCGACCTCAGCCGCCCAGCTGGCCAGGCCGACGATCTCGGTGCCGGGCAGCTTCGCGCCGACCGGGGTGCCGGGGTTGATGACGAACGACCACTGCGGGTCCGGCCAGCGGCGGATCAGCTGGACGAACTTCACTTCGACGGTATCGACCGGGGTGTCGAAGTGATCGGCGATCCGCTCCGGCGAGGTGAACACCACGACGAACGTGTCGTCGGTGGCGGTCTCGGTCCGCCAGGTGAAGCCCTCGTCGCCGGGTCTGGACCCGGCCGCGGCCGATTCGGAGACGGGCAGCAGCACCTTGGCGAGCAGCAGGGTGGACAGGAACGAGTTGCTGCCGCCGCCGCCCGCCGCCGCGACCAGGTCCCGCTCCACGTCGTTGGCCGGCTCGAAGGCCGGACCGGACGGTGGCTCGACCGCCGGACCGGACGGTGGCTCGACCGCCGGCTCGACCGCCGGACCGGGCGCCGCACCGGGCGCCGGCTCGACCGCCGCACCGGGCTGTTCCACCGCTGGTGGCGGGTCTTCGGTGGGCGGCGTGGGAGTCGGCACCCGGCGAGGCAGACCGCCGGCCGACAGCCCGGCGGTCGCGCCGGCCGGGGATCGGGTCGAACCGTACGGTGGCGGCGAGCTGGGCGACACCGGACGGGCGGTCGGCGGCGCCGGGTCGGCGGCCGCGTTGTCCGGGTGCGGCCACTGACCTTCCGGCGCCGGAGCGGTCGGCGCCGGAGCGGTCGGTACCGGCGGTGGGCTGGCAGCGGCGGTAGCTTCGGCGGCGTACTGGGTGGGATGCCGGCCGTGGTCCGGCAGTAGAGCGGGCCCGCCGTCGACCGGCCCGGCACCGCCGGGGTAGCCGGCCAGTCCGGGGACGGTGGCGGTCGCACGGGCCCGGGCGGCGGCATCGGCGCGGCCCTCGGACTGGCCGCCGCGGTTTGGCAGTCGCGCGTCTCCGCGGGCCAGCTGGGCGACGAACCAGGCCGGCAGCCAGCCTTCGATCGGCAGACCCGGGTTGACCGCCAGCCACCACTCCAGGTTGGGCCAGGTGGCGGCCAGCTCGGCGAACGTCACCCGACGGGCGGAACTGCCGTTGTCACCAAGGCATGCGTGCAGGGTGACCGGAGAGGTGAACGCGAGAACGTGGGTCCGCCCGTTCGTCGTCCAGGTGCCCCAGCCCATCGGGGCCTGACCGGCCAGGGCCTGCGCTGAAACAGGGAGCAGCAACTCGGTGCCGGCCAGCAGCTGGAAGTAGAGCTCCTGGTCCTGACAGAGCAGGGCGTCGCGCATCGCGGCCTCGATCTCGGTGGCCGGTTGCCAATCGGTCACGGCCGACCCCCCTTTCCACCGGACAGGCCACACGCGTCCGGTACAACCTACAAGGTGGTGCCACGATCACAACGGCCGGCGGACGCCTTGCAGTTCAACTAACGTGAGAAAACACTTCGCGTAGTCGAGAGGACACGCTTCGGCTCATCGGAACAGGTCCGCGTTGCGCCGCTCGGTGCTCAGATAGTCGGCGGCCGACTCGTCGACCGCAACCTTGATCTCCCGCAGCAGGGCCTGAAGATTCTGTGCCGCGCCGCGCCACCGGGCCTGCCGTTGCTCGTACGCTTGACGAGCCACACCGTCCCAGGTTGCTACAAGTGGCGCAGCCTCCCGCTCCACCTGGTGCAACTGCGACCCGAGAGTACGCAACGCCTGCCCGATGTCGGCGCTGGCCTGTTGCAGCGCCCGGAAATCCACCACCAGCTCGCCGTCGGCCAACTGGTCACCTCCTCCGTGTCATGCTCCGTGTCATGCCGCTGCGCCGCCCGCCCGGTCGCCCCCGAGCAGCAGGCCGCCGGGTCGTCTCAGAGCGGCAGCTCGATCCGTCGCCCTGCCCTGGTCACCCGGTCCGCCGCCGCGACGTCTGTCGCCTGGTACTGCGTCCCGGCGGTACGGATCGCTCCGGCCGTCTCACGCAACGCCCGGTGCAACGCCGCCTGCTCTCTGGCCCACCCGGCAGTGACCTGCTCGAAGGACCGGCCACCGGCACCACGCCAGGCGTGCTGAAGCACCTCCAAACGCTGCAGCAGACCGCGCAGCATCGCATCGAGCTCCTCGTCGACCTGGTCGAAACGGCTGGCTGCCCGCTGCATGACCGCCAACTCGGCTTGCGTCTGCGACACGCTGTGGCCCCTCTCGGTCCCGGTCCGCTGACAGCGGTGAACGTCACCTCGCCGACCGTAGCCGGGTCGACCCACCGGCGCAGCCCCACCTCGTCCGCTGTGGATAACGGCTCGATTGCGGTGGCATCGGCGACGAACCAGCCAGAGCGCAGCTGAGCCGGGACACGGTCAGCCGAGGGCGATCCGCCGGTCCAGGTCCGGACCGGCCGGCACAAGCTCGACCACGTTGGCCGGCAGCCGCGACCGCGCGGCGTCCGGGTAGCCGAGCGTCGGCAGCACCGCCGGGTCGGGAACCGGGTGGCGTAGTCCAGCGTCGGTGATCAGGCTGACCTGCGGGGTGTTCCCGCCCGGCCGTACCGCCTCGACCAGAGCGCCGCGACCGGGCGGCAACCGGACGCCGGTGGCCGGGGTGTCCGGATCCACCGCCACCCGTACTTGGGACCGGATCCCGGCGCCACCGACGCAGACGGTGCCGGTCGCCGCCGATCGTAGCGCCGGTGTCTCGGCCGGTGGTGCCTGCGGACCTTCCGGGACCAGCTCGTCGACCCGGGGCAGGCCACGGAACCGACCCTGGGTCAACCGGGTCGGGCCGGCCTGGTCGTGTGCGGTCAGCAGCAGATCGGCCTGTACCTGGGTGATCTCAGCGAGCCCGTCGCGGTACGCCACCGCGTACTGTCGCGAGCCGCTCTGGGTGATCATCACGAAGACCTCGCCGACCGTGGTGTCCGGAATCGTCCCGGACGGCTGCCCCGCACCAGGGACCGTCGGGCGGGCCAGGTCAGCCCCGACCGGCAGGGCCCGGAGCACCGCCGGCGCGACCGGCAGCGGGCGGTGCCGGGTCCAGCCGAGCGCGGCGAGCACCAGCTCCGGTTCGGCCACGGCGTGCCGGCGGCCCCGCCAGATCAGCTGTACCGCACCGTCCGGTAGCCGGGTGAGCAGCGCGTCATCGCCGAGCGGCCGACCGCCGGAGCTACCCACGCCGAGCAGCACCGACGTCCCGGGCGCAGCCGACTCACCCTGGTCGGCGACGCTGGAGCAAACCGTCCAGTCCGGACCAACCAGGTCCTCGGGGCGGGGCAGCGAGTCCGGCGCGTCGGGGATACCCAGCGGAGATCCCCGGTTGACGTCGCGTAGTGCGGCCTGCCGCACCAGCACGGTACGCGGTGGAGCCGCACCCGCGATCAGCAACGCCGAACTGTAGTTCCGCACCGGGTGCAGCCGGCCGGCGCGGTAGACGTACCGGGCCCCGGACTCCCGTTCGACAATCACCACCCGGCTGTCCCGCCAGTCAGTGGCTGCGGATCCGGTCGCTGCTCCGTACCCTGCGGCACCGCCGAGCCCGAGCACGGCGACCAGCACGCCGGCCAGCGTCGCAGGGGCTGACCGACGGGATGGTCGTACCGGATCGGCCTCCCCCGACACCAACGCGTCGACCAGCCGTCGTGCCGCATACCGGTGGGACTGCAAGTGGTGCTGCCGGGACGTCAACCACGCACCTCCGGGACCGACGGGCCGCAACCGGCGGACGACATGGCGTCACGGGCGGTTCGACCGTGAGAGAGGGTGAGGCACGATGGTATCGCCGGACGGCGATGCCGGAGCCAGCGGCGACGGCCGGCATGGCAGGATTCCCGGATGGGTTTCCTGAAAAGCCTCCTCATCCGCCTGGGTAGTACGGCGTTGGCGTTCTGGCTGGCCACCCTGATCATTCCGGGCATCACGTTACAGACCGACGCAATCGGCGAGGCCATCGTCGCGCTGCTGCTCGTGTCGGTCATCTTCGGCGTGGTGAACGCGGTGCTGCAGCCGATCATCAAAACCGTCGGGTGTGCCCTGTACCTGCTGACCCTCGGGTTGATCGCGGTGGTCGTCAACGGGCTGTTGTTCCTGTTGACCGGGTTCATCGCCGAGCAGCTCGACCTACCGTTCCAGGTCGACGGTTTCTGGCCGGCCGCCGTGCTCGGGGCGCTGCTGGTCGGAGTGGTCACCTGGCTGCTGGGTCTGGTTCTGGACCGGGACTGACCGGCCGTCCCGGCCTCGGGCAGCAACCCTGCCGTACCGGGTGGTGCGTTCGGCGACGTCCCGGAAATTCGTACGACAGCCGGTCGACCGACACCTACGGTCGGCGCATGGTGTCGATCATGCTTGCGGACGGACATGAGATCTGCGACGACCCGACCCGCGTCGACGTCGACCGGGTCCACGGCTGGCTCTCCACCGACGCGTACTGGGCGCTGGGCCGCTCCCGCGAGGTGGTCGTCCGGTCGATCGCCAACTCGCTCGTGTTCGGGGTCTACCGGGGCGACGCCGACGGGCAGGTCGGCTTCGCCCGGGTTGTCACCGACCAGGCGACCTTCGGATGGCTGTGTGACGTCTACATCGACCGCTCGGTGCGTGGCCGTGGACTCGGCCGCCAGTTGGTGGCGACGGCCCGCGACGAGCTTGCCCGGCGGGGGGTACGCCGGCTGGTGCTGGGCACGCTGGACGCGCACGGCGTCTACGCGGCGTTGGGTTTCACTCCGCTGGCCGAGCCTGACCGCTGGATGGAGCTGACGGCGGCACAGCCGCTGACCGCTGAGCCTGCCGGGCCGGCTGACCGCTGAGCCTGCCCCGGCCGGCTGACCGACGACTCAGCCGACCTGGTATGCCAGGATCGCCGCGCCGTCGGCACGGACCAGTTCGAGCCGTTCCAACTGGTCGTGGTCGAACCGGGTAGCGCCGGTGAAGACGATCTCGGCCCCGGGACTGACCGCCCACGAGCCGACCTGCTGCTTGGCCCCGTCCCGGTCGTAGGCGACCAGCTCGAAATCCATCGGTCGGCCGTCCGGGTTGGTCGGCTCCCACCAGCAGCGCATGGTGACCTCGGTGCCGTTGGTCGCCGCCTGCAGACCCACCTCGGCGTGGATCGGCACCTGCGAGGCCACCGGCTGCATCGCGAGGAGTTGGGAGCCGGGCGTGGTCTCCGGCGTACCGCCGGCCCCCACCCAGCCCACCCCGAAGCCGACCACGATCGCGAGACCGGCGGCGGCCAGCGCCGCCCCGGCGGTCTGCCAGCGGCGCATCCGCCGGCCCCGGCGGCGGGCCCGGCCCGCCGCGTCGACCAGGGTGGCCAACCGGGGCTCGGTCGACGGCGGGTCGCTGATCTGCTCGAAGCCGGCCGGATCCAGCCGGCCGAGCAGACCGGGCAGCACCGCGATGTCGGCGACGGCCTGCCGGCAGCTCGGGCAGCCGGCGAGGTGGTGCTCGTACGCCGCTCGTTCGGCGGGTGACAGGGCACCCAGGACGTACGCGCCGTCGTCGTGCGCGTAGTCACACCTCACTGGGTCACCCCCATCTCCTCCAGCACCAGCCGCAGCGAGCGCAGTGCGTAATGCGTCCGTGACTTGACGGTACCTGGCGGGACGCCGAGCCTGGCCGCCGCCTCGGAGACCGAACGCCCCCGATAGAAGCACTCGATCAACACTTCCCGGTGTGGTTGGGAGAGCCGGCCGAGGGCTTCGGCAACGGTCCACGCCTCCACGGCACGGTCCGCCTCGTCCACCGCCGGTGGTGGTTCCGGCAGTACGTCGGTGACCACCTCGCCGACCCGGACACTGCGTCGACGCCAGGCGTCGATCGCGAGGTTCCGGGCCGTGGTGAACAGCCAGGCTCGTACGGATCCCCGCTCCGGGTCCAGCGACTCGGGATGTCGCCAGGCCCGCAGCAGCGTCTCCTGGACCAGGTCCTCGGCCCGCTGCCGGTCGCCACCGGCCAGCCGCAGCGCATGGGCGAAGAGCGCGTCACCATGCTCTTCGTGCAACGCGCGCATCAGTTGTGAATCCTGGTCGGTCAAGAGGCGCCCTTCCCTTCCGCCTCATGACACGTAGCCGCTGGCCGGGCGGTTCAAGGTCCTGGAGAAACTGTTTTCAGCTGCCCGGATGCTCCGGGCCGGTCATCGCCTCGGCGACCGCCCTGGCGGCGGTGAGCAGCTTCGCGCGGACCACCCGGGCCGAGGTCATCATCTCGGCCGCCGGCAACGCGCAGGCGATCGCCACCCGCCGCTCGACGTCCTTGTCCGCGTTGACCATCACCGCGGCGCAGGCCAGGCCCTGCCGGTACTGCCCGATCTCCAGGTGCATGCCACGCCGGTCGCCGACCGCGAGATCGGCTTCGAAGCCCTCGATGGAGGTGATCGTGGCCGAGGTGAACGGCCGCATGCCGAACTCTTTGAGGTAACGGAACCGCTGTTCGGGGGTGAGGGTCGCGAGCAGCGCCTTGCCCAGCGCGGTGGCGTGCGCCCCCTCGTCGAACCCGGGCACCATGTCCTCCAGGTACGGCGAGCGCAGCCCTTCGGCCGACGCGGTCACCGCCACCTGGGCGCCGACGAAGCGGCCGAGGTAGTGGCTGTAGCCGGTCTCCGCCGCTGCGCGGCGCAGCGCCTCGCCGACCGCTGGCGGGCCGCGGAATGCGGCGACCAGTTCGCGGTAGCGGTCCGCGACCTCGAGGCCGACGATGTAGGTACCGTCCTCGCGACGGATCACGTAGCCCTCGTACGCCAGGGTGCGCACCAGGTGGTACGTGGTCGCCACGGTCAGCTCGCAGCGCCGGGCAATCTGTTTGACGGTCAGTCCGCGCGGGGCACGTCCGACCGCTTCGAGCACACGCAGTGCCCGTGAAACGCTCCGGATGAGGTCCGAAGGTTCCGCCAAGGGGTCGCGCACAACCACCTCCGCCGCCGGGGACTTACACCATATGAAAAGACAGCCGCCTGTGGAATGCCCTTTCGAATCGGGGGCACCAGGTGGCGACTATCGGTGTGGCGCCCGACACGTACGGTTCATGCTATTGGCTAGCGCAACATCATCGCAAATGGCGGTGCCGGTCGTCGCCCGTACCGCCGCCGACCGGCAGAGGTCCGCCCGTGCCGACCGGGCCGGACCAGTACCGGATCCCAGACCAGGATCACGACCGGACCCCGGCTACCCGGTTAGTTCGTCCGGTCGGCGATGAAGTCGCACAGCGACTGCATCGCCTGCCGGGCCGGGCCGGGCGGCAGCGGCGCGAGCCGGGACCGGGCGTCCTCGGCGTAGCCGCGCACCGTCTCCCGGGCCCGTTTCAGCGCCGGCGACTCACGCAGCAGAGCGAGCGCCTCGGCGTGCAGATCGTCGTCGGTGACCGGGCCGGCGGCCAGGATCTCCCGCAGTCGCCGGGAGGCGGCGTCGCCGTCGTCCGAGCCGAGCGCGTAGAGCACCGGGAGCGTGTGCACCCCCTCCCGCAGATCGGTACCGGGTGTCTTGCCCGACTGGGCGGAGTCCGAGGCGATGTCGAGCAGGTCGTCGGAGAGCTGGAACGCCACCCCGATGATCTCGCCGTACCCGGCCAGGGCCTCGACATGCTCTGGGGTCGCGCCGCCGAACATCCCGCCGAACCGTGCGGACGTCGCGATCAACGACCCGGTTTTGTCCCCGATTACCTGCAGATAGTGGTTGACCGGCTGCTCCTCGTCACGCGGGCCGACCGTCTCGGCGATCTGGCCGTGCACCAACCGGGCGAACGTGCGGGCCTGCAGCCGTACCGCCTCGATACCGAGGTCTGCGGCGAGGTCGGCGGCCCGGGCGAACAGGTAGTCCCCGACCAGGATCGCCACCGAGTTGGTCCACCGCGAGTTGGCGCTCGGTGCACCGCGACGCACCGGCGCCTCATCCATCACGTCATCGTGGTAGAGCGTCGCCAGATGGGTCAGCTCCATCACCACGGCCGCCGGCACCACCAGCCGCGCCGCCGGGTCGCCGAAGTGCGCACCGAGCGCCACCAGCAGCGGGCGGAACCGTTTGCCGCCGGCCTCGACCAGGTGGCGGGCCGCCTCGGTGACGAACGGGTCGGCGCTGAACACGCTGCCCCGCAGCTCGGCCTCGACGTCGGCCAGGATCCCGGCGATGGACGCCTGCAGCTGCGGGTCGACGATGTCGATCCCGATCGAGGTCACCGCTCCCGCGCCAGGCGCGAAGGAGCTGCCGTCAGCCGTCCTCACCACACCCCCAACCATGCCACAGCGGCGGTGGCTGCCCAGGTTGGGGGCGGGTGAGGTGGTTCATCGGACAAACTCGGCGGCGTTGCTGGTCAGGTCGAGCAGCGCGCCCGGCGCGACCCCGAGCAGCAGGGTGGCCAGTACGCCGATCATCAGTGCCGCCGAGGTCAGCGCGCCGGGGATGACCACCGTCGGGGTGGCGTCGCTCGGCTCGCTCAGCCACATCATCACCACCACCCGCAGGTACGGGAAGGCGAGGATCATGCTGGTCACCACACCGGCGATCACCAGCCAGATCTGACCGTCCCCGACCGCCGCCCCGAAGATGGCGAACTTGCTGGTGAAGCCGCTGGTCAACGGGATGCCGGCGAACGCCAGGAGGATGAAGGTGAAGATGCCGGCGAACATCGGCGAGCGCCGGCCCAGCCCCGCCCAGCGGGACAGGTGGGTGGCCTCGCCGTCGGCGTCGCGGACCAGGGTGACCACCGCGAACGCGGCGAGCACGATGAAGCCGTACGCCACCAGGTAGAACATCGTGCTGGCCAGGCCCTCGGCGGACAGCGACAGCACGCCGACCAGCAGGTAACCGGCGTTGGCCACCGACGAGTACGCCAGCAGCCGCTTGATGTCGGTCTGGGTGACCGCCAGGATCGCCCCGACCAGCATGGTCAGGATGGCGATCGTGCCGAGCACCGGGGTGAAGTCCCATGCCGCGCCGTAGAACGCCACGTGCAGCACCCGTAGCAGCGCGCCGAACGCGGCGACCTTGGTGCAGGCGGCCATGAAGCCGGTCACCGGCGTCGGTGCCCCCTGGTAGACGTCCGGGGCCCAGACGTGGAACGGGGCAGCGGTCGCCTTGAACAGCAGGCCGACCGAGATCAGCGCGATGCCGGCGAACAACAGCACCGGGCTGGACTCCGAGGTCTCCACCGCCGCCCGGATGGTGGCGAAGTCCACCCCGGGCCCGGTCGGGCTGTCCACCCCAGAGGTGAAGCCGTAGGTCAGCGCCAGCCCGAACAGGAAGAACGCCGACGAGTAGGCGCCCAGCATGAAGTACTTGAGGGCCGCCTCCTGGCTGAGCAGCCGCCGCCGGCGGGCCAGCGCGCAGAGCAGGTACAGCGGAAGCGAGAACGCCTCCAGGGCGATGAACATGGTCAGCAGGTCGTTGGCCGCGACGAACAGCAGCATGCCGGCGAGGGCGAACAACGCCAACGGGTAGACCTCGGTGGCGCCGGACCGGCCGGCCGCCTGTTTGCGGTCTTCGGCTGAGTTGACCACGATCGCCGCCTGGGCGACGAAGGCGCCGCCGGTCTCCAACGACCGCTCACCGATCAGCAGCATCGCCATCACGCCGAGCACCAGGATCGCGCCCTGCAGGAACAGCGTCGGGCCGTCGACGGCGATCGCCTCGCCGGCGGTCACCGTCCGGGTGCTGCCCTGCAGGACCACCGCGACCAGCGCGCCGACCATGCTGGCCAGGGCCAGCACCAGCTGCACCGGGTTGCGCAGTGAGCGGGGCACGAACGCCTCGACGAGTACGCCGATCATCGCCGCGCCGAACAGGATCAGCATCGGCGAGATCGCCGCGTAGTCGATCGCGGGGGATGAGAACTCGCTCACCGGGCCGCCTCCTGGATTACGCCCTCGGTCGGGGCGGGGTCGGACGTGCCGACGTCATCGAACAACGTCGCCTCGATGGCCGGGTTGATGACGTCGGTCAACGGCTTCGGGTAGAAGCCGAACAGCAGGATCAGGGCGATCAGCGGGGCCACCACGACCTTCTCCCGCAGGGTGATGTCGCGCTTCATGCCGTCGACCGTGGTCAGCGCCGGGTTCAACGTGCCCTGGGTGGTGCGCTGCACCATCCACAGCACGTACGCCGCCGCCAGAATGATGCCGAGGGTGGCGATCACCGCGACCGGCTTGTTCACCGAGAAGGTGCCGATCAGCACCAGGAACTCGGAGATGAACGGGGCGGTCCCGGGCAGCGCCAGCGACGTCAGCCCGGCGAAGAAGAACACCCCGGCGAGCACCGGGACCATCTTGCCTGCTCCGCCGAAGTCGCTGATCAGCGCGGAGCCGCGCCGGGCCACGAACATCCCGACGACCAGGAAGAGCAGGCCGGTGGCGAGCCCGTGGTTGACCATGTACAGCACCGCGCCGGTGCCGGCCTGGGTGGTGAACGCGAAAATGCCGACCCCGATGAAACCGAAGTGCGAGATCGAGGTGTACGACACCAGCCGCTTCAGGTCGTTCTGGCCGACGGCCAGCAGGGCCGCGTAGATGATGCCGATCACGGCCAGGGTCAGCGCCCACGGCGCGAACCACTGCGACGCCTCCGGGAACAGCCCCAGACAGTAACGCAGGATGCCGAACGTACCGACCTTGTCCATCACGCCGACCAGCAGCGCGGCCGAGCCGGCCGGTGCCGCACCACCGGCGTCCGGCAGCCAGGTGTGGAACGGGAAGAACGGCGCCTTGATCGCGAACGCCACGAAGAAGCCGAGGAACAGCCAGCGTTCCACGCCGGTGGACATGTCGATCTCGCTGAGCGCCTGCCAGTCGAAGGTCTGCCCGCCGACCACCCACAGCCCGATCACCGCGGCCAGCATGAACAGGCCGCCGACCAGCGAGTAGAGGAAAAACTTCACCGCCGCGTACTGCCGCTGGTGGCCGCCGTAGCTGCCGATCAGGAAGTACATCGGCACCAGCATGACCTCGAAGAACACGTAGAACAGGAAGATGTCAGCGGCGGCGAAGACGCCGATCATCGTGCCTTCGAGCAGCAGCAACAGGCCGAAGTAGACCGGCACCGACCGCTTCGACGCCTCCGCGTCGTGCCAGGAGGCGAGGATCACCAGCGGCACCAGCACGGCGATCAGCATCAGCATGACCAACGCGATGCCGTCGGCCGCGAAGGTGAAGTTGACCCCCCAGTTGGGGATCCACGGGTACGACTCACGGAACTGGAACCGGTCGCCGCCGACGGTGAAGGCGAACCACATCACCAGTGACAGCACCAGCACCGCCACCGACCAGCCGAGCGCCAGCCACTTGGCCAGCTCCCCCTGGCGGCGCGGGACGAGCGCCACCACGAGCGCGCCGGCCAGCGGCGCCACGGTCAGCACCGAGAGGAACGGAAAGTCGTTCACGCCAGCCATCCCATCTGCAGGGCGAGGAACGCCGCGACCACCACGAAGGCACCGGCGAGCACGGACATCGCGTACGAACGCACGAAGCCGGTCTGCAGCCGCCGAAGCCGCCCGGAGCTGCCACCGATCGCGGCAGCCAGCCCGTTGACCAGGCCGTCGACTCCCCGGTTGTCGAGGAAGACCAGCGCCCGGGTGAGGAAGACGCCCGGCTTTTCGAAGACCGCCCGGTTGACCGCGTCGGTGTAGAGGTTGTGCCGGGCCGCGGTGACCAGCACCCCGGCCGGCTGCTCCTGTTCGGCGGTGCCGTTGCGGAACAGCAGCCAGCCGAGCAGCGCACCGAGCACGGTGATCACCAGCGCCAGGATGGTGACCGTGCCGTGTGACAGCACCGCTTCGTGGTGGCCCTCCTCGGTGCCCAGCACCGGGGTCAGCCACTCGGGCACCGAGGTGGACATCAGCCAGCCGGCGGCGACCGAGCCGACCGCCAGCAGGACCAGCGGCACCCACATCAGCGCCGGCGACTCGTGCGGGTGGTCGATGTCGTCGGTCCACCGCTTCGGGCCATGGAAGGTGAGAATGAACAGCCGCGTCATGTAGAAGGCGGTCAGCCCGGCACCGAGCAGGGCGGCGCCGCCGAACAGCCAGGCGGTCCAGTCCTCCCGCTCGAAGGCGGCCGCGATGATCGGCTCCTTGGAGAAGTAGCCGGACAGCGGCCAGATGCCGATGATCGCCAGCCAGGCCAGCCCGAAGGTCGCCCAGGTGATCTTCATGTGCCGCCACAGGCCGCCGAACCGCCGGATGTCGGTCTGGTCCTTCATCCCGTGCATCACCGAGCCGGCGCCGAGGAACAGCCCGGCCTTGAAGAATCCGTGCGCCAGCAGGTGCACGATCGCCAGCGCGTACGCGCCGCCGCCGAGCCCGACGCCGAGGAACATGTAGCCGATCTGGGAGACCGTCGACCAGGCCAGCACCCGTTTGATGTCGTCCTTGGCGCAGCCGATGACCGCGCCGATCAGCAGGGTGAGCGCGCCGACGCTGACCACCACGGTCTGCAGCGTCGGGTTGGCCGAGAAGATCGGGTTGGACCGGGCGATCAGGTAGACGCCGGCGGTGACCATCGTGGCGGCGTGGATCAGCGCCGACACCGGGGTCGGGCCCTCCATCGCGTCCGGCAACCACGCCTGCAGCGGGAACTGGCCGGACTTGCCGGTGGCGCCGAGCAGCAGCAACAGGCCCATCGCCAGGATGGTGCCGGACGCCAACGCGCCGGCACCGGTGAACACCGCCTCGAACTGGGTGGTCCCGAGCGTGGCGAACATCAGGAAGATCGCCAGCACCAGGCCGGCGTCGCCGACCCGGTTCATCAGGAACGCCTTCTTACCGGCGGTCGCCGCGGCCGGCAGGTGGTACCAGAACGAGATCAGCAGGTACGACGCCAGACCGACGCCCTCCCAGCCGAGGAAGAGCATCACGTAGTTGTTGCCCAGTACCAGCACCAGCATCGCGGCGACGAACAGGTTGAAGTACGCGAAGAAGCGCCGTCGTCCGGCGTCGTGCGACATGTACTCGACCGCGTACACGTGGATCAGGAAACCCACGCCGGTGATCAGCAGCACGAAGACCGCCGACAGCGGGTCGAACAGCAGCCCGAAGTCCACCGACAGGCCACCGACCTCGATGAACTCCCACAGGCTCAGCTCGACCGCCCGGTTGTCCAGGCCGCGTAGCTGGAAGAAGTAGGTCAGGCCGAGGACGAAGGCCGCTCCGACGGCGACCACCCCGAGCCAGTGTCCCCACTTGTCGGCGCGCTTGCCGAGCAGCAGCAGGATCGCCGCACTGGCCAGCGGGATGGCCACCAGCAGCCACACGCTACTCAGCAGCCCCGTGGCCTGGGCGTACTCCACAGTCGATTCCACGCGTGGGCCCCTTTAGTACTTCAGCAGGTTGGCGTCGTCGACGCTCGCCGAGCGTCGAGTCCGGAAGATGGTCATGATGATGGCGAGCCCCACGACCACCTCGGCTGCCGCCACGACCATCACGAAGAAGGCGATGATCTGGCCGTTGAGGTCACCGTTGATCCGGCTGAACGTGACCAGCGCCAGGTTCGCGGAGTTGAGCATCAGCTCGATGCACATGAACAGCACGATCGCGTTACGGCGGACCAGCACGCCGACCGCGCCGATGGTGAACAGCACCGCCGACAGGATCAGGTAGTTGTCCGGAGTCATTTGTCAGTCCCCTTCGGGGCGGCCTCGCTGGGCGAGAGTTCGCGCGTCGGCAGGATCGCCGGGATGCTCCGGTCGGTGAGCGTGCCGTCCGGCAGCCGGCCGGGGGTGGCCACCGAGGTGGAGGTGGCGTAGACACCCGGACCCGGCTTCGGGCCGGGGTAGTTGCCGGGGGCGAACCGGGCCCGCATCATTTCCGGCTGGCCGCGCCGCTGCTCCTTGCGCTTCTCGATGTGCGCCAGGATCAACGCGCCGATCGCAGCGGTGGTCAGCAGGGCGGCGGTCACCTCGAACGCGACCAGGTAGCGGCCGAACAGCAGGGCGGCGATGCCCTGCACGTTGCCGTCCGCGTTGGCCTGCTCCAGGCCGACCGCCTGCACCCCGCCGAGGCCCCGGTACAGCCCGGTGCCGACCAGCGCGGCGAAGCCGACGCCGAGGGCGACCGCGGCGATCCGCTGTCCGCGCAGCGTCTCGATCAACGAGTCGGAGGCGTCCCGGCCGACCAGCATCAGCACGAACAGGAAGAGCATCATGATCGCGCCGGTGTAGACGATGATCTGCACCAGGCCGATGAACGGCCCGCCCTGCACGACGTAGAACACGCCGAGGCAGAGCATGGTCAGCACCAGCCAGAGCGCGGAGTGCACCGCGTTGCGGGCCCACACCATGCCGATCGCGCCGAGCAGCGCGAGCGGAGCCAGGATCCAGAAGGTCACCGCCTCCCCGGTGGAGACCTCCGCTGCGAGCTCGGTCATGACTTGCCCTCTCCCGTCGTCCCCGAGCCGTCCTGGGTGCCCTGCTCCGACCAGGGCGCCCGTTCGGCACCCGCCGAGGTGCCCGGGTTGGTCAGCGCGCCGACGTAGTAGTCCTTCTCGCTGTCGCCCAACCTCATCGGGTGCGGCGGCTGCTCCATCCCCGGCAGCAGCGGCGCCAGCAGCTGCTCCTTGGTGAAGATCAGGTCCTGCCGGGAGTCGCGGGCCAACTCGTACTCGTTACTCATGGTCAACGACCGGGTCGGGCAGGCCTCGATGCACAGCCCGCAGAAGATGCACCGCGCGTAGTTGATCTGGTACGTGCTGGCGTACCGCTCACCCGGGGAGAACCGCTGCTCCTCGGTGTTGTCGCCGCCCTCGACGTAGATCGCGTCGGCCGGGCAGGCCCAGGCGCACAGCTCACAGCCGATGCATTTTTCCAGCCCGTCCGGGTGCCGGTTGAGGATGTGCCGGCCGTGGTAGCGCGGCGCGGACACCGGCGGCTTGAACGGGTAGTCGGTGGTGACCACCTTGCGGAACATGTGGGAGAAGGTGACCCCGAAGCCCTTGAACGTTCCCGTGATCGCGCCCACGTCACACCTCCTTGTCGTCGGTGGCGGGACCGACCTGGGCCGGTTCCCGTTCGGCTACCGCCCGCTTGGCCCGCGGGCTGGGCGGGACCTGCAGGTCCATCGGGGGCAGCGGGAAGCTGCCCGGTGGCCGGGAGTCGACCTGCTCCTGCAGGGTCGGCGCCGGCCGCTCCTTGCGCGTCGGCCAGAAGATCACCACGGCGAGCAGGATGGCGACCGGGATACCGATCGCGATCAGCCGGTCGTTGCGCTCCCAGCCGCTGGTCACCCGGATTCCGCCGAGGGCCAGAATCCAGGCCAGGTTGATCGGCAGCAGCACCTTCCAGCCGAACCGCATGAACTGGTCGTAGCGCAGCCGGGGCAGGGTGCCGCGGAGCCAGACGAAAACGAAGATCAGCGCGATGACCTTGCCCATGAACCAGAGCATCGGCCACCAGCCGCTGTTCGCCCCGTCCCAGATGCTGATCGGCCAGGGGGCCCGCCAGCCGCCGAGGAACAGTGTCACCGTCACCGCCGACATGGTCACCATGGCGACGTACTCGGAGAGCATGAACAGCGCGAACTTCAGCGAGCTGTACTCGGTCATGTACCCGGCGACCAGCTCGGACTCCGCCTCGGGCAGATCGAACGGCGCCCGGTTGGTCTCCGCCACCGCAGCGATGAAGAAGATGATGAAGCTGGGCAGCAGCAGGATCGCGTACCAGCCCGGGGCGTACAGGTCGAACCCGCCGATCGAGGTGAACAGGTCACCGCCGGACTGGGCGGCGACGATCCCGCTGGTCGACATGGTGCCGGCGGTCATGAAGACGCCGACCACCGACAACCCGAGCGCGATCTCGTACGAGATCACCTGCGCCGTCGAGCGCAGACCACCGAGCAGCGGGTACGTCGACCCGGACGCCCAGCCGCCGAGCACCAGCCCGTACACGCCCATCGACGAGCAGGCCAGCAGCACCAGCACCGCCACCGGCACGTCGGTGACCTGCAGCGGGGTCCGGGTGCCGAAGATGCTCACCATCGGGCCGAACGGGATCACCGACAGCGCGGTGACCGCGCAGATCACCGAGATGGTCGGGGCGAAGAAGTAGACCACCTTGTCCGACGCCTTGGGGAGGATGTCCTCCTTGAAGGCCATCTTCAGCCCGTCGGCCAGGGTCTGCAGCAGGCCGAACGGGCCGGCCTGGTTGGGGCCGGGACGGACCTGCATCCGGCCGACCACCCGCCGCTCGAACCAGACCCCGAGCAGGGTGCCCAGCAGCCCGAACACGAAGGCGAAGACCACCTTGATCAGGATCAGCCACCAGGGGTCCAGCCCGAAGTCGGACAGCGTCGGTTCCTGTGCCAGTGGGTTCACCGCAGACCCCCTAGGTTCGGGTTCGTCGCGCCGTTGTGGCTGACCCGGACCACTGATCCGGAGACCGCGCCGAGGCTGCGGCGCACCGTCGAGCCGGGCGAGTTCGTAGGTAGCCAGACCACCCCGTCGGGCAGCAGGTCGGTGACCGCCGCCGGCAGGGTGACCGCGCCCCGGTCGGTGCCGACGGTGACCGGATCCCCGTCGGCCACCCCGAGCGCCCCGGCCAGCGACTTGGCCAGCCGGACCACCGGCGGCCGCGCGGTGCCGCCCAGGTAGGGGTCGCCGTCGGTGAGGCTGCCGAGGTCGATCAGGTGGTGCCAGGTGGCCAGCACCGCCTCGCCGGCACCCGGGCTGGCCGGTGCCGTCGGGTCAACCAGCGGGAGCCCGGGACGCTGCGCCTTGGTGGCCGGCAGCGCGCCCAGCTCCCGGCGGATCAGGTTGACCTCGCCGGTGCCGAGTGCCACACCGAGCTGAGCGGCGAGCGCATCGAGCACCCGGGAGTCGGCCATGGCGGTGGTGGTCAGCACCGCTTCGAAGGTGCGCAGCCGGCCCTCCCAGTCGAGGTAGCTGCCGGCCTTCTCCACCGCCGGTGCCACCGGCAGGACCACGTCCGCGCGGCGGGTCACCGCGCTGTGCCGGATCTCCAGGCTGACCAGGAACGGCACCGCGTCGAGGGCCTGCTCGGCGAGCCGCGGGTCGGCCAGGTCGGCCGGGTCGACCCCGGCGACGACCAGCGCGCCGATCTTGCCGGCGGCGGTCGCCGCGACGATCGCGTCGACGTCGCGGCCCGGCTCGGACGGGATGGTCCCGGCACCGATGTCCCAGGCCCCGGTCAGCTCCGCCCGGGCCGCCGCGTCGGCGACCGGACGACCGCCGGGCAGCAGGTTCGGCAGGCAGCCGGCGTCGACCGCGCCCCGGTCACCGGCCCGACGCGGCACCCAGGCCAGCTTCGCGCCGGCCCGCTCGGCGACCGCGCCGGCGGCCGACAACCCACCGGGTACGGTGGCCAGCCGCTCGCCGACGAACAGGATCGCGCCGGACCGACCGAGCGCCTCGGTGACCGCGCGGTCCTCGGTGAGCAGCCGCGCCTCGTCGCCGGGCACGGTCGGCACCAACGTGGCGCCCAGCTTCTCCAGGCCGCGGCTCAGATACGGGGCCAGGGCGATCACCCGCAGCCCTTTCTTGCTGTACGCCTTGCGCAGCCGCAGGAAGAGGATCGGGCACTCCTCCTCCGGCTCCAGCCCGGCGACCACCACCACCGGGGCCCGCTCGACGTCGGCGTAGGTGACGTCGGAGGCGCCGGCCACCCGGGCGGCCAGGAAGTCGGCCTCCTCGGTGGAGCCGGCGGCACCGGTGACCGGCCGGGCCCGGAAGTCGATGTCGTTGGTGCGCAGCGCCACCCGGGCGAACTTGGCGTACGCGTACGCGTCCTCGACGGTGAGCCGACCGCCGGTGAGCACCCCGACGCCGTACGCCCCGTCGCGGGCGTTGCGCAGCCCGTCGGCGGCGACCGCCAGGGCCTCGCTCCAGGACGCCTCCCGCAGCTCACCGGTGTCGGCGTCGCGGACCAGCGGGGTGGTGAGCCGGTCGGTGGCGGTGGCGTAGCGGAACCCCCACCGGCCCTTGTCGCAGTTCCACTCCTCGTTGACCGCCGGGTCGTCGCCGGCCAGCCGACGCATCACCTTGCCGCGCCGGTGGTCGGTTCGCTGCGCGCAACCGGCCGAGCAGTGCTCACAGACGCTCGGCGAGGAGACCAGGTCGAACGGGCGGGCCCGGAACCGGTACTGGGCACCGGTGAGCGCGCCGACCGGGCAGATCTGCACCGTGTTGCCGGAAAAGTAGGAGTTGAACGGCACGTCACCGTCGCCCTCACCGTCCGGCGCCGGCACGGCGCCGAACGCCTCGTCCCGGTAGACGTTGATCTGCTCGCCGGAGGAGCGGTCCATCAGGTCGATGAAGGCGTCGCCGGCAATCTCCTCGGAGAACCGGGTGCAGCGCTGGCAGAGCACGCAGCGCTCCCGGTCCAGCAGCACCTGGGTGGAGATCTCGACGGGCTTCGGGTACTCCCGCTTGTGCTCGTGGAACCGGGAGTCCGGCCGGCCGGTGGACATCGCCTGGTTCTGCAGCGGACACTCGCCGCCCTTGTCGCACATCGGGCAGTCGAGCGGGTGGTTGACCAGCAGCAGCTCCATGATCCCCTGCTGGGCCTTCTTGGCCACCTCGGAGGTGAGCTGGGTGCGGACCACCATGCCGTCGGCGACCGTCTGGGTGCAGGAGGCGACGGGTTTGCGCTGCCCCTCCACGTCGACCAGACACTGCCGGCAGGCGCCGGCCGGGGCGAGTAGCGGGTGGTCGCAGAACCGGGGGATCTCGATGCCCAGCTTCTCGGCGACCCGGATCAGCAGGGCGCCCTTGGGCGCGGTGACCTCGACGCCGTCGATGGTCAACGTCACCGTCTCGGTGGCTTTCGCTACGTCACTCATCAGTGGGCCCCCACCAGAGTCTTCTCCGACAGCTTCGGTGCCGTGCGGCCCTCGATGTAGTCGAGGTAGTCCTGCTTGAAGTACTTCAGCGAGGAGGTCACCGAGCTGGTCGCGCCGTCGCCGAGGCCACAGAACGAGCGGCCGAGGATGTTGTCGCAGGTGTCGAGCAGGGTGTCCAGGTCCTCGTGGGTGCCCTGGCCGGCCAGGATCCGCCGGAAGACCCGCACCATCCAGTAGTTGCCCTCCCGGCACGGGGTGCACTTGCCGCACGACTCGTGGTGGTAGAACTCCAGCCACCGGTAGGTGGCGTACACCGGGCAGTCCTGGTCGGAGAAGATCTGGGTGGCGGTGGTGCCGAGGATCGAGCCGGCGCCGGCCACCCCTTCGAAGTCCAGTGGTACGTCCAGGTGCTCGGCGGTGAGCAGCGGGGTCGACGAACCGCCCGGCGTCCAGAACCGCAGCTCGTGACCGGGCTGCATGCCGCCGGCCAGCTCGATCAGCTCGCGCAGGGTGATGCCCATCGAGCACTCGTACTGCCCCGGGTTGGCGATCCGGCCGGAGAGCGAGTAGATCATCGGGCCGGACGACTTCTCCGTACCCATGCTCTTCCACCAGGCGGCGCCGCCGAGCACGATGTACGGCACGCTGGAGATGGTGCCGACGTTGTTGACCACCGTCGGGCAGGCGTACAGGCCGTGGGTGGCCGGGAACGGCGGACGCAGCCGGGGCTGGCCACGGAACCCTTCGAGGGAGTCCAGCAGCGCCGTCTCCTCGCCGCAGATGTAGGCACCCGCGCCGCTGTGCACCACCAGGTCCAGATCGAACCCGGAGCCGAGGATGTCCGTGCCGAGGTAGCCGGCCCGGTACGCCTCGTCGACCGCGTTGCGCAGCCGCCGGGCGGCGTGCACCGCCTCACCGCGGATGTAGATGTAGGCGCGGCTGGCCCGGATCGCGTACGAGGCGATGATGACGCCTTCGACCAGCGAGTGCGGGTCGTACATCATCAGCGGCAGGTCCTTGCAGGTGCCCGGCTCGCCCTCGTCGGCGTTGACCACCAGGTAGTGCGGCTTGCCGTCGCCCTGCGGAATGAACCCCCACTTGAGGCCGGTGGGGAAGCCGGCACCGCCCCGACCACGCAGCCCGGAGTCCTTGATCAGCTTGATCAGGTCGTCCGGGTGCACCGGGTCGGCGCCGCGACCCCGGCCGTCCGGCGTACCGGTCAGCACCTTGCGCAGCGCGGCGTAGCCGTCGAGCTGCTGGTAGACGTCGATCTTCCAGGCGTCCGGTGACAGCCAACGCTTGGTCAGCACCGGGGTCAGCTTCTGCAGAGTTTCCTGTCGCGGCTGGGTCATCGGGTGCCCTCCTCGCTGCGCGCGTCCCGCAGCGACCCGCGCTGTGGCTGCGAGTTGTCGCCGGCCGGTTTGGCGTCACCGGCGGGCGGGTTGGCGGCGGCGCCGGCCGACTCGGCGGCCTCGGCGTCGCTGTCCGGCTCGGCCCGGTCGGTCGGCACGGTGGTGCCGGGGGCGTCCGGGGCCGGGGTCTTCGCGTCCGGGGCGCGGGTCTCGGCGGCCCGGATCTCCGGCGACTTGGCCTGCGGTGCCTTGACGTCCGGCGCGGTGCTGCCGGTCGCCGCCGGCGCCGGCCGGCTGGGTGCCGGGGCGGGGGTGTCGCCGCTGATCGGCGTGTTCGGGTCGAAGCCGGCGACCGAGACGCCGTGCTGCTGGGCCAGCCGCAGGCCGCGCAGCGTGGCATCGCCGGCCGGACCGTCGGCGACCGCGCCCTCGCGGGTGTCGGAGAAGCCGGCCAGCTGCAGCGACATCTCCTTCAGCGTGCACAGCCGGGCACCCCGGGTGGGTGCCGGGCGGCCGCCGGACTGCAGCTCGGCGACCACGCCGAGCGCGATGTCCGGGTCGACCTTGTCGAAGAAGTCGTAGTTGACGGTCATCACCGGGCCGTAGTCGCAGGCGGCCAGGCACTCGGCGTGCTCCAGGGTGATGGTGCCGTCGGCGGTGGTCTCCTCGTGGCCGACGCCGAGGTGCTCGCTGAGCGCGTCGTAGACCCGCTGGCCGCCGAGTACGTCGCACATGGTGTTGGTGCAGACGCTGACCAGCCAGTCGCCGGTGGGCCGGCGCTTGTACATGGTGTAGAAGGTGGCGACCGCGCTGACCTGGGCCTTGTTGATGCCCAGCTGTTCGGCGCAGAACTCGACGCCGGCCGGCGAGACGTAGCCCTCCTCGGACTGCACCAGGTGCAGCAGCGGCAGCAGTGCCGACCGGGAGCGGTCCGCCGGGTAGCGGGCGATGATTTCCCGGGCCCGGTCGTGCGTTTCCTGACTGAAGCCCATCAGCGGTCACACCCACCCATCACGGGGTCCAACGAGGCGCCCCCGGCGATCACGTCGGCGAGCAGCCCGCCCTCGGCCATGGCCGGGATCGCCTGGAGGTTCACGAAGCTCGGTTCGCGGTAGTGCACCCGGTACGGTCTGGTCCCGCCGTCGGAGACGGCGTGCACGCCCAACTCGCCGCGGGGGGACTCGATGCCGACGTACACCTGGCCGGGCGGCACCCGGAAGCCCTCGGTCACCAGCTTGAAGTGGTGGATCAGCGACTCCATCGACTGACCCATGATCTTGGCGACGTGCTCCAGCGAGTTGCCCATGCCGTCCACGCCGATGGCCAGCTGCGCCGGCCAGGCGATCTTCTTGTCGGCGACCATGATCGGACCGGGCTTCAACCGGTCCAACGCCTGCTCGATAATCTTGAGCGACTCGCGCATCTCGGCCATCCGGACCAGGTAGCGGCCCCAGACGTCGGCGGTCGGCGTGGTCGGCACGTCGAACTCGTAGTCCTCGTAACCGCAGTACGGCATGGTCTTGCGCAGGTCCCAGGCCAGGCCGGCGGAGCGCAGCACCGGGCCGGTGACGCCCAGCGAGAGGCAACCGGTGACGTCGAGCACCCCGACGTTCTGCGTCCGCTCCAGCCAGATCGGCTGCCCGGAGAGCAGGTCCTCGTACTCCTTGAGCCGCTTCGGCATCACCTTGAGGAACTCACGGATCTTGGTGATCGCCTCGTCCGGCACGTCCTGGGCGACCCCGCCGGGCCGCACGTAGGCCATGTTCATCCGCAGCCCGGAGACCAGTTCGAAGATCTCCAGGATGTACTCGCGCTCCCGGAAGCAGTACAGCATGATCGAGATCGCGCCGAGCTCCAGGCCGGTGGTGCCCAGCCAGATCAGGTGCGAGGAGATCCGGTTGAGCTCCATCATCAGCACCCGGATGGTGTTCGCCCGCTCGGTGATGTCGTCGGTGATCCCGAGCAGCTTCTCCACCGCCAGGCTGTACGCCGTCTCGTTGAAGATCGGCGCCAGGTAGTCCATCCGGGTGACGAACGTGGTGCCCTGCACCCAGTTGCGGTACTCGAGGTTCTTCTCGATCCCGGTGTGCAGGTAGCCGACGACCGTCCGGGCCTCCCGGACGGTCTCCCCCTCCAGCTCCAGCACCAGCCGCAGCACCCCGTGGGTGGACGGGTGCTGCGGGCCCATGTTGACGATGATCCGCTCGTCGGTGAGCGGGTCCGTACCGCCGACCACGGTGTCCCAGTCGCCACCGGTGACGGTGAAGACCTTGCCCTCGTCGGTCTCGCGTTCGGTTGCGTATCCGGCCGTCATTGGTAGCTCCTCCGCTTGTCCGGCGGTGGGATCTCGGCGCCCTTGTACTCCACCGGGACGCCGCCCAGCGGGTAGTCCTTGCGCTGTGGGTGGCCCTCCCAGTCGTCCGGCATCAGGATCCGGGTCAGCGCCGGGTGGCCGTCGAAGACGACGCCGAACATGTCGTACGTCTCCCGTTCCTGCCAGTCGGCGGTCGGGTAGACGGCGGTGACGCTCGGCAGGTGCGGATCCTCGGCGGTGACCGCCGCCTCCAGCCGGACCCGACGCCGGTAGGTCATCGAGGTCAGCTGGTAGACGACGTGCAGCCGACGCTCGTCGGCACCCAGGTAGTCCGCCCCGGACACCGAGGAGCAGAGCTCGAAGCGCAGCGCCTCGTCGTCGCGCATCACCCGGCAGACCTCGGCGATCCGCTCCGGCTTGATGTGCAGGGTCAGCTCACCCCGGTCGACCACGACCTTCTCGATCGCGTCGGCGAAGGCCGGGTACGCCTCCTCAAGGGCGTCGCACACCTCGTCGAAGTAGCCGCCGTACGGCCGCTCGGTGCCGGCCACGCTGGCCCGGCGGCGGACCAGGCCGCCGAAGCCGGACGTGTCGCCGGAGCCCTGGATGCCGAACATGCCGCGGCCGGCTCCACTGGCCGGCGGGAACTCGGCCGGCGCGCCGCTGGTAGCCCCGACCGGCGGGGCGGCGGCGGGTACCCCGCCACCCGGCTGCTCACTGGGCGCGTTGGTCGGCCCGGTCACTGGATCGTCCTTTCGCTGGTCGACGCGGGAATCACTTCAGCCGCTCCCGGGCGTGCAGGTGGTTCTGGGCCTTCATCCAGTTCTCGATCCGCAACTGTTCCTCGCGGCCTTCCCGGACGGCCTGCTCCCACTCGGCCCGGCGGGCCTTGTCGGAGCGGTACGACGACGGCATCGCCCCGGGCGCGACCACCGGCACGTCACCGCGGGCCCGGCGGGCCTCCAGCATCTTGCGCCCGTTCGGGCCGAGTGGCTCGTGGCCGATCTTCTCCCGCAGCTTGAGGACCGCGTCGATGAGCATCTCCGGGCGGGGCGGGCAGCCGGGCAGGTACATGTCGACCGGCACCACGTGGTCCACGCCCTGCACGATGGCGTAGTTGTTGAACATGCCGCCGCTGGAGGCGCAGACCCCCATCGACAACACCCAGCGGGGCTCGGCCATCTGGTCGTAGATCTGCCGCAGCACCGGGGCCATCTTCTGACTGACCCGACCAGCCACGATCATCAGGTCCGCCTGCCGCGGCGAGGCCCGGAAGACCTCCATGCCCCAGCGACCCATGTCGTAGTGCGGAGCACCGGCCGCCATCATCTCGATCGCGCAGCAGGCCAGGCCGAAGGTCGCCCCCCAGACGGAGGTCTTGCGGGACCAGTTGACCAGCTTCTCCACCGAGGTGAGCAGTACGCCGGCGGGGAGTTTCTCCTCGATTCCCATGGTTCCTCCGTCAGTCCCAGTCGAGCCCGCCGCGCCGCCACTCGTACACGTAGGCGACCGAGACGGCGACGATGAACAGCGAGACCGCGACGTAGCCGAACGCGCCGAGCGGGTCCAGCGAGACCGCCCACGGGATCAGGAAGATGATCTCGATGTCGAAGATGATGAACATCATCGCGGTCAGATAGAACTTGATCGGGATCCGACCGCCGCCGACCGGCTCCGGGCTGGGCTCGATCCCACACTCGTACGCTTCGAGCTTGGCCCGGTTGTAGCGCAGCGGCCCGGCCAGCCGGGCGGCCGCCACCGAGAACAACGCGAAGGCCGAGGCGAGGGCGAACACCCCGACGATGGGTATGTAAGGCGAGAGTGACATGGGTTTCTCCTGCTCGTCCTTCCCTGCCCGCGGTCAGTTTCCAGCGATCTGTGATGTCTCCCGCCGGGACCGGGCGTCGTTGCCCCATCCTGGCGACTACTGCGGTGGGCCGACGGCCCGGGGTGCTGCCGGCGGCGTCACACGGCCGGAGCCACCTTGGTCATCGCGTTGATCATCCGGTCCATCGCGTCCCCGCCACGCGGATCGGTCAGGTTCGCCAGCAGCTTCAGCACGAACCGCATCAGTGTCGGATGCGGCATGCCGTGCTTGGTGGCGATTCGCATGATCTGTGGGTTGCCGATCATCTTCACGAAGATGTTGCCGAGCCGGTAGTAGCCCCCGTAGCGGGCCTTCAGCTCGTTCGGGTAGTGCGCCAGCGCCCGCTCCCGGTCGGCGCCGGCCGGCCGGGCCAACGCCTGCACCGCCACCTCGGCGGCGAGCTCACCGGACTCCATCGCGTACGCGATGCCTTCACCGTTGAACGGGTTGACCATACCGCCGGAGTCGCCGACCAGCAGGACTCCCCGGGTGTAGTGCGGGACCCGGTTGAAGCCCATCGGCAGTGCCGCGCCGAGGATCGGGCCGTCGGCGTTGGCCTCGTCGGCCAGCCCCCAGTCCGGTGGTGTGCTGCCCAGCCAGTCGGTGAGCATCCGCCGGTAGTTGGTCTTGCCGAAGGCGCTGGACGAGTTGAGTACGCCCAGGCCGACGTTGACCCGGCCGTCGCCCATGCCGAAGATCCAACCGTAGCCGGGCAGCAGTTTCTCGCCGCCCTCCCGGCTGCGCAGCTCCAGCCAGGACTCCAGGTACTCGTCCCGGTGCCGCACCGGCGACCGGTAGTACCGCCGGACCGCGACTCCGATCGGCCGGTCCTCGCGCTTGGCCAGCCCCATGGCGAGCGGGAACCGGCCGGAGACCCCGTCGGCGGCGACGATCAACGGGGCGTGGAAGGTGGCCGGCTGCTTGTCCGGGCCGACCTCGGCGGTCACGCCGATCGCCCGCCCGGTGGCGTCCAGCACCGGGGCCACCACGTTGGTGCCGGTGTGCAGCACCGCCCCCGCCTCGACCGCCTGCCTGGCCAGCAGATCGTCGAAGTCCAGCCGGGTTCGGACCAGGCCGTAGTTGGGGAAGCTGGCCAGGTCGGGCCAGTCGAGTTCGAGCCGGATGCCGCCGCCGATCACCCGCAGGCCACGGTTGTGCAGCCAGCCGGCCTCGGGCGAGGTGTCGACACCCAGCTTGATCAACTGCTTGACAGCGCGCGGCGTGAGCCCGTCACCGCAGACCTTTTCCCGGGGAAACGTGGTCTTTTCCAGCAGGAGCACCCGTGCGCCGTGCCGGGCGAGGTGGAAGGCGGTCGCGGAACCGCCGGGGCCCGCCCCGACGACGATCACATCGGCTTCGGTCTCGCTCACAGCCACCTCCCGTTCGCCTCCCAGTCGCTCGTGAAATGCTTCACAAGCCGTCTCGCAGGTGAGTCTAGAACCGTTAACAGGGCGGCAATCGGTTAGGCGACCCTAACCCTGCGAGGTAGCGACCTCGGCGGGTGACCGACGACACGAAATCACCCATCGACGGACACCAAGCAGTGGCGGACCCGTCGCTCGCGCTCCCGGATCCGGCGTACGGCAGCACGGCACCGCTCCCCGATGACGTGGCGCTACGCCCGGGTCGCATGGCGCTACCGCCGGGTGGCGCGGTGCAGCGCCACGATCCCACCGGTGAGATTGCGCCACTGCGCCGACCGCCACCCCGCCGCCGCGATCCGCCCGGCGAGCGCCGCCTGGTCCGGCCACTGCCGGATTGACTCGGCCAGATAGACGTACGCATCCGGGTTGCTCGCCACCGCGCGGGCCACCGCCGGCAGCGACCGCATCAGATAGGACAGGTAGAGCGTCTGGAAGGCGGGACTGGTCGGCTGACTGAACTCGCACACCACCATCCGCCCGCCGGGCCGGGTCACCCGGGCCAGCTCGGCCAACGCGGCATCGGTGTCGACCACGTTGCGCAGGGCGAATGAGATCGTCACCGCGTCGAAGCTGGCGTCCCGGAACGGCAACGCCAGGGCGTCCCCGGCGAGCAGTGGCACCTGTGGACGGGCCCGGCGGCCGGCCCGCAGCATGCCGAGCGAGATGTCCGAACCGACGGCCCACACCCCGCCCCGGCCGAGTTCGGCGGTGGAGACTCCGGTGCCGGCACCGACGTCGAGCACCCGGTCGCCGGGAAGCAGGTCGAGCGCAGCGCGGGTGGCCCGGCGCCACCGCCGGTCCTGGCCGAAGGAGATCACCGTGTTGGTCAGGTCGTACCGGCCGGCCACGCCGTCGAACATCGCGGCGACCTCGGCCGGCTGCTTGTCCAGGCCGGCGCGGACCGGCGGCGGGATGTCAGTCACGCCCGACCACTTTGCCAGTCGCCCGTCCCGACCTGCGGCGCGGGGCCGGCGGCGAGGGTGACCGAGGCCACATACAGTACGGGCGAGGTGGGTTGAACCACCTCGCCCGTACTGCCGTGCGTTATGTAGACGGCCCCCTCGGACCGCTGGAGTACGGCTCCGGCGACCACCGCCATCAGGGGACGTGACCTGCGACGACCAGGGGGACGGCGTCGCGGCGCGAGCGGCTGCCGGAACGTTGTTGACGAGGACGTTAGCGGCCGACGGGAAGCTTCGCGCCCCTCGTGATCAACACGTTATGGCTCCTTGGCCTAAGGTTCGCGCCGCCTCGCCGCATCGACGGCACTGTGTGCCACGACCGGCCGATCACCAGCCCACCCGCCGGCCGACTGGGGCTGACTGGTCGGCCTCACCAGCCAGCCGATCGGACGAATCCGGGCCGGTCAGCGCACGGCCCCGGCCGGGTCAGTGCGCGTCGACCAGCGGCAGATCGCGGCGGGCCCCGCCGTTGGGCAACGCGATCGAGGAAAAGTGCGACACCACCCGCTCGTCGGTCGGGTCGTCCGCCGGATCGCGGTGGACGGCGAGATGGTGGTACTCGGTGTCCCGCTGGGCGGGGATCCGGCCCGCCGAGCGGATCATCCAGATCAGCTCGTGCAGGTTCGACCGGTGCCGGGCGCCGGCCGAGGAGATCACGTTCTCCTCCAACATGATCGAACCGAGATCGTCGACCCCCATGTGCAGCGCCAACTGGCCGACGTCCTTGCCGGTGGTCAGCCAGGACGCCTGCAGGTGCGCCACCTGGTCGAAGAAGAGCCGGGAGACCGCGATCATCCGCAGGTACTCCAGGGTCGTCGCCTGGGTGCGGCCCTTGAGATGGTTGTTCTCCGGCTGGTACGTCCAGGGGATGAACGCCCGGAAACCGCCGGTGGAGTCCTGGACGTCCCGGATCATCCGCAGATGTTCGATCCGCTCCGCGTTGGTCTCCCCGGTGCCCATCATCATCGTGGCGGTCGACTCGATGCCGTGCCGGTGCGCCAGCTCCATGACCTCCAGCCAGCGCGCCCCCGACTCCTTGAGCGGGGCGATCGCCCGCCGAGGGCGGTCCGGCAGCATCTCGGCGCCGGCACCGGCGATCGAGTCCAGCCCGGCGGCCTTGATCCGGGTGATCGCCTCGTCCAGCGAGACGTCGGACACCTTCGCCATGTGCAGGATCTCGCTCGGCCCGATCGAGTGGATCACCAACCGGGGGTACGCCGCCTTGACCGCGCCGAACAGCTGCTCGTAGTACTCCACCCCGAAATCGGGATGGTGGCCACCCTGGAGCATCACCTGGGTAGCGCCCAGCTCGACCGCCTCGCCGCAACGACGCAGAATCTCCTCAATCGGGTGGGCCCAGCCCTCGGCGTGCTTGGGCGCCCGGTAGAAAGCGCAAAAACGACACGCGGTGACGCAGACATTGGTGTAATTGATGTTGCGATCGATCAGATACGTCACGACGTTGTCCGGGTACCGGCGACGGCGCACCGCGTCCGCGGCCTCGCCGAGGGCGTGGAACGGCGCTTCGGTGTAGATCAGCAGCGCCTCCTCGGCGGAGATCCGCCCACCGTCGGCGCCACGCTGCAGGATGCTGTCGATCTCCCGGCTGGTAGTCACGCATGAAGCGTACTGCCATGTCGAGGGAGGGGCAGAGCGACCGGATGACGCCACTGCGCCGCCACCTGCCTCTGGTGATCCTGCTCGCCGCCGGTCTCGGACTGCGGATCGCCTACCTGGCCGCGTATCAGCCGGCGTTCTGGTTCCACGGCGACAGCGGCGAGTACCTGCTGATGCTGCAGCAGCCGCTGGAGCCGCACCCGAACCGGCCGATCGGCTACGTTCTGCTGCTGTCCGCGCTACAGCAGACCCGGACACTCGCCGCCGTCGCGGCCGTGCAGCACCTGCTCAGCCTGCTGCTCGCCGTCGCCCTGTACGCCCTGCTGCTGCGCCGGGGCGTGGCCCGCTGGCTGGCCACCCTGGCCGCCGTACCGCTGATCTTCGACTCCCTGGTCCTCACCATGGGTCACTACCTACTGCCTGACCTGATGTTCACGGTGCTGTTCGCCGCCGCGGTCGGGGCACTGCTCTGGTCGTCCCGACCCGGTCCGGTGGCGGCCGTTGTCTCCGGCGGGCTGATCGCCGTCGCCTGGGTGACCAAACCCACCGCGCTGCCGGTCGCCCTCCTGCTCGCCGGCTACCTGGTGGTACGTCGGGTCGGCTGGCGGCCGGTGCTGGGCTACCTGCTCGCCTTCGGCGTGCCGTACGTCATGGTGATGGTCTGGATCGGCGACCGGCAGAGCGTCTACAGCGCGCAGAGCGGCACCGCCCTGTACGGCCGGGCCGCGATGATCGCCGACTGCGACCGCATCGAACTGACCGACGAGGAGCGGGTCGCCTGCCCGGACCAGCCGCCGGGCCAGCGTTGGGACCGGGCCGATGCGTTCTTCTGGCGGCGGCCGGCCCGACTCGGCGACTGGGTCTACACGCCGGAGGGTGCCCAGGTGCTGACCAGCTTCTCCCGGTCGGTGATCAGTCAGCAGCCCGGCGACTACCTCGCGACGGTCGGCCGGGAGAGCGCGGCACACTTCGTCCCCGGTCTGTACCTCGGGCCGATGAACGAGTGCCTGCGGCAGCGGCTGGTGCCGCCGGTCCGGTTCCGCTCCGCCGACGTGCGGGTCGAGCAGAGCTGTCCGCCAGCCCAGGCGTCCACCGGATACCAGGCAGCGGTCGCCGAGCCGGTCGTCGCGGACCCGGCCACCCCGCTGACCCGGACACTGCACCAGTACGGCAGCTGGACCCGGGGCATCCCGGTGGTGCTGTCGTTGGCGGTGCTGCTGACCGTCGCGGCGCTGGCCGCCGGGCGGCGGGTCGCCGGCTGGATCCGGCTCGACACCGTACTGCTGGTGGTCGCCGGCCCAGGGCTGGCCGTGTTCACCGTGGCGATCGGCATGTACGAGCCCCGGTACGCGCTGCCGGCCCTGCCGCTGGCAGCGGTGGCCGCGGCCCTGGCCGCCCAGGGGCTGATCCACCGTCGACCGCTGGCCGGTGCTCCCGCTGTCGGCGGTTCGGCCAAGCAGAGCGGAACGATCGATTGACCGGCCGACTCGCAACTCGTATGGGCCAGGCCGCATAACGTGAACAAACCCGAGAATGAGTCACGAAGAGCATTCAGAAAAGCGATCGCAACGCAGATGAACTCACGTTTGTCTTGTGATCCCAAGGCGATGATGCATCTAGCGCTTTGTCGCCGACGCAACTACTCTTGGCTGCGGCCGAACAAGGCACCGCCCGGTTACCGCCTTCGGCCGGCATCACAACAGCCAGTCGGGTCTCCGTCTTCCATACCTCAACCGGACCCCCGTCCGGACGTGCCGCCGAATACCGATCTCGGCGAACCCTCGTGCGCAAAATCCCCCTATCCGCCCGCAGCCAAGGAGACAACGTCATGTCAGGTGATTCACTGCCGCGGACCGGCGCGAACCTTGCGGTCACCCTCGGTGGTGTGGCCGGTCTCGGGCAGCTCAGCCTGCCACTGCCACTCATGATGGCGGTCACCGCAGCAGTTATGATCATCATCGGAGCGGTTCTCATCCGGTTGTCGTTCCGTCGAGGTCGCTCCGCCGCCCATCGATGACCGCGACCCTCGTCAGGGGCCGGATCCTCACCGCCGCAGCATTCCTTCTGGCGGCAGTAGCGGTATGGGCGGCCCACCATGCGTTTGCAGCAATCGGATTACTCAGCGCAGGCAACGGGCATCAGTTCGCGGCGATCTACGTCCTGATGTACGGACTGCTGGTGTGGCAGCTGGGATTTGCCTACCTCAACCAGCCCTACCAGGTTGGCCCGGCCAGACAGCGGCTCCTCGATACGCTGGACGTGGCCGCGTTGGTCCCCGCGTACAACGAGGACCCGGCCGCGCTGCGCGCATGCCTCGAGTCCATGATCGGTCAACGACGACGGCCGCAGACGATCGTCGTGGTGGATGACGGTTCCACCACCGGCGACGTCGGGTACGCCGAGACCCGCATCTGGTTTCAGCGGGCAGCCAGCGACAGCGGCATCCGTCCGGTATGGCTGCGCCAGGACAATGCCGGCAAGAGACACGCGCAGGCAGCCGGGGTCGGCCAGGCGCCGGACGCGGATGTGTACTGGACGGTCGACTCGGACACGATCAGCGACCCGGAAACGCTCAACGAGCTACTCAAACCCCTCGCTGATCAGACGGTGCAGTCCGTCGCCGGGATCGTGATGGCAGCCAACGTTCACGCATCGTTCCTGACCCGGTTCACCGACCTGTGGTTCGTCACCGGCCAGCTGACCGATCGGTCCAGCCTGTCAGTGTTCGGCGCGGTCTGGGTCAACTCGGGGCCCATCGCCGTCTACCGAGGCCAGGTGATCCGCGACAATCTGGACAGCTATCTGCATGAAAGGTTCGCAGGACGTCGGGTGCCGTTCAGCGACGACTCGATGCTGACCCTGTTCGCCATGCTGCGCGGCCGAACTGTGCAACAGCCCAGCGCGTTCGCCTTCGCGCTGATGCCGGAGCAGACCGGCCACTTCCTGCGGATGTTCATCCGCTGGAGGCGCGGATCGTTCATCCGGTCACTGTGGCGGATGCGATACCTGCCGTTGCGGTCGTGGGCGTACTGGCTACACCTGATTCGATGGGCGACGACGCTACTGTCCACCGCACTGTTCCTGACCATCGCGGTGGTACAACCGATCCGGGAGCCTTCGCTGGCCGCGTTACCCTGGCTCATCTGTGTGCCAATGGCGATCGGCTACGCACAGTGCCTCCGCTACCTGGCGATCCGCCGGTCCGACCAGTCGGCGGCGTACCAGTTGGGGACTTGGATGCTCGCCCCGGTCGCAGTGCTCTGGGCGATGCTGGTACTGCGCGCCGCCCGGTGGTACGGCGTGGTCACCTGCTGGAAGACCGGATGGGGCACCCGAAAGACGGTCGAGGTCACGTTGAGCGCCCCGTCGATTCCCGAGCAGCGGACCGCCCACGTCGAGCAGCCCTCCGGAGCCGGTGCCAAGGTGGTCTCCTGACGCTAGCCTGCATCCATGCGACGGGTGTCGGTCATGGGGGCACCAGGCTCAGGTAAGTCCACTCTGGCCGCCGAGTTGGCCGTACGGCTCGGTGTGCCGCACATCGAGTTGGACGCCCTGTTCCACCAGCAGGACTGGCAGCCGACACCGGAACCGGAGTTCCGGGAACGGGTGGCGGCCGCAGTCTCCGGCGACGGCTGGGTGGTGGACGGCAACTACTCGACGGTGCGCGACCTGATCTGGCGGCGAGTCGACACGGTGATCTGGTTCGACCTGCCGCGCCGGCAGGTGATGCAGCAGATCGTCCGACGTACGGTACGCCGCGCGGCGCACCGGGTGGAACTGTGGAACGGCAACCGGGAGCGCTGGTCGAACGTGTTCAGCCTTGATCCGGAAGAGTCGATCATCGTCTGGGCCTGGCAACAGCACGCCCGTTACCGGAGCCGCATCCAGGCCGCTTCGGTCGACCCCCGGTGGCGCCGGCTGCGGTTCGTCCGGCTCACCTCCCACCAGCAGGCCCGCCAACTGCTCGACCAGCTCGGTCGACGATCATCCCCGTGACGCCCGGCAGCCGTCGTGGCCAGCGCGTCAGGCGTCGTAGTCGACGGTGAGCGTCGGCGTGGTGGGCGCCGACTGGCAGGTCAGCACATAACCGTTGGCCACCTCGTCCGGCTCCAGGGCGTAGTTGCGGGCCATCGTCACCGCGCCGTCGACGACCTTCGCCCGGCAGGTCGAGCAGACCCCACCCTTGCAGGCGTACGGCAACTCGGACCGGACCCGCAGGGCCGCGTCGAGCACCCGCTCCCCCGGCCGCGTCCGCACCGTCGACGCCCGCCCGTCGAGCAGTACGGTCACCTCCGTACTGGTCACGTCCGCGCCGGTCACCTCGGTGCCGGCCGGATCGGTGCCTGGTGCCGCGTCGACATCGGTAACCGCGTCGGCGCCGGCCGGCGGCGCGTCCCCGGCGTGAAAGAGTTCGCTGTGTACGGCCTCGGCCGGCACGCCCCGCTCGGTGAGCACCTGCCGGGCCGTCATGACCAGCGCGTACGGCCCGCAGAGGAACCATTCGTCCACCTGGTGTCCCGGCACCACGGTGTCCAGCAGCCGGCCGAACCGGGCGGCGTCGATCCGCCCGGTGAGCAACTCCGCGTCCTGCGTCTCCCGGGACAGCACGTGCACCACCTGCAGCCGGTCCGGGTACCGGTCCTTCAGGTCGGCGATCTCGTCGGCGAACATCACGGTGTGCGCGGACCGGTTGCCGAAGACGAGCGTGAACCGGCTGCCCGGCTCGGTGGCCAACCCGGTGGCGAGCAGGGACAACACCGGCGTGATGCCGGAGCCGGCGGCCAGCGCGCCGTAGTACCGGCTACGGCCCGGTTCGAACTTGGTGGTGAAATGCCCGAGCGGCGGCATCACCTCCACGGTGGCCCCGGCGGCAAGCTGGCGCACCGCGTACCCGGAGAAGGCACCACCGGCGACGTGCCGCACGCCGATCCGCAGCCGGCCGTGGTCGGCGAGCTCCGCCGGGGTCGAGCAGATGGAGTACGAGCGGCGGATCTCCGGGCCGCCGGCCGGGTCGACCAGCCGTACGGTCAAGTGCTGTCCGGCCTGGAACCGGTACGCGTCGCGCAGCTCCGGTGGTACGGCGAAGGTGACCGCCACGGCGTCGGCGGTGAGCTGATCGACATCGGCGACCGGGAGGGGATGGAACACCGGGCGCCGTCGCGCCGGTCGACTGATCGTCACCGCCATCAGAACGCCTTCATCTGCTCGAACGGCTCGGTGCAGGCCAGGCACCGCCACAGCGCCTTGCAGGCCGTGGCACCGAATCGACTCAGCTGCTCGGTGCGCGGTGAGCCGCAGGCCGGGCAGCGTACGGTCACCGGCACCGGCACCGGACCGACGGTGGCCGGCGACGGTGGGGCGATCCCGGCGGCAACGAGCTTGCGTCGGCCAGCCTCGGTGATCCAGTCGGTGCTCCAGGCGGGCGCCAACTCGGTGACGACCGCGACGTCGGTGAAGCCGGACCGGTGCAGCGCCGCCCGGATCTCGCCCCGGATCAGCTCCATCGCCGGGCATCCACTGTAGGTGGGGGTGACCGTCACCCGGACAGCGCCGGTGGCCTCGGTGACCTCGACGGCGCGGAGAATGCCGAGCTCGGCGATGGTGAGTACGCGGATCTCCGGGTCGACGACGGCTTCGACCGCCGCCCGGGCGGCCGAGCCGGTCCCACCAGCGGCCGAGCTGGCCCCACCACCAGCCGAGCTGAACCCGCCGGCTGCAGCGGGGGGTCCGGTCACCATCGCGCGCCTGGGTGGGCCCGGTGCACCACCTGCATCTCGGCCAGCAGGTACGACAGGTGTTCGGTGTGCCGACCCAGCCGACCGCCGCCGGGCCGCCAGCCGCCACCGTCGCCAGCGGCGGCGGACCCGGTGCCGGCAGGCGCGGCCAGGGTGGCTTCGGCAAGGATCGGACCGATGACGGCGAGCCAGTCGGCCCGCAGGTCGGCGGGGCCACTGCCGGGCACCGGGGCGACCAGCTCATAGGTGTACGGCCAGAGTTCGTCGACCGCGTACTGCATGCGGCGGCGCGACTCCTCGGTGCCGTCGCCGAGCCGCAGGGTCCACAGCCGCGCGTGGTCGAGATGGTAGGTGGACTCCTTGGCCGCCTTGCCGGCGATCGCGGCGAGCCGCTGGTCGGCGCCGGCACTCAGCACGGCGTAGAGCCGGAGCTGGTACGCGGCGAGGAACAGCAGCTTGCCGATGGTCATCGCGTAGTCGTCGTCCGGCAGCTCCACCAGCAGGCAGTTGCGAAACTCCTGGTCGGAGCGGAGAAAGGCCAGGGTGTCCTCGGTGACCGGCTGGTCGGCCGGCGCGGCCGGCACCGCATCGGGGGTGAGCTGCTCGGCGGCGTACGACAGCAGCAGCCGGGCCACGCCGAGCTGGTCGAGCGCGATGTTGGTGAGCGCGACGTCCTCCTCCAGCTCGGGGGCACGGGCGCACCAGGCGGCCAGCCGCTGAGCGGTGATCAACGCGTCGTCGGCCCAGCAGAGCAGCTGGTCGGGGGGTGTCGTGGTCACAGGTGCTGCGCTCCGTCCGGCACCTGGTAGAAGGTCGGGTGCCGGTAGACCTTGTCGGCCGCCGGGTCGAAGAAGGCGTCCTTCTCGTCCGGGCTGGACGCGGTGATCGACTCCGCCTGTACCACCCAGATGGAGACACCTTCCTGCCGTCGGGTGTACAGGTCGCGGGCGTGCCGCAGGGCGAGCGCCGCGTCCGGCGCGTGCAGGCTACCGACGTGGGTGTGGGCGAGCCCGCGCCGGGACCGGATGAAGACCTCCCACAGCGGGGTGGGCGGGGTCCGGGCCGCTTCGCCGCTCATCCGGCCTCCGCTCCGACTGGCGGAGCGCCCACTCCGGCCGGCACGGTGCCGACCCCGGCCGGTACGGTGCTGGCTTTCCGCCGGCTGGCCTGCTTTTCGGCGTACGCCCGGGACGCCTCGCGGACCCAGCCGCCGGCGTCGTGCGCGGCCCGCCGGTGGGCAAGTCGCTGCCGGTTGCACGGCCCGTCGCCGCGGATCACCCGGAGCAGTTCGTCGTAGTCCGGCGGGGTGAAGTCGTACGCCTGACGCTGCTCGTTCCACCGTAGGCCGGGATCGGGCAGGGTGAGCCCGAGCGGGCCGACCTGCTGGACGCACATGTCCACGAAGCGTTGGCGCAGCTCGTCGTTGGAGAACCGTTTGATCTTCCATCGCATCGACTGGCCCGAATGGGTCGAGTCGGCGTCCGGCGGGCCGAACATCGCCAGCGACGGGAACCACCAGCGGTCCACCGCGTCCTGGGCCATCTGACGTTGGGCCGGTGTGCCGTGCGCGAGGGTGTGCAGGATCTCGTAGCCCTGCCGCTGGTGGAACGACTCCTCCTTGCAGATGCGGATCATGGCGCGGGCGTACGGGCCGTATGAGCAACGACACAGTGGGACCTGGTTGATGATCGCCGCACCGTCCACCAACCAACCGATCGCGCCGACGTCTGCCCAGGTGAGCGTGGGGTAGTTGAAGATGGAGCTGTACTTCTGCCGGCCGGCGAGCAGCAGGTCGAGCAACTCTTCCCGACTGACGCCCAGGGTTTCCGCCGCGGCGTACAGGTACAGCCCGTGGCCGGCCTCGTCCTGGACCTTTGCCAGCAGGATCGCCTTGCGGTGCAGGCTGGGCGCCCGGGTCAGCCAGTTGCCTTCGGGCTGCATGCCGATGATCTCGGAGTGCGCGTGCTGGGCGATCTGCCGGATCAGCGTGCGCCGGTAGCCGTCCGGCATCCAGTCGCGCGGCTCGATCTTCTGGTCGGCGTCGATCATCTCGGTGAAGTCCCGGTCGGGATCGGTCGAGCGGTCGGGATCACCCGGATCGTCCGGATCGGCCAGCTCGTCGGCGACGCGTGGACCGGGGATCCGGCCGCGTAGCGCCGCGGCGCGCAGGTCAGCTTCAGCGGCCTCGACCTCGTCGAGGATCCCGCCGCGGGCGCCACTCACCGTCTGGGCGTCGTCACCGTCCACCGACATAGTGTTACAAGAATCCCCAGTCGTAGCCAAGCCCTGTAACAGCTGTCGAAAAATCTTCACCGCCAGAGACCAAGTCGGGACAGCGAGCGATCAGCGACGCCTGGTGAATGTGATGCTTATCCACTTATCATCCTGAAAATACTCAACTAACTGGACGAACCATATCTATCCGACACCCATCCCCCGAGATCTCCGGCGCGCGAGGGCTGGCACTCCGAGATTCGCCCCGTAAACTGCCCAATGGCGCGGCGGCGACGACGTTCAAACCGGCCCACCTGACTCGCATCTGTCCGCAAAGAAACCCACAGTTACAGAAACACCTCGGTACCAGGACCTTCCCGGACCGACGCAAACCTGCCAGAGAGCACCGACGAGCTGAAATCATCGATTCACTCCCCGGAGCAGTCCCCATGAGTTCACGCGTGACACTCACTGTCGTGCTGGCAGCCCTGGTGGTCGGTGCCGTTCTGGTGGTCCCCGCCGCCTCGGCCCGGTTCCTCGGCGGGACCCGGCCGGACGCCAACCGGCCCGTCGACGAGCTGACCGATCCGCCCCTCGCCATGGCCGAGTCCCCCGGGCCTCCAGCCGTGCCGACGTTGCGGGCCGCAGCGGTCTCGGTCCCGGTCACCGGTTTCATGACCTGGGCGCTGCTGGACCGCGACAGCGGCGAGATCGGCGGCTCGGCCAACATGACCGAGACCAGCTCCACCGAATCGATGATCAAAATCTGGATCGTCGCGGACTACCTACGGCAGCTCGATGACGCCGAGCCTGATCCGGAAATTCTGCAGCTGGCCAGCCTGGCCATCCGCGACAGCGACGACCGGGCCACGGACCTGCTGTTCTACAGTGCCGGCGGCGAAGACGTGATCACCCGGATGATCAAGATGTGCGGCCTGCAGCAGACCCGGATGGTCGTGCCGCCGAAGGAGGACAACGTCTGGTGGAGCTACACCCAGATGTCCGCCCGCGATGCCGTGCTGATGGGCGAGTGCGTCAAGAACGGCACCGCCGCCGGCCCGTTGTGGACCGATTGGGTGCTCGACGAGATGTCTCAGGTGCGGGGCGGGATCGCCGCCTCCGAGCAGGAATCCACCTCCGGCGGTGGCCGCTGGGGCATCATCGATGGACTACCGGAGAGCCTGTTGCGGGAGTCGCCGGTCGGCATCAAGAACGGCTGGACGCTGATCTGGGCGGACGGCATGTGGCACCTCAACTGCCTGGCCGTGCACGACGACTGGATCCTCGCGGTGATGACTCGCTACCCGGGCCCTTACGGCCTCGAGTACGGGGCGGGCATCTGCCGCGAGGTGGCCCGGCAACTCGTCACCCCACACGCCGGCGCCGCCATCCAGCTGCCGGCCGAACTGCCGCTCCCGGCGACACCGGCCAACTGACATGCCACCCACCTCCTGGATATCGTCGACCCGCCGGCTGCGCCGGCTGTTCACCAGCGGACCGGGCCGGCTGATGGCCAGCCGACCCTCCCAGCTGGTGACCGGGCGGGCAGGCGGCGTAGCCCGGCACACCCGGGCCAGGTGGCGTACGCCGCTGATCGTGATCGGTCTGATCGCTCTGGCAGCCGCCGGCATCGCCGGGTCGCGGCTGGTTCCCGCCACGCCGTTGGCCGCCGCTGGTGAGCAGCCTGCCGACCGACAGGCCACCAACGGACGGGCCACCGACCAGCAGCCCAGCTGGCATCAACCGACGTCGAACCCGATGGCCGGCCCGAGCGAGAGCCCGACCCCGGAGCCCGACCCCACGCTGTCACCGCTGGCCGTCGCGCCGACCACGGTACAGCTGGACGGCATCGACGGCTGGTGGTCGTGGGCGATGCTCGACCAACGCACCGGCGAGATCCACGGATCGGCCAATCTGGCCGAGACCAGTACCACGGCGTCGCTGATCAAGGCGTGGATCGCCGCCGACTACCTGCGTACCTCGGCCGAAGCGGGTCGGTCGCCGAGCAACTTCCGGATGCAGCAGCTTGAGATCATGATCAGGGACAGCGACAACCAGGTCGCTGAGGAGCTGTGGCAGGAAATCGGCCGAACCGCAGCGACCGAGCGGATGATCCGGATCTGCGGGCTCACCGACAGCCGCAGCTCGACCGAGAACAGATGGAGCACCACCCGGCTCTCCCCCCGCGACGTGGCCCGGATCGGGGCGTGCATCGCCGATGGCCGGGCGGCCGGCGCCGAGTGGACCGACTGGCTGATGACCGAGATGCGCAGCGTACGCAGTCCAGGTGATTTCGGGGTGATCGAGGCATTCCCGGCAGACGAAGCCGATGGGATCGCCATCAAGAACGGCTGGGTGATCCGCGACGATGAGCAGAAGTGGCACGTCAACTGCCTGGCGATCGGCGACGGGTGGACCATCGGGGTGATGACCCGGTTCCCGGCCGACCGGCCCTTCACGTACGGCGGACAGACCTGCCGTGCGGTGGCGCAGCAGTTGCGGGCAGCGGCAACCACCTCGGCCGGCAGCTGAGCCATCCAGACGCGGTCAGGCAGGAAGAACTCAGGGCAGGAAGAACTCAGGGCCGGCAGACGGCAGTGCCGGGGCGGCACCCGACCGGGCCGCGCGGCGGGCGAACTCCCGCAGTCCGGCCACCTGCCGGTCACCGAGCGAAAAGTCCAACGCCCGGAAGTACGACGCCAGCGTCGGCGCGTCGAACGGCTCCCACCTGGCGGCGGCCCGTGCCACCGCGTCTAGCTCGGCGAGGCACAGGTCACGCGACCGCAGGAACGCCTGGTGGACCTCCTTGACCTGGCCGGGGTGGGCGGCGGCGAAGTCCCGGCGGACCGCCCAGACGGCGAAGACCATCGGCAGCCCGGTCCAGTCCCGCCACGCCTGCCCCAGATCGGTGACAGCCAGACCGCGCGCCGGCGCCTCGTGGTGGGCCCGCAATGCGACGTCGCCGATCAGCACGGCGGCGTCGGCCTCCAGCAGCATCTGGGTGACGTCCGGCGGGCAGGTGAAGTAGTTTGGTTCGACGCCGTACCGCTCGGCCAGCAGCATCCGGGCCAGCAGCACACCGGTACGCGAAGTGGAGCCGAGCGCCACCGGGCGGCCGGACAACTCGCCCAGTGGCCGGGTGGTGACGACGTTCACCGACAGCACCGGCCCGTCGCTACCTACCGCGATGTCCGGCAGCAGCAGGAACTGGTCGGCGTGCCGCAGGTACTCGACCAACGAGATCGGGCCGATGTCCAGGTCGCCAGCGACCAGGGCGGCTCCGAGCCGTTCCGGGGAGTCCTTGTGCAGGTCGACGTCGAGCAGCGCGCCGGAACGCATCAGCCCCCAGTAGATGGGCAGGCAGTTCAGGAACTGGATGTGCCCGACCCGTGGTCGGCGCAGCCCGCCGCCCTCACCCCCGTCACCGTGACTCATGATCTCCACGGTAGCCGTCGGGCAGTCGCCACGCCCGGCGGCGGCCCGGCCTGTGGCGCACCCCGCACCCCCGGGCACCCGTCGAACAGATCGCCCCGGCAACCCCGTCGCGCCGGCATAGCGGGGAAATCTGATTGACCCGCGACGGGCCAGGGGTAAAGTCGATGGCCGCTTGACGGCCGCGGTGAGTCGCACCGCAGCGGACGTCCCCCGCGCCGGGCACCGGCCGACCCGGTTCCGGACACGCGAGCGAGCACGCCGGCGATCCAGCCAGGAGTCAGCATGCCCGCACCCGACCGCCCCGCACCCGACCGCCCCGCACTGGACCGCCCCGCACCCGACCTGGACGGCGAACTCGCCGCCGAACGCGCTCATCTGACCGCGTCCCGCGCCGCCCTCGCCCGGATGCGCAACCGGGCCGAAGCCCTGTTCAGCACCGGCGATCGGGTCGCCGGGGACGCGTACACCGCCGAAACCCTGGGCAGGCACCTGGCCCGCCGGGTCGCCGAGCTGGCCGACAACCCGGACACGCCGCTGTTCTTCGGCCGGCTCGATGTCGAAGACGATCCCGACCTCGACGACGGAATTGACGACGCCCCTGAGCCAGGCGGTGAGCCCGATCCGGGCGGGCTGCCGGCCGGCCGGCACCGAATCAGTCGCCACCACATCGGCCGCCGGCATGTCGCCGACAACACCGGCGAACCACTGGTGCTCGACTGGCGAGCGCCGCGCAGCCGGGCCTTCTACCAGGCCAGCGCCCGCGACCCGCAGCAGGTACGGGTCCGCCGCCGGTTCGGCTACGCCGGCGGCGAACTCACGAGCTTCGAGGACGAACACCTCGACCGGGGCGAAGAGCTCGGCACCGCCTCACGCATCCTGACCACGGAGATCGAGCGGCCCCGGGTCGGCCCGATGCGGGACATCGTCGCCACCATCCAGCCCGAACAGGACGAGCTGGTCCGGGCTGAGCTGGCCGAGTCGATCTGCGTGCAGGGCGCGCCCGGCACCGGCAAGACCGCGGTCGGGCTGCACCGGGCCGCCTATCTGCTGTACGCGCACCGGGAACGGCTACGCAAGGCCGGCGTGCTGATAGTCGGGCCGAACCGGGTGTTCCTGTCCTACATCGCCAACGTGCTGCCCGCCCTCGGCGAGGTCGAGGTAGCCCAGCGCACGGTCGCCGACCTGATCGACTCGGTGCCGGTGCGCGCCGACGACACCCCGGCCGCCGCCGCGCTCAAACACGACCCGAGGATGGCGCAGGTGCTGCGGCGCGCCGTCGAGGCGTACCTCGGCGAGCCGGACGAGTCGATCGTGGTGCCGGACGGCTCCTACCGCTGGCGGATCGGCGTCGAGGCGTTGCACCGGATCGTCCGGACGGTCCGCGAGGAGGATCCGCCGTACCGGATCGGTCGGGAACGGGTGCTGGCCCGGATCGTCGCGCTGCTGCAACGCCAAGCCGAAACCCGGCGTGCCGAATCACCGAGCGACGCCTGGCTGCGGCGGATGGCCCGGGTGGCCCCGGTACGCGCCCTGCTGGACCGGGTCTGGCCGGCGCTCACCCCGACCGAGGTGGTGTCCACGCTGCTCACCGATCCGCAGCGGCTGGCGGCCGCCGCCACCGGTCTGCTCGACGAGGCCGAGCAGGCGGCGCTGCTGCGACCGTTGGCCAGGTCGGTCCGCACCACCAGATGGACCAAGGCCGACCTGGTGCTCATCGACGAGGTCGCCGGGCTGCTCGACCGGCCGACCGGGTACGGGCACGTGGTGATCGACGAGGCGCAGGACCTGTCGCCGATGCAGTGCCGGGCGATCGCCCGGCGCAGCGAACACGGCTCGGTCACCCTGCTCGGCGACCTGGCGCAGGGCACCGCCCCGTGGGCGGCCACCGACTGGCACCGCACGCTGACCCACCTCGGTCGGCCCGACGCCCCGGTGGTGCCGCTGACGGTCGGCTTCCGGGTGCCGGCGGTGGTGGTCGAGCTGGCCAACCGGCTGCTGCCGGCGCTCGAAGTGGACGTACCACCGGCGGTGTCGCTGCGTCGCGACGGTTCGCTGTCGCTGCGTACGGTCGACGATCTGACCGGTGCCACGGTGGCCGAGGTACGCGCGGCGCTGACCCACGACGGCTCGGTCGGGGTGATCGCCGCCGAGTCCGCGCTGCCCGGCCTGCGCGACGCGCTGACCGCAGCCGGTATCGAGGTCACCGGAGCCGCCGGCGACCCCGGGATCCGGGTGTCGGTAGTCGCCGCGACCGAGGTGAAAGGGCTGGAGTACGACCACGTGGTGGTGGTCGAGCCGGCCGCTATCGTCGCGGCCGAGCCGCGTGGGCTGCACCGGCTGTACGTGGTGCTGACCCGGGCGGTGTCCCGGTTGACGGTGCTGCACGCCGACCCGCTTCCGACCCCGCTGGGCGACCACTGCCGGACCGACCGGCGGCACTGACAGAACCGACCGGCGGCACTAGCAGAACGGCGCGCGCCACACCGCCCGCCCCCTCCAGGTTGGCCCGGCGACAGCTGGGAAACAATCGCCAGGTGAGCGATGGAGGGACGGCCGGGCAGGACCGCGCCGGTGGCGGCGGCCGGCGGCTACTCGGTTTCCTGCTCGCTGTGCTCGCGGTCGCCGTGGTGCCGTTGACCGCCGAGGTGCTGCGGCACCGGCTGCCGGACCGGCTACCGATGCACTGGAACACGGCCGATGTCGTCGACGCGACCAGTTCGCTGACGAACAGCGTGACCGGCTACACGATCGGCGCGGCCGCCGGGGCGGTGCTCGCCGCAGTCGGGGTGCTGCCGCTCGGGCTACGGTGGCAGCTGCGGCGGTGGCTGATCACCATCGGCGCGGCGGTCGCCGGCTTCGTCGCCGGGATCTGGCTGACCACCGTGGCACTTTCGGTCGATGTACTGGACCCGACCCGGGCGCCGGCGCCGAGCTGGCACATTCCCGCGCTGATGGTCGGGGTGACGGGTTGGACGGTGCTCGCGTACGCGGCGTGCGGTCAGCCGCCGGCCGGGCCGGCGGCGGACGGCCGACCCGCCGCCGAGCTGCCCCGGGTGCCGCTGCCGGCCGACGGTGCCGGGTGGACCGAGCAGACATCGGTGTCCCGCACCGGGCTGTGGATCCTGGTCCCGTTGCTGCTGCTCGCCGGGGTCCTGGCGGTCTGGATCAACGTCTGGGTGGCCAGCCCGGTGTTGCTCACCGTGGCGTTGGTGATGCTGCTGCTGGTCAACCGGCTGACCATCGACCGGCAAGGCATCCACATCGGATTCGGTCCGTTCGGGTGGCCGCGGATCAGCGTACCGGCGCGGGAGGTCGTCGGGGCCGTCCAGACGACGGTACGGGTGTCCGAATGGGGCGGCTGGGGCTACCGCTACCACCCCGACACGCGGGGACGTGGATTGATCACCCGATCCGGTCCGGGCATCCGGGTGCAGCTGTCCGGTGGGCGCTATCTCGTGCTGACCACCCGGGAGCCGCAGACCGCAGCCGGTCTGGTGAACACCATCGCCGACCTCGCCGACCGCTGATTCCGGTCCCGGAGGCTCACAGGCCGGTCGGCCAGCCACTCGACGACTGGCCGGACGGGTTGAACACGGTGTGCAGCTCCGCCGCCACCCGGTCCTGAGCCGCCTCCGCCACGTCCAGCACCGCGCCCATGCCGAAGAACTCGTGCGGTACGCCGTCGTAGTGGATGTGCTCGACCGGCACCCCGGCCGCCCGCAGCCGCTGCGCGAACGCCTGCCCCTGGTCGCGCAGCGGATCCCGTTCCACGGTCAGCACCACCGCCGGCGGCAGGCCGGCGAGCCGTTGCACCGGCAGGTCGAGCAACGCCACCCGAGGGTCGCCGAGCATCTCCGGCCGGGGGAAGGCGTGCCGGGCGAACCAGCTCAGCATCGGGCGGTTCAGCGGCGCCGCGTCGGCGGCGTCCACTCCGGAGCCGTCGTCGATCGTCACGCTGGTCACCGGGTAGATCAGCACCTGCAGCAGCGGCAGCCGCTGACCGGCGTCGCGCAACTGCAGACAGGTGGCCACCGCCATGTTGCCGCCGGCGGCCTCGCCGGCAATGGCGATCCGTCCCGGGTCACCGCCGATCTCCCCGGCGTTGTCCAGCAGCCAGCGGGTCGCGGCGAGCACGTCGTCGTGGGCGGCCGGGAACGGGTGTTCCGGGGCGTGCCGGTAGTCCACCGCCACCACCAGACACCGTTCCTTGTTGCACAGCGCGCGGGGGGTGGCGTCGTAGGTGTCCAGGCTGCCGACCACCCAGCCACCGGCGTACAGGTAGATCAGCACCGGCAGGCCGCCGGCTGGCGACGCCGACGTCGGCCGGTAGACCCGCAGGGTCAGTTGCCCGCCGGGACCGTCGATGGCGAAGTCGAAGACCGAGTCGACCGGCTCCCGTTCCTCCATGTCCCCCCGGGCGGTACGGATCCGGGCCACCGCGTCGGACAGGGTCGGCTGGCGCCGCGCCTCGGCCGGTTCGAGGATCTCGGTGGGTCGGGGGCCGAGCGCGGCGAACACGTCCAGCAGCGCCTGGGACTGCGGTTCCAGCAGCCCGGACGCGTCGGTGGCGAACCAGCCACGCCGCCCCGAGGTCCGGTCGCGGAGCCGGTCGACCAGCGCCGCCGGCCCGCCCAGTAGCCGGCTGCTGCGGGAGGTGTTCGGTGTCTGCGGGTGCGGATGGGTCGGGGCACGATACTTGGCGGCGGTGAACTGCGCGCCGAGTTCGGCCATCCGCTGCGGGCCGACCGTGGCCCGCAGCGCCGGCAGCAACGTCCCCTCCTGCTCGGCGGCCTGCCGGCGGACGTCGGCGATCAAGTGGTTGAGCGCCTCCTCGAAGTCCAGGTTGCCGGGTCTGGACCGGTCGATCTCGGCGGCCGCCTCCTTGATCCGCTGACGGGTGTCCCGCCCCCGCTTGATCAGCTCGCCGACCGACCCGGCGGTCAGCCGGTCGGTCACCGCCGGCTCGTCGAAGACCGGGTCGAGGATCTGTTCCTCGGCCGCCAGGTGCATGGAGATCCGGTAGACCACCTGGTCGGCCAGGATCCGCCGGTCGCCCTGGCCGGTTTCCAGCCGCCGGAAAAGCTGGTCCAGCAGGACGTGGTCGTCGTTGATCGCCCGGTCGATGTCGCCCGGCAACACCTCGATCACCCGTACCATCGTTCTCCCCCGCTGTCCCGCGTCCCGGCCGGTGTCCGGCGTCGCCGCCCGGTGTCCGGCACCCCGCCTGGCTTCGGTCGGTGACGTCAGCCCGGTGCGCGGTTACCCTCGGCGCGGGCCATGATTCCGCGTGCCGGGCGATTGCTTCGGCGAATCTCCCCCGACCGTAGGCGACCGGGTGCCAGGATTCGGTCAGCAGGGTCCAGCCAGCCGATCCGCAGGAGGAAATCCGCCATGTCCGTCGCCGCGGCCGGGGTGCCCGCCTGGGTCGACCTCGGCACCTCCGACCTGCCCGGTGCGATCCGGTTCTACGGCGAACTGTTCGGCTGGTCCGCGCAGCCGCCCGAGGATCCGGACGCCGAGGGTTACACCCTGTTCAGCAAGGACGACAAACTGGTCGCCGGGGCCGGCTCGGTGTCCACCGGCGGGCAGCCGCCGACCTGGACCACGTACATCGGCACGCTGGACGCCCAGGCGAGCGCCAAGCTCGTCGAGTCGGCCGGCGGCACCGTGCTGATGCCGCCGTTCGACGTGCTCGACCGGGGTAGGGCGGCGGTCTTCACCGACCCGGCCGGGGCCAGCTTCGCCGTCTGGCAGCCGCTGTCCATGGCCGGCGCGGAGCTGGCGAACGTGCCCGGCTCACTGTGCTGGAACGAGCTGACCACCCGCGACCCGGAGGGCGCGAAGGAGTTCTACGGCGCGGTCTTCGACTGGGAGTGCCGGGACACCCCGTTCCCGCCGATCATGTACACGGAATGGCTGGTCGAACAGCAGCCCGTCGCCGGGATGATGCCGATGGTCGGCGACGACTGGCCGGCGGACCTGCCGGCCCACTGGATGGTGTATTTCGCGGTGAACGACTGCGACGCCACCGCCGCGCACGCCGCCGCGCTCGGCGGCACCGTCTCAGTCCCGCCCACCGACCTGCCGCACGGCCGGTTCGCCGTGCTCAACGACCCGCAGGGGGCCTTCTTCTCGGTGATCCGGATCGCCGGCGACTGACGGTTCTGGTCGGGGAACGTCCCGGTCGCGGACCGGGACGACCAGCGGGCCGTGCGCGCCGGGCAGCACCCGCACCCGGGCCCGGTAGTACCGGGCCAGGTTCTCCTCGGTGAGCACCTCGGCCGGCGGGCCGGCGGCGACCGTCCGGCCGGCGGCGAGCAGCACCAGCCGGTCGGCGTACTCGCCGGCCACCGACAGGTCGTGCATGGTGGCCAGCACGGTCAGCCCCCGGTCCCGGCGCAGCTCGTCGACCAGTTCCAGCACCTCCTGCTGATGGCCGACGTCCAGTGCGCTGGTCGGCTCGTCGAGCAGCAGCAGCGGAGCGCCCTGGGCCAGTGCCCGGGCCAGCAGCACCCGCTGGCGTTCACCACCGGACAGTGTGGCCAGCCGCCGGTGCGCGAACCCGGTCAGGTCGAGCCGGGCGAGCACGTCGTCGACCACCGCCAGGTCGGCCGCCGACTCCCGGCCCAGCAGCGGAACGTACGGGGTACGGCCGAGCAGCACGTAGTCGGCGACGGCGATCCCGGCCGGCACCACCGGCGACTGTACGACGGTGGCGACCAGCCGGGCCCGGGCCCGGCGGCCGAGCCGGGTGATCGGCGTACCGAACAGCTTCAGGCTGCCGTCGACCGGCAGCAGCCCGCCGACCGCCCGCAGCAGGGTCGACTTGCCGGCCCCGTTCGGCCCGATCACCGCCACCCACTCACCGGCGGCCACGGTCAGGTCGACACCGTCCAGTACCGGCGCGCCGCCGAGGCGTACCCGCAGGTCACGGCCGACCACCGGGGTGCTCCCAGCCGCGGCCGGCCCGGTCTCGGGCGCGGGCCCGGGCGCGGTCACAGCGCCACCGTCCGGCGGGTGGTACGCAGCACCAGCACGAAGAACGGGGCGCCGAAGAAGGCGGTGACCACACCGATCGGGATCTCGGCCGGCGCGGCCACGGTACGGGCCACCACGTCGGTGACGGTCAGGAACGCGCCACCGAGCAGCATCGACAGCGGCAGGATCACCCGGTAGCTGCTGCCTGCTACCAGTCGGACCAGGTGCGGCACGATCAACCCGACGAAGCCGATCAGCCCGGATACCGACACCGCCGCGGCGGTGCCCAGCGACGCGGCGGCGAGCAGCAGGTAGCGGGACCGCTGCGGGTGCAGGCCGAGGCTGGCCGCCTCCTCGTCACCGACCGACAGCACGTCCAGCTCGCGGCGCTGCGCCAACACCACCACGGCGGCGATCACCGCGTACGGCAGGACCAGCCGAACCTCGTGCCAGCCGTCGGTGGCCAGCCGACCCAGCAGCCACGAGTAGACCTCCCGGATGGTGTCCACGTGGCGTTGCAGCAGGTAGGTCTGCCCGGCGGCGAGGAACGCCGACACCGCCACCCCGGCCAGGATCAGCGTCGCGGTGGACCGGTCCGGCCCGGCGGCACCCGTACCGAGCAGGTAGGTCAGCGCGACCGCCCCGAGCGCGCCGACGAACGCGGCCAGCGGCACCGTCACCGGCAGCCCGGTCAGCACTCCGGTGCCGGGGCGCAGCGCGATGACCGCGGTCACCGCCAGCCCGGCCCCGGCGGCGGCGCCGAGCAGATGCGGGTCGGCCAGCGGGTTGCGGAACACCCCCTGGTAGCAGCCGCCGGCCAGGGCCAGCATGCCGCCGACCAGCAGTGCCAGCACCACCCGGGGCAGCCGCAGCTGGGTGACGATCGCCACCTGCCGGTCGTTGAGTCCACTGTCCACGTCGACGCCGGGCAGCAGGTTGAGCAGTTCGGCGGCGACCGCCAGCGGCGGCAGACTGGCCGGGCCGAACGCCAGCCCGGCCAGGGCCGACAGCACGACTGCCGTCACCGCACCAGCGAACCAGCCGGTGGTCAGCCCGGGCCGCCGCCGGACCGGCGTACGGAGCACGTCAGGACGCCGCCGCCGCGTCGACCGCGTCGACGATCGCCCGGACCAGGTCGACCACCCGGGGACCCCAGCGGGACGCGATGTCGTCGTCGAGCTCGACCACCTGACCGGTCTGTACGGCGGTGATGGTGGACCAGCCGGCCCGCTGCGCCACCGTCTGCGCGTTCTGCTGGCAGCACCTGGTGTCGGCGAGGAAGATCAGGTCCGGGTCGGCGTCGATCAGCGCCTCGGCGGACAGCTGCGGGTAGCCGCCGGCCTCCCCGGACGGGTCCGCCGGGTCGGCGATGTTGGTCAGCCCGACCATGGTGAACAGCGACCCGACGAAGGTTTCGCTGGTCACCGTGTAGAGAGTCGGGTCGAGCTCGTAGTAGTAGCTCAACGGCTCGGCCGGCTGCGCCGCGTCGGCGACCAGTTTGTCGATGTCGGACCGCATGGTGTCGACCAGGTCGGCCGCTGCCTCCGGGTGCCCGGTGAGGGCGCCCAGCTCGGTGATCTGACGGTACGTGTCGTCCAGGGTCACCGCCGCCCCGGCCAGGTAGACCGGGATCGACAGTCGGGTCAGCCCGGCCACCACCTCGTTGGTGTCGCCGGAGAGCACCACCAGGTCGGGCTCGTAGCCGGCGATCGCCTCGACGTTCGGGGTGAACCCGGACAGCTCGGTGGTCGGCGCCTCGGCCGGGTGGTTGGAGTTGTCGTCGACGGCGGCCACCTGGTCGCCGGCGCCGATCGCGAAGAGCATCTCGGTCGCGGTCGGCGACAGTGCGACGATCCGCTCCGGGCGTACCTCCAGGGTCAGGTCACCGACGGTGACCGGGTAGCTGGCGGCGGCCTCCGGGCTGACGCCGGGCTGCGCGTCGTCGGGCCCGCCGGAGCCGTCGCCGGCCTGGCCGCATCCGGTCAGGGCGAGGGTCGCGGCGGTGGCGACCGCGGCGGTACGCAGCAACGCTGCCCGCCGCGTAAGGGGTCTGCTCATCTGGTCCTCCTGTCGGTCGAGGGCTGGTGCTTCGCCGACAGGTCGGGGTGGTGACGCCGGCCCCGGCCAGGTGGCGAGGCGCCCTTCCTCGAGAGCGCGGTTCGCGACCACGCCGCAGGCGACCTGGCTAGCCCCCGGCTGTCGGCCGGGGCATCACAGTTGCGGGACAGCGCCGGGTTCGCACCGGCTTCGCTGCGGGGCGGTCGGTAGCACGGTAACCCACCGACGCCGCCGCAGCGTCATCGCAGCAGCGCAGGGCTGCCGTCCGGTGATGTTCACCGCACGGCAGCCCTGCGTGCCGTCAGTTGCCGGCAGCCCTGCCCGCCGTCAGGACCTGGTGATCCGGACGTCGTCGATGGCCGCCTCGACCAGGCTGGCGGTGGAGGCGTCCGCCGCCTCGACCAGGATCCGCACCGTCTGACCCGCGTACGGGGTCAGGTTGTAGCTGCCGGTCGACCAGGACCCGTACCGGTTGCTCCCCGCGCCGGACTGGTTCAACAGCGTCGTCGTGCCGCCACTGTGCACCACGCTGATCCGCAGGTAGTCGGCCGACGACGAGTTGTTCAGGTGGGCCAGGTACCAGGCGAGCGACAGGGTGAGGGTGCCGCTCGACGGCAGCGTGATCGCCGGGGAGCGGGCGCTGGTGGCCCCGCTGTCGATGTCGTACGAGCCGGCCGAGGAGCCGGCCAGCCGCCCGGTGACCAGGCTGTTGCTGCCCTGGTAGGCGGTCAGCTGCAGGGCCCCGCCGGAGCTGGTGGCCTGCGCGACGCCGCGCTCCCACTGCCCGGTGGTGGCGGTGTCGGTGCCGCTCGGGTCGGTCGTCCAGCCGGTCGCGGACTCGAAGTCGTCCGCCCAGACGGTGCTGCCCGGCGGGTCGACCGGACCGCCGCCGCAGTACTGCGACTCCTTGCCGATCACCCGGTACGGGCAGTCGGCGTACTCGCTGAACATCAGCACCGCTTCCCGGTTGCGGGCGGTCTGGGTGGGGATCACCTCGTCGGGCGGGTAGAAGCCGCCGCCGCTGGACGAGCCGGGGTACAGCTCGAAGGTGTACGCCCAGATGCCGTGCACGCCCCACATCCAGTCGATGCTGCTGCCGTCGGTGATGTAGAGGTCGGACGACTGTTCCGGGGTGTAGCCGTTGGTCGCCGCCATCTGCGTACCGAGGGTGGCGAAGGTGTTGTACTGGTCGGTGGTCATCCCGGACGGGGTGTTGGCGGTGGTCCAGCCGAACGGCCAGAGCACCAGCTCCGAGTAGCTGTGGAAGTCGATGTTGGCCGTGATCTGCTGCTCACCGCCGACCACCCGGCTGTTGACGAAGTCGCGCAGCGCCTGCGTCTCCGGGGCGGAGAAGGCGTACGGGCCGCGGTAGGTCGACGACGACGGGGAGCCGGAGGATCCGCCGCAGCAGCCCCACAGGTAGTCCCAGTTGCGGTTCAGGTCGGTGCCGACGGCAAACGAGCCGCTGTTGGGCTGGCGGTTCTTGCGCCAGGACCGGTACGAGCCGGTGGCGATGTCGTACTCACTGCCGTCCGGGTTGACGGTCGGCACGATCCAGATCTCGCGGGTGTTGACGATGTTGGTGATCCGCGAGTCGCTGCCGTAGCCGTCGGTGAACAGGTTCAGCAGGTAGATCGCCATCTCGACGGTGAGGTGCTCGCGGGCGTGCTGCTGTGAGTTGAACAGGATCTCCGGCTCGTCCTCGTCGGTGCCGACGTTGTCGGAGATCTTGACCGCCATCAGGTCGCGGCCCTCGTACGAGGTCCCGATGCTGATCTTCCGGGCGATGTTCGAGTGGCTGGAGACTACCTGGTTGACCACCGTGGTCAGCTCTGCGTAGTTGTGGTACGCCGAGTCGGACGGCGGGAAGTCCAACGTGGTGACGTCGCCGGACGCGTCGGTCCTGGTGGGTGCCCGGACCGCTTCGACCTCGAAGCCGAGCGCCTGGATCGCGCTGACCTCGGCCCGGGTCGCGGTGATGTTGAGGATGCCGTGTTCGATGTAGTCGATCGCGGCGCCGGTCGCGGCCACCGCGTCGCGGTCGGCGAAGGTACGCGGTCCGAGGACCCGGTACGGGCCGGCGATCGACTCCCGGTCGGAACCGCTGGGCTTGGGATCGGCCGACACCGGGCCGGTCACGACGGCGAACAGGCCGACGACGGTCGCGATCAGCAGGACGGTGGTCCTGCGCCACGAGCCGGCGTTGGCAGTTGGTGCGCGGAATCGCATATAGACCTCCTGGGGGTGGGGAGGACTCCGCTGGTGAGCACAACTGCACCACCTGTCACATGGTCATATCAATATCTTTCGCGATCAATTCCATGCCAAGCTGATCATCACACGGCATCGATACTTCTCGTACCGGACACCGTGCGGGGAGGGACTACATTGTCCATGGCGGATCTCAGCCACTACGGACTCCTCGATCCACTGCGCCGCGAGCATCAGGCGGACACGGCCGTCCGCGACCGACGGCGCAACCCTCAACTCATGATCATGTGAGCGCTATGAACGTCTCGTCGCGGTTGTGAAGTCCACAGCGCTCACCTGATCATGAATCCCGCCCGCCGGAGCGCCGGACGCCCGCCGGTAAACCGGGTGACGCCGTTCGCCGGCCGACTCCGCAGGTGCTGTGGCGTAGACCGCCCGTACTCGCGCTCGCAGCCCTGGCCGGGACGGCGCTCGGCCGGCTCGGCGAGCCGTCGGCGGCGTCGGCGGCGGCCTGGACAGCGACGGGTGCCGCCGTACGGATGCTGCACGACGCGCCGCTGCCACCGTGGCCCGGTCGCAGTCCCGACGAGTTGGCTTCGCAACTCGACGGCGAGTGCAGGTGGCTCATCGCGAACAGAGTGCTCCCCGCCGACCTCGTCATGCGCAACCGCCGGATCGCCGGGGCCGCGTTGCGGCCGTGGACACCGGTCTTCACGCACGGCGACCTGCAGATCGCCCACGTCCTCGTCGACGGTCATGAGGTCACCGGCATGCTCGACTGGTCCGAGGCAGGCCGAGGTGACGCCCTGTTCGACCTCGCCACCCTGACACTCGGGCACCGGGAGCGCCTTGGTGACGTCCTCGCCGGCTACGGCACCGCCGTCGACCTCGACGTGATCGGCGCGTGGTGGTCGCTACGCAGCCTGTTGGCGATCCGTTGGCTGGTCGAGCACGGCTTCGACCCGGCCTCGCCGGGCTGCGAGATCGACGTGCTGAGATCCGCCGGGACCGCTGACCGGCCGGTGACCGACAGGGCCGGTGAACTGTAGGGTCGGGCGCCGTGGCAGGTCTCAGGTGGCGGGTACGGTTGGCGGGTCTGGCCGCCGCCGGCGGGTTCCTCGCCGTGGCACTCGGCATCCGGGTGCTGGCCGGTGGGAACGGCGTGCTGGACAGTTCCGGCGCGCTGCAGCAGTACTCCGGCACCGCCCTGTACGCGTCGATGGTCTACGCGGGCGTGTTCGTCCTGGCTCCGCGTGCCGGGCCGATCGTGGCCGGGGCGGGTGCCGTCGCCTTCTGCTGGCTCGTCGAGTTCCTGCAGCTGACCGGCGTACCGGCGGAGCTGTCCGAGCGCAGTCTGCTGGCACGGCTGGTCCTCGGTGTCCATTTCGACCCCACCGACCTGGCCTGGTACGTGGTGGGCGTACTGCCGTTGGTGCTGCTGCACGCGGGCGTCGACCGTTGGCGGCTGCGCCACCGGGACCGGCAGCCGGCTGGCGCCGGTGCCGGTGCCGGTCGCGGGCGTGGCCGGTGAGTCACGGTGTGGCCGGGCGGCCCAGGGCCGCCTGGACGATCCGGATCGCCTCCGCGGGGTCGATGCCGCTCCGGGCGATGATCGTCGCGTAGTCGCGGGCGGCGCGGTGGGCCTGCTCGAGGGCCTGGTCGCCGGCGGCTGTGACGAACGAGCCGGCCCGCCCACGGGTCTCGATCAGCCCGGCCTCCTCCAGCTCCCGGTACGCCCGACCGACGGTGTTCACGGCCAGGCCGAGGTCGGCGGCGAGCCGGCGGACCGTCGGCAGCCGGGTGCCGACGGCCAGCGACCGGTCCTGGATCTGCCGGGCGAGCTGGGCCCGCAGCTGCTCGTACGGCGGCGTCGGCGAGGCGGCGTCGATGACGATCATCGGACGATCATGGCCTGCCGTGCGGTCGCCCCGACAGCCGTGGTCCGGGTCTGGACCAGACCGAACGCGACGACACCGGCCACGACGAGTCCGATAGCGACCGCGTTCCACCAGCCCAGCGACTCCCCGTACAGGAAGATGGCCGGCAGCATCCAGACCAGGCTGGGGGTGACGAGGGCGCGGGCGTCCTCGACCCGCATGACGACGTCCGCCGTGAGCGACGCCTCGTCCTCGGCGACGGCCGGGCTGGTCAGCACCTGACGCAGCTGCATGACCATGCCGGCACCGGCACCGGCGAGCCCGATCAGCACGACGGCGGCCCCGGCCCGCAGCACCGGGTCGGAAACCGGCAGTACGCTCACCGCGAGCACCAGCGCGCCGGTGTAGGCGGCGACCGTAAAGACGGCGTACGGCCGGCCGAGCACCGCCGGCCAGCCGAACCCGACCGGATGGGCCACCCGCCGGGGCAGTTGCGCGCCGGCCCGCCGGTCGACGCGGCGGACCCATTGACGGAGCAGCCACTGCGCCGCCAGCATGCCGACCACCAGCGCGGTGAGCACCAGCAACGGCAGCCAGGAGTACGCCGTGTCGGTGGCCCGGCCCGTCGCGTGGGTGAGTGCCGCGCCGATCAGGAACCCGGCCAGCAGGATGTCGCCGACGAGCTTGGCCCGCCGTCGCACGGCCAGCCGGGTCGCCAGCAGCGGCGTCGGCTCGGCCTCGGTCAGACCGTGCCGGTCCAGCCACTGCCTGGTCTCGCTGTGCTCTGTCTGGCGCATCGCCACCACCTCCATAGTCGCAAGCTTTGTCTCACAACCATGAGTCATAACATGCAACAAAGTCAAGTCAGTCAGGGGTTGACCTCGACCCCGCCCTGCGACTGGAACCCAGGGGAGGGGAGGAAACCCCTCGCAGCCCTGAAACACAACCGCTGGTATTACGTAGTACAAGCAAGTGGAGGCACGGTGAAGCTGAACAGCAAGGGTCAGGTGACCATCCCTGCGTCGCTGCGCGCCAAACACGGCCTGCATGAAGGCGACGAGATCGAGGTTGTCGAGGAGGGCGGCGCGCTGCGGATCGTGCGGGTCGACGGCGCCCCCTCCAGAGGACAACGGCTTGTGCGGCATCTACGCGGGCAGGGCACCGCACGCGAGACGGAGGGCATGACCACGGACCAGCTCATGGAGTTGCTCCGTGGCGGATGAACGGCTTCGCGCGGTGCCCGAGACGCATTCGGACGGGACCGTCACCCTGGTCGACTCCAACGTCCTGCTCGACATCCTCACCGAGGATCCGACGCGGTCAACTGCCCCACCCTGCGGGTTTCCTGGCAGGGAAGGCATATGTCAAGTACCGCAGCTACTTCCCCAGGCTGGCGTGGTCACCGCTGACGGGCCCGTCAGTGGCCGAGGTCTGCGGCGCCCAAGCCTTCCCACGGGCCAGCCACGATGGCATCATGAAATCGTCATACGTCGATCTTGTGGTGCCTGGAGACACGCGGAAGATCGGCCAGTGCCCCGACCCTATGGGAGGATGCATGCGAAGACTGACCACACTGCTGGTGGCGTTCATGATCGCCATGGCCGGCCTGTTCGCGACCACCGCCGCCCCGGCGGCGGCGGACTACCCGGACCCGCCGGGCGGCACGCTCCGCAACGTCTACAGTGACCTGAGCTTCTGCCACTCGTACGGCAACTACGGGGTCCAGAACGACCTGTGGAGCTCGTACCTCTGCCAGTACCGCGCGTACGGCAACCCGCCCAACGTCCTCTACTTCTTCTGGACCTTCGACTAGCAGGTGGCTCCTGGGGAGGCTCCACCGTGGGGCTACGGTCTGCTCCCAGCAACGCCCTCACCCACGTCAACCGGGCGTGCGAGACGGGGGCCGGCGAGCGGGGTCGAAGACGCGGGCCATCATCAGGGCGGCCCGGCGCCGACTCACGAATCGGCTCACGAGCACGCCGAGCCGGTTGCCACCGCCGTCAACGACGATCGGGCCCGGATCCCGGAGCTCAAGGTGGCGCAGCGCGGTCGCGACGACGTCCTCTGCAGCCCGCACCTTCCCTGCGGTCAGCACCGCCGCGTCCGGACCCATCCCGGCCGTGAAATCGGTGCCGGTGGCTCCGGGGGCGACAGCGAACACCGTCAGGCCGGTGCCTCGCAGCTCCGTCCATAGTGATTCAGTGAAGCTGAGCATGAACGCCTTGGCGGCACTGTAGACGGCCATCCGGGGAGTCGGGAAGTACGCGGACACGCTGGCGAGGTTGATGATGAAGCCGTTGCCGGCACCCGTCAGCTGCGGCATGAAGGCCGCTGTCAGCGCGACCGGTGCCATCACGTCAACGGCGACCTCGGCGGTCGACTGACTCGGATCCACATCGGCAAACAGGGCGAAAGAGCCGATCGCGGCATTGTTTATCAGGCTTGTCACCTCGACGCCCCGGTCGGCGACCACTCGGCGGATCTCGGTCGGCGCAGCGGGACTGGACAGGTCCGCGGGGACGACCTCGATTCGTACATCAGCAGTGCGGCGCAGCTCGTCCGCGATCGACGCTAACCGGTCGGCGCGCCGCGCGACCAGCACGAGGTTCGCGCCGCGTACGGCCAGCGCCCTGGCGAAGGCGGCACCGATCCCGGAGCTCGCCCCGGTGAGCAGAACGGTCTGTGAGCGGTAGTCGACAGGCATACGACCAGCCAACGTCCTGCCGGCGGCCGTGTCCAAGACCTGTTTCGCACCCCGTCATGCAACAGGCGCATGACGATCGGGACCCAGGGTCAGCCAACGAGGTGCCGCTCAGCAGAGCGGACGAACTCCGCGACCAACGGGTTGGCGTCCCCGGCGCGGGTGACCACGGCGACCTGGCAGGGCTCGACCTCGTGGATGGCAACGGTGACCAGGTCCGGACGTAGGCTGAACCGCCGGTCACCGGCCGGGACGACGGCGATGGCGCTGCCGTCGGCGATGGCTTCGAGCTTGTCGTCGTAGGTGTCGGCCAGCGTGGGACCGAGCTGGGCGGGACTGCCGTCCGGGCGGGGCTCCAGCCGCCAGAAGCCGGTCCAGTCGGCGCCCATGCCGGTGCAGCCGACCAGCGGCTCCGCGGCGATGTCCGCGGCGGTCACCGACTCCTTGCCGGCCAGCCGGTGCGCGGCGGGCACGACCAGGACCCGGGGTTCGTCGTAGAGGACCGCCACGTCGAGGTCGTCGGCCGGAACCGGCAGCGGCGTACGGATGACCAGGGCGTCGGCCTGCCGGCGCAGCAGTGCGTCGGCATCCCGGGTGTCGAGGTGGCGGGTGCGGACGTGGGCGTCGGGAAACCGGTGGCGCAGGTCGCGTACGGCGGGGGTGACGATCAGATCATCGACGTACCCGATGGTGATGGTGCGCTCCGGTGCCGCCGCCCGCGCGGCGAGCACCGCCTGTCCGGCACCGTGCAGTAGCTGCTCGGCGCGGGGCAGGAACGCCGAACCGGCGGCGGTGAGCCGGCTGCCCTGGCTGGTGCGTTCCAGCAGGCGTACGCCGAGAGCGTCCTCCAGCCGCTGGATCTGTCGGCTCAGCGACGGCTGCGCGACCCGGAGCTGCTCCGCGGCGCGCGCGAAGTTCAGCTGCTCGGCGACCACGGTGAAGTACCGGACCAGCCGCAGGTCCAGATCCGGAAGCATGCCAACAGCCTAGTCGTCATGCAGTTCCTGCATAGCGACGTGCGCAGCAGGTCGGTGGAGCGCTCAGCCCGCTGGTCCGCGACGCCATCGGCCGCTCCGGCGGCGGTGGGATGCGCCGTCGAGGCGATTCCGGGCAATGGTGAACAGCTCGCCGACCTCGGTCGGCAGTCGTCCGGAGGTCTCCCGGTGCAGGTGCCGACGGGCCGCCGCCGGGAGACCGGTGAGCAGGGCGTCGTCCAGCCCGGTGACCAGGCAGAGCCCGGCTAGCCGGGCCTCCAGGTCGGGCAACGGCTCGCCGCGCTGCAGCCGTACGGTCAGCCGGGCCCACGCCCACCCGGCCCGGTTCGGGTCGACCGGCACATGGCGCACGGCGGTGGCCAGCAGGCGGCGTACCGTCCGGCGCCGCACCACGCCCGCCGCGACCAGCCGCCGCGCGACCTGCTGATGAGCGCCGGGTGCCAGCAGCGCCAACCAGGTGCCCACCCGCCGGTACCCCGGCTCGGCGGCCATCCAACGCAGGATCCAGCCGCCGAGCGCGTCCACCGGCACGTGCCGCGCCGCAAGCCAGAGCCGGCCGTCGCGCACCCGCAACGCCCCGGCGTCGACCAGGTCCACCAGCAGCGCGGCGGCCAGACCGAACCCGACCGCCCGGTCCGGCAGCCGCAGCCGACCGGTCACCGCGTCCTGCGCCAGCAGGAAGAACTCGTCGGCCAGCAACGGTCTCCGCAGGTGCACCGCCGGCAACGGCAGCGTCATTGCGGCGTCGGCCCAAGCGGCGGTCCCGGTCCCGGCCCTGGCCCCGGTGTGGTGGACCATCGTGGCTCCCTTCGTGGTCACAGGCCGACGGCCTACGCCGGCATCCGGGCCTGGAACTGCCGCGACTGCCAGTCCCGCAGCGCCTGCTTGATCCGTACGTTCTCGTCGCGGGTCATCGCCAGCTCGGCCCGCACCGCGGCCAGTTCGTCGGCGACCAGGTGCAGGAAGGCGCGTACCTCGGCCGGGTCGAGACCGCGCCGGGTGCGGTCCAGGAACTGGCGGTCGCGGACCAGCCCGGGGCTGATCGACGGCCGGGCCGCAGCGCGGTAGTGGCGGGTGCCGGCGTTGCGGGTGTGCGGCCGGGACTGCCGCCGGGTACGCCGGGGGAACAGGACGAGGTGGAGAAGCCTGCGCACGGTGGAACCGCCTTTCGCATTTCGACGGGATCGCTGTCAGGGTGTTTCTGGTCAGGAGCGAGATTCGGGGGTACGGCCGTCACGTTCGACGACGCCGGGCCGCCGCAAGGCGTGTTTGAACACCGACAGCAGCATCATCTGGCCGGCGCGGGGGCCGCTGACGAAGGTGCCCATCACCGCGATCATGGTCACGTGTGGAATGTCGTGACCGTGCCGCAGATGTGACACCCGGATCGCCACCGGGCCGTTGCCGAATGCCCAGTCTTCGGCGCGCAGCCGCAGCACGTCGCCGACCTTGATCAACGGTTCACCGGACAATTTCGCACCACCCGCCGCCGTTGCCGCTCCGGCCGTCGTCGCTGCTCTCCGGCGGGTGCGGGAACTCCGGCGGCGACAGGCCGGCGACGGTGAGGACGGTCCGGATCCGCCGTGCTCGCGGCACGTCGCGCCGGTCGAGGATCGCCAGGGCCATGGTGAACGGTGCGCAGAACGCCACCGATCCGCACGTCGGGCATTCGCCGATCCGCCTCGGCAGATGCTTCTCGGCGGTCTCCCTTGCGTGCCGCAACACCGGGTCGTCGTCCGGGTCCGCCCCGGCGGCTACCACCTTATTGATCATCGAATCCCTCCCGATTTTTCTGCTGTCAGCAGATCCACCCTGGACCCGCAGCGCCAGCAGTGGAAGGATTCCCACCAACAGAACCCGTTCCGAAATTTCGATCTTGAATCGGGAAGGACCGGTAATTCGTGAGCAGCAACGGGGTTCCTCGCACTCTCAAGTTCCTCCGCACGCTCAACGGAGGCATGACCCAGGAGCAGTTGGCGCAACGGCTGAGCGTCTCCACCTCGCTTATCGCCAAGTTCGAGACGGCCCGGCAGATCCCCCTGCCGGACACCGCCGAGCAGATCGACGATGTCTTCGGCAGCGGCACCCTGGTGCAGGAGACCGCCGCAGACGCCCGCAACGCCGTGCCGCCGGACTGGTTTCAGCCGTGGCCGGAGTACGAGGCCCAGGCCGAGATGCTGCGCGGGTACGAGTCGACCTACGTCCCCGGGCTGTTGCAGACCGAGGCGTACGCCCGCGCGGTGCTCGCCGTCGGTCTGCACCCGCCGGAGGTGGCCGAGCAGCGCCTGGCCCACCGGCTGGCTCGCCAGGTGGCCGTCTTCGACCGCCGGACGCCGCCGGTCACCTCGTTCATCGTCGACGAGGCGGCGCTACGCCGGGGCGACCCGGTGATGATGAAGGAGCAGCTGCTGCACCTGGTCGACATGTCGCGGCGCGACCGGGTGCTGCTGCACGTGGTGCCGGTCGACGCCGGGCTCTACATCGGCCAGCTGGGCAATTTCGCGCTAGCCACGCTGCCGGGCGGGGCGACGGTGGCCTACGCGGAGAACCCGGTGGACGGCCGCACCTACGAGGAGCCGGCCAAGGTCGCCGCCTTCGTCAACGCCTGGGAGGCGATACGCTCGGTGGCATTACCCCAAGACATGTCCCGAGACCTGATCGCGAGGATGGCAGAGGAGCTATGACCGAGCCAGCGTGGCGCACCGCCAGCCGCAGCAACAGCAACGGCGGTAACTGCGTCGAGGTCGCCGACAACCTGCCGGGCCGGGTGCTGGTCCGCGACAGCAAGAACCGCACCGGCGGCACCCTCACCTTCACCCCCACCGCCTGGTCCACCTTCGTCGACCAGGCCGCCACCACCCGACCCTGACCAACCCGACACCGGCCTCCCTGGAGGAGGACGCAGAGCCGGCGCGCATCAGCGCTGACCTATCCGCCGGATGCATCCGCCACTCGACGTGCAGGGCGTCGGCCCTCAGCACGTCCGAGCGGCCGCACTCGCCGCCGAGATTCCGTACAACTTGGGACGGGCGGCCGGCCGAGCCTCCTGGCACGCATCAGCTGTTTCCGGATCGGGCGGGCACCAGCGCGCGCTCATGCCGAGAAGCGCGCACCTCGGTCCGTCGAGTCTCGGTCCGCCGTCGAGTGGAGGGCTCAGGCACGTTATTCGGGCGAGTAACGTGCCTGAGCCCTCCGCTCGAAGCAATGTCGCCGATCGCGGCGTCCGAATCTGAACCTGCCGCCACGGGCCGCCCCGGCGGTTGAAGGTGTCGGGGCGGTACAGCGAGATCCGCTCATGCCGCGAAGCCGCATCCTGCGCCGCATCTGGCCGCGAGGTGCTCCTGAGCATGAGGTGCTGCTTATGATCGATATCATGCGTGCGTGGCGAGGGTCCTGGTGACGGGTATGTCGGACCGTCGAGCCTCGTCTGCGACGCGGCGCCACGACCGAGCTCGATGGGCGTCGTGACGTGTCCGAGCTGGCCGACACCCTTGAGAAGCTTGTGAGGCAACGAACTGATCTGCCGCGATTGAGTCGTCGCGATGCGTGCGCCCTCGGTGGGGCATGCAGCAGGTCGAGCGCCGTCCGGTCGGTCGGAGGCGGGCGCTGCGTCGGCGATCAACCTGTCGCTTCGCTCATGCCGCCGATCAGGCGTCACTTTGCGTGTACATGGCCAAAGTGTCGAGTGCGTTCGGCTGTTACCGACGTCAGCACCTCGGCGCGATGACGACGGCACCGATCCAGGGCGCGTGCACGGGGTAGAGTTTCGCGTCGTGGTAGTAGGGCTCGATCAACATGCTGAGGATGGCCGCCGTCTTGGCCAGGAAGCGATGCGGCGGCTACGGCTCAGATCCGTCTGTGCGGTCGACCCCGGGCTGACCGACTCGGAACTCGACCGGATCGAGCAAGAATTCGGGTTCCGTTTCGCCGTTGACCATCGAGCCTTTCTGTCCGCAGGACTACCGGTGAACACCCGCCCCGAGCCGCGCGAGCCGGGCGTGATCTACACACACCCGAAGCCGTGGCCGAACTGGCGTAACGGGGACCGTGACAAGCTGCGCAGCCTGCTGTACTGGCCCTGCGAAGGGGTGCTGTTCGACGTCGAGAACAACGGCTTCTGGCACAGCAGCTGGGGTTCAAGGCCAAGCGGCACCGCATCGGCATTGGCGACAGCGACGCGCTCGCTGACGCAGGTTCCGAAGATGGTACCGGTGTATGGGCACCGGTATCTCCCTGGTGAGTCCGGGGCCTTCGGCCACCCGATGCTTTCGATGTGGCAGACCGACATCATCTACTACGGGTTGCATCTGGCAGACTACGTCGACTGGGAGTTCGGTAACGTTGGCGTAAGCGAAACTCCGTGGGAGCCGAAGGCAAGCGTCGAGTTCTGGCGCGATCTAGTCTGTTGAGCCGTAGACTTCCCGTCGTCTCGTTCGCCGGGGAATCCCCAAACCAGCGCAGGTGTGCGGCGAGCAAGGCGGCGGCGATTCCGCTGCGGAGGGCTGTCTCTACCGCCCATGACTGTATGCGCACATCTTCCGCGATCCGAGCGTCACGATGCGTCACAACGATCGGTGTGCTGTCGTGCCGATGAGCGGATGTTGAACCGCATCAAGTCCTCGTGGCCTGAGAGGTGAGCCAACCGTGCAACGTCGTGGCCAGTTGTACGGGCTGGTCAAGCTGGACCAGGTGACCCGCCCCATCGATCAGCTCGAGTTGAGCGCCCGGGATGAGTTCTGTCAGTAGGTGAGCACGGTCGACAGGGATCCACGTGTCGTTCTTGCCCCACACCACCAGAACGGGCAGGTCCAGACGCGGGTAGAGACCCTGAATCTCGTCCGTATAGGTCTGGTCCGCCTGGGCGATCTGTCGGTAGAACGCGGCTTGCCCGTCGGTGTCCAGCCAGGGAGAAACGAGGTCCTGCAACTGGCTAGGCCTCAGGCCCATGTGACTAGCTCCTGCGATGTAGGCCCGGAGCGCTCCTTCGTGGACGGCCTTCGGCAGCGCGCTGAAAGCTTCGGCGTTGTCGCGCACAAGCCGGAAGAAGTCCGACCCCCAGGGAGCCAGCGCCACCACGTCGACGAGCGCCAACGACGCGAACGAACAGCCATGCAAGAGAAGGGCCCTCAACGCGACGGCGCCGCCGTAGTCGTGAGCTACGACATGCGGGGACGGCAGCTCCCAATGCGAGACGAGGTCAGCCAGTAACTCACCCTGGACGTCCAGAGACACCCGGTGATCTGGGAACTTTGAGGACTGCCCGTAACCGGGCATATCCCACAGGTGAACCGTGAACTGGGCGCTCAGAGCCTCGGCGTAGGAGCCCCACAACTGCGAGGACCACGGCGTCCCATGGCAGAACACGACGTCGGGCCCAGAACCCGTCCGACACCATCGGACCTCACGTCCGCGCCACTCGAACTCTTCCGTCAGATGCACCCGGCCAACATTGCCAGACGATCGCCCTTCCCCTGAACATCCGCACATGCCGCGAGCCACGCGTCACGGAAAGCTGACCGGCTCGGGACGTACGCCGACTCCCGCGCCGAGCACCACGTCCTGCTCGACCAGGATTTCGACGGCGTACTCGCCGGGTGACACGGTCTGGGCGGACGCTTAGTGGGCGACTTCGCCGGCGGGGAAGCCCTCTGGCGGTTCGGCGGCCTCCAGTCGACCGCTGCCCCAGCCGTCGTTCCGGTCGGAAGTGCGGCGGCCTGGATGTCCCACCCGATCCAATCATGCCCCACCATTCGCCGCCGAGCCCGGCGTGCGTCGGGCTGTCACGCCCGGCACGTTGTCGAGTGGAGGGTCCGGGCACGTCATCCCCGATGAATTACGTGCCTGGACCCTCCACTCGATGCGTACCGACAGGCGCGGGGAGAGGCGATGCACACGCTGCCCCGTAGCGCCCGAACAACTCGGCCCCCTTCACCGCCACTGGGCTGCCGGCGTCGAGGCTCAGCAGACAAGTTGGACGGCGACCAGCTGGACATCGTCCCCACCGGTCAGAGTTTGCGGGCGACCAGCATGCCCAGCGGCGGCCGGTCCGGCGCTGGCGCAGTCTGCTCGACGGTCACCAGGACCTGGAAACCGGCTCCGGTCAGCAACCGCGCCACCTCAGCCGGCCGCTGCCGGTGGAAGCTCAGGTCAATCCGCTTACCCTCGAACTCCTCCCGGTGCCGAACGTGGTCGCCGATCTGGAAGGCCAACATCAGGTAGCCGCCCGGCACCAGCACCCGATGGAACTCGGCGAACGCCTGCGACCGCCGCTGCCACGGCAAATGGATGATCGAGAAGAAGGCGAGCAACCCGCCGAGCCCACCGTCGGGCAGATCCAGATCGAGCATCGAGCCGACCTCGAACCGCAGCCCCGGGTACGCCCGGCGGGCGTGGTCGATCATGCGTGGGGACAGGTCGACCCCGAACGCGTCCAGTCCGTGCCCGGCCAGCAGCACGGTGACCCGGCCCGGCCCGCAGCCGACATCGGCGACCGCGGTGTTGCCCGTCGAGCGCACCAGTTCGGCGAACATGCCGAGCATGGCCCGGTCCAGCGGCGACTCGTCCAGCTCGCTCTTCACCGCCTCGGCGTACTCGCCGACGATCGCGTCGTAGGAGTCCCGGGTGGTGGTCAGGAAGTCGGCGTCGGACACCCGCAGCACGGTACGCGACCAGAGCCCGCGCGGTGGCGACGACCTCTCGTCGCAGACGCGCCGCGTACCGCGATCGGTTGCCTGATTTCCCGTCGCATCGATGTGGTGAGGTGACCGGCATGGGTGTGCTGTACGACTACTTCCGGTCCGTCGACGACGACGCGGCCATCGCGCTGATGGGCGAGCTCGACGGCGGGCCGGTCGCCCGCGCTGCCGGCAGCGGCGACATCGACGGTGCCGGCGGCGTTGCCGTGGACGCCGTCGACCTCAAGTGGATCGACCCTCCGGTCGCTCTCGGTCAGCTCGTCAGCTTCGTCCGCGACGCGCCCTGGCGGGCCAGCCTGGTGCAGAGCCGACTGATCTGGAGCCCGGAGCGGCACGGCCCGTGGCTGTTCGGCCTCGACGACGCCACCCGGGACGCCCTCGCCTCGATCACCGGCGGTCAGCTGCCGGAGCTGTCGGCGCGCTGGGGTCGGATCGACGAGTTCATCCACTCCGGCCCCCTGCCCGAGGACGAGCTCGTCCCGGTGATCGAGGCGATCGCCGGTCTCGCCCGACGGACCCGCGACGCCGGTGACCACCTCTACTGCTGGTGCTGCCTGTGACGGGCCGCGGCTGACCGGTGCCGCCGGTTCTCATCCTTCTCCCATGATGGCGTGATCTGATCAGCGGACATGGGCAACACATCGGCGCGCATCCTGGTCGTCGACGACCAGCCGAACATCGTCGACATGCTGGTCACCGTGCTCACCTTCCACGGTTTCGCCGTCGACTCCGCGACCACGGTGGCGCAGGCGGAGCAGCTCGCCGAGTCGGGTCGACCGGACCTCGTCGTACTCGACGTGATGCTGCCCGACGGCGACGGCTTCGACCTGTGCCGGCGGCTACGGCAACGCGGCCACCGGTTCGGCATCGTCTTCCTGACCGCCCGCGACGCCCGCCGCGACCTGGTCTCCGGGCTAACCCTCGGCGGTGACGACTACCTGACCAAGCCGTTCGCGGTGGAGGAACTGCTGGCCCGGGTACGGGCGGTGCTGCGCCGGGTCGGCTCCGGTCCCGCCGGGCGCGACGGTCCCGCCGGCCGGGACGGCCCCGCCGGGCCGGGCGATCCGGCTGGTACGGCCGGCCGGGCCGGCTCCGTGCTGCGCTACGCCGACCTGGAGCTGGACGAGGACACCCTGCTGGTGTCCCGGGCCGGCGCACCGGTGCAGTTGTCGCCGACCGAGTTCAAACTGCTGCGCTACCTGATGCTCAACTCCGGTCGGGTACTATCCCGCAGTCAGATCCTGGAGGCGGTGTGGCGCTACGACTTCGGTGGTGAGTCGAATGTCGTCGACACCTACATCGGCTACCTGCGCCGCAAACTGGACCCGCTCGGTGAGCCGCTGATCGTCACCCACCGCGGCTTCGGCTACGCGCTGCGTACCGCCGTGCAGGGGTGAGCCGTGCTGCCGCGCAGCCGCACCCGGCGGGCACCGCGCAGCCGCACCCGGCGGGCACCGCGCAGCCGCACCCGGCGGGCACCGCGCAGCCGCACCCGGCGGGCACCGCGCTGGTCGCTGCGCGGGTCGCTGATCGCCGCCACCGTGGCGCTCACCTGCGCCGCGCTGCTGATCACCGGCGTGGTCAGCGCGGTCGCGATGCGCCAGCAGCTGATGAACCGCACCGACGAACAGCTCACCACTGCCGCCGCGCTGGTCGCCAGCGGCAGCCGGCAGATCGCCCGGGTCGGCGAACGGGACCTGCGGGACCATACGGTACGCGCGGTGATCGGCCCCACCGAGTTCCTGGTGGAGTTCCGCACCGCAGACGGCGAGCTGACCCGGTTCGCGTCGACCGCGCCGGTGCCGGCGACCCCGCTGCTGGACGCCGCACCGGCCCCGCCGCCCGGCGGGCGGTCCCCGCTGACCAGCATCACCACGCCGGAAGGGGGGTACCGGGTGGTGACCGTCGACGCCGGCCCCGGCGTGGTGCTGCTGGGGCTGCCGCTGGCCCCGGTCCGGGAGACCGTGGCGCGGCTGCTCGGCATCGAGGTGCTGGTGTCGGTGGCGGTCGCCGTACTGCTGGCGTTTCTGGCCCGGATGCTGATCGTGGCCCGGATGCGGCCGTTGGACGACATCGCGCGGACCGCCGACGCGATCGCCGGTGGGCAGTTGGACCGCCGGGTGCCGATAACCGACGACCCCCGACGGGTACGGCGTACCGAAGCGGGCCGGCTGACCCTGGCGGTCAACGGCATGCTGGACCGGATCCTCGCCGCGTTGGCCGTGCGGGAGCGATCCGAACAGCGGATGCGGTCGTTCGTCGCGGACGCGTCGCACGAGCTGCGCACCCCGCTGACCGTGATCCGCGGCTACACCCAGCTGCTGCGCGGCGGCATGGTCGACGAGCGGCGCCGGCCGGACGTGCTGCGCCGGCTCGACGACGAGGCCGCCCGGATGTCCAAGATGGTGTCCGATCTGCTGTTTCTGGCCCGGTTGGACGCCGAGCCGCAGTTGCAGGACGAGCCGGTCGACATCGCCGTGCTGGCCCGCGACGCGGTCGCCGACGCGCTCGCCGTCGAACCGCAACGGGTGATCGCGCTGGATTCGCCACCGCATCTGCTCGTCGCCGGCGATACTGACGCGCTGCGGCGGGTGCTGGCGAACCTGCTGGCCAACGTACGGGCGCACACGCCGGTCGAGGCGAACGCCGAGGTGTCGGTGCGCGCCGCCGCCGGCCGGGTGCGGGTGGCGGTGTCGGACACCGGGCCGGGGCTGACGCCGGAGGCCGCCGAACGGGTCTTCGACCGCTTCTACCGGGTAGGCGCGGCGGGCGGCGCCACCGAGGGCAGCGGGCTCGGGCTGGCGATCGTCGCCGACGCGGTACGGGCTCTCGGTGGCGAGGTCGGTGCCGACACCACTCCCGGCGGCGGGACCACCATCTGGTTCACCGTCCCCGCTGGACCGGCCGGTGCCGCTGGCGTCACTCGTAGTGGTAGCGGCATGAAATGACAGTGATTGCCCCCTGCTCGACCGCGTACACCAGACGGTGCTCATCGTCGATGCGCCGCGACCGCAGGCCGGCAAGGTTGTTCCGAAGAATCTCGGGCTTGCCGATGCCTGGCCCGTCAGGGTCCCGCTTGATGTCGGAAATCAGGGCGTTGATTCGCCTCAGCGTCTTGCGGTCCTGGGTCTGCCAGTACAGGTAGTCGGACCAGGCGTTGTCGGTCCAGGTGAGCTTCACTCGTCGAGACCCAGGTCACGCTCGACGGCGGTCCCGGCCCGCCACTGGTCGATGCTCTCCATCAGGTGATTCGCGTTGGCAGGCGTCCGGAGCAGGTAGTTCGTCTCCATGATCGAATCCCAGTCCTCCTTGCTCACCAGCACTGCGTTGCCCCGCTTGGAGACGATCTCGATCGGGGTGTGGTCCTCGTTGACCCGCTCGATGAGCGGGAACAGGGTCTTACGGGCCTCGCTCGCACTGATCGCCGCCGCCACGACTCCTCCTCAATCTTGTACCGGATACGGTACCACTTACCGGACTCCGCTGCCAGGATGCTCCCTCGCACCCCCGTAGCGGCTTGCGGTTGACGAGCAGCGCCGGGCGGGAGTGTCGCGGTGACGTCGGCGGGCGCAACGGGTACGGTCTCCGGCCGTGGCGACGAAACCGGCGAACCAGGCCGCCGCGCGGGCGGCGGCGCTTGAGGCCGACGCGGAGAAGTATCCGAACGAGCGGGCCGAGCTCCTGCTGGAAGCGGCCGAGGCGTGGCGGGTGGCCGGCCAACTCGACCGGGCACGCAAGCTGCTGGCCGAGCTGATCGCGGCGGGCGGCGAGGACGGCTGTTACGCGCGATGCGACCTGGCCGGCATCGAGTTCGAGGCCGGGGCGGACAGCGAGGCGTACGAGGAGCTGGCCCGGCTCGCCCGCGACCCCGACCTGGGTCAGGCGCAGTGCACCCTTGTCGCCGAGTTGCTGGCTAAACGCGGTGACCTGCCGGCGGCGCTGGTTTGGTACGACCGGGCCGTCGCTCGCCTGACGGCGGACGATCTCGAGGCGCTGCGCGGGCCGAACGGCTGGATGCAGATGTCGTCGGTGCTGGTTTGGGGCCGCCGCGAGGTCCGGCGCCGGCTCGGGTTGCCGGCCGACGCCACCGACGAGATAGCTCCGGCGGCACCGGCGCAGCGGATGGCCGAGCCGACCGGACTGCCGACGACCCTGGACGAGGCGCGTGAGCACTTCGAGTCGGGTCGGATACCTGACCAGTTGCGGCTGCTGGTGTTTCAGCGCGCCGAGCGGGCCGAGGCCCGCCGCCGGTGGCCCGACGCGTACGTCGACCCTGACGAGGTGTACTTCCCGGCGGCGGAGCGTCGCTGGCGCGGCCTGGCCGAAAGCGGGGTGCCGGCCATCCGCGTGGTGCCAGCCACGGTTGCCGGGTTGTCGGAGTTCGCCGAGCGGATCGGTGAGTCGCCGCTCGACTCAGCGGTGAAAACCCGGTACGCCAGGCTGGCCGCCGACCAGGACACGATCGTCTGGCCGCCGGCACGCAACGATCCGTGCTGGTGCGGGTCGGGCGCCAAGTACAAGAAGTGCTGCGGCCGAGCAGGCCTGGGCTAGTAACGCCGTACCCGACCCAGCGACCTAGCTGAGACCGGGGCAGGCTGTCGGTAGTCCGATCGTGCGGGCGATGTCCAGCATCCGCTTGTCGTAACTGATCAGGACCGTCAGGGCGTCGCCCAGCACCTGGGCGCTTGCGATGTGGATCGCGTCCAGGGACCGCGCACCTGATGGTATGAGCGCGGCGGCGTCCCGGACCTCGGCGGTCAGCAGGATCTCGGTGAAGTTGCGCAGCAGATCCGACATCATGTCGGGGTAGTCACCGATCGTGTCGAGGGTACGGACGGTCTCGACGAACCCGAGGGTCGACGTGGCCATCGGTGCCGCAGGTTGATCGGCAAGGTACTCGCGCAACTCGGGCGCGTACGACCGGCCAGAGACGAGGGTGACGAGAGCCGAGGAGTCAAGGTAGATCAACGGTCCTCGTCCTCACGGGCTTCGAGCAGCAGGTCCAGCGGTGACACGTCCTCTGGTACGTCGAAGTGCGGGATTTGGTCCAGGTCGCTCGTCGTGGTCGTGGCGAGTCTGATCAGGCCCTTCGCGACCAGCGGCGAGTAGCGGCTGAGGGCGGCCGAACCAGGTAGCAGCACGGCGATCACGGTGCCGTGCCGGGTGACCTCGAGCGTTTCGCCACGCTCGACCCTGGCGAACATGGCACTCGGGTTGTACGAGAATTCACGTACGGACACGGTGCTCAACCTGACCCCCTAACTGTGCCTACAACTCAACAATAGTACCTACAGCTTCAGCCGCCGCCCGGAACCACGGGACGAGCGGGTGCGGTTGCAGCGGTGCGGGCAGTTCTTAACGGGTTCTCATCGAACTCACGTCCGGCTTGCACCCCGGCCGGGTGTGATCGGGGCATGCGCATCTGGAGACCTCGCAACCGACGGGGATGGCTGCTGCTCACCGCGGCGCTGCTGATCCCCGGGAGTCTGGTCGTCGCGGACCGGATCGCCGCCGGGGTGGTCGGCGGCCGGCTCGCCGACGCCGTCGGCTGTGTCCTCGGGCTGGCCGAGCCGCCGCAGGTCGACGTAAACGGCTTCCCGTTCGTGACGCAGGCGTTGGCGGGCCGGTTCGCCGGTCTCACCGTCACCGCCGACCGCTTCGGCGAAAGCGACCTGCCGATCGCCGGGGTCACCGCCGAGGTGTCCGACGTCGAGATCGACGGCGACCTGGCGGCGGCCGGTGCCGGCTCCACCGGGTCGGGCCCCGTCGAGATCCGGATCGGTCGGCTGTACGCCGCGCTCACGGTCGACCTCACGCGACTGGACGCGCTGGCCGGCAACCGGTCCGACAGCGGGACCGAGGACCGGTCCGACGGCGAGGCCGCGGACTCCGGCGGCGGTCTGCTCTCCGGGGCCGACGTGCAGATTCGCGGCAGCGGCAACGGCCAGCTGATCGTCGACCTGATAGCGACGAGCTTCGGCCAGGCCGTGCCGGTGACCGTGTACGCCGTACCCGTGCTCGACGGCCGGATGTTGCGGATCGAGCCGGTGGAGGTCGAGGTATTCGGGCTGCGCCGCTCCGCCGACCAGCTGGCCGGTGCCGTCGGCGCCGGTGCCCTCGGCGAACGCCGGATCGAACGGGAACTGCCCGAGCTGCCGGCCGGGCTGGCGTACCAGGGGCTGACCGCGACCGCCGACGGGCTGCGCCTGGAGATCACCGGCGAGTCCGTCGCCGTCGGCGGCGACGAGCTGCGACCCGCCGGGCGGGCGACGCCGTCAGGGACCGACAAGTGCGGGGAGTCAGCGTGAACACGGTCCAGACCGGTGGCCGCCCTGATCGCCAATTTGGACCGTCGGGGACACCCAGACGGACACTTGGCGCGACGGGCTGCTACCGGCCAGCGAAGCGGGTCGACCACTCGACGCAGCAGCCGGGCTGCCGTTCAGCACCGGCGGTAACCCACCGTAGTATGCCGGGTGGACCAGATCACGGGGGGTGCGGTGGCTGGGCGGCTGGCAAACCGACTGGGAACGGCCCGCGAGGAGGCGTTCGTCGGCCGTACCGCCGAACTGGACGCCTTCCGGGCCGCGCTCGCCGGCACGCCCGACGGATGTCCGGTGTGGTTCGTGCACGGCCCCGGCGGCATCGGCAAGTCCATGTTGCTGCGTCGGTTCTCGGCCCTCGCCCGCGACGCCGGCCGGATCGTCGTCCAGGTCGACGGTGCCGGCATCGACCCGTCCCCGGCCGGATTCACCGCAGCAGCCTACGCCGCGCTCAGCGGTGCGCCGGCCGTCCTGCTCGTCGACACGTTCGAACGCTGCCAGGGCCTGGAAGGCTGGTTGCGGGACCGGTTCCTGCCGCGCATCCCGGACGGGGTCGTCGTGGTGGTCGCCAGCCGGCAGGCACCGGACTGCGAGTGGCAGGCCGACCTCGGCTGGTCCGGCGTACTGCGGGTCGAGAGCCTCAGCGGCCTGCCACCGGCCGCGGCGACCGAGCTGCTGGACCGGCGCGGCGTACCACGTGAACTCTGGGACGCGGTGCTGCGTTTCGCCGGCGGCCATCCGCTCGCGCTCAACCTCTCCGCCGCGGTCGCCGTCGGTGACCGCCGGGCCGCCGCCACCTGGACGCCGACCCCGGACGTCGTCGCGACCCTGCTGCACCATCTGGTCGGCGAGCTGCCGTCGGCGCGACACCGGCTCGCGCTGGAGACCTGCTCACACGCGCTGACCACCACCGAGGACCTGCTGCGTTCGGTGGTCGGCGAGGCGGCGGCGGAGCTGTTCGCCTGGCTGCGCCGGCTACCATTCGTCCAAAGTGACCGTGATGGGGTCGTCCCGCACGACGTGGTACGCAGTGTGCTGGACACGGATCTGCGCTGGCGGGACCCGCACGGCTACCAGGTGATGCACGCCCGGGTGGCGGCCCACCTGCTGCACCGGGCACGGGCCGCCAGCGGCGATGCCGTCCTACCGGCGGTCCGCTCGCTGTACCACATCCTGCAGGACACCGCCGTGATGGCGCCGTTCGCGCTGCGCCACGGCGGCGGCGCGGTCTACCCGGACCGGATGGCACCCGGCGACCACGCCACCCTGCGACGGATCGTGCGGGAATCCGGCGACGGCGCCGACGATCTGGTCGGCTTCTGGCTGGACCGCCAGCCGGAGGCGTTCGACGTGTACCGGCGCTCGCACGACGGGGCCATCGCCGGGTTCCAGGTGACGCTGCGGCTGACCGGTCCGGATCCGGACGAGGTCGCCGCCGACCCGGTGGTCGCGGCGGTGTGGCGGCATGCCGCAGCCGCGCAGCCACGGGCCGGCGAACACATCCTGCTCACCCGGTTCAGCTACCCGCTGGCGGCGCGGCGGCGCTCCGCGGTCCGGAATCTGATGCACGTCCGGACCCTTCAGTGGTGGATCCGCTCGGAGCGTCTCGCCTGGTCGTTCCTCACGCTGGCGGACGAGGCGGTCGGGGTGGCGGAGTTCATCGACCACCAGCCGGTCCGGCCCCGGCCGGTGGTGGACGGCCGAGCGTACGACCTGTACGCGCACGACTGGCGGGCGGTCCCGGTGGATGTGTGGGCGGCCCGGGTGACCGCGTGGCCGCTGACCGCCGCGCCGGTCCGGTCCTCGACGGCCGCGACCACCACTGTCGCGACCCCGGTCCATACGGTGCTGTCCCGGCCCGACTTCGACGCGGCGGTCCGGTCGGCGCTGCGACGGCTGCACGACGGGTCGGCGCTGCGGGCCAACCCGCTGACCGGCAGCCGGCTGGTGGTCGACCCCGGGGGTGGCTCCGACGCCGATCAGGCAAGCGTCCGGGACCCGGTGGACACGCTGCGGACGCTGTTGACCGACACGGCGGAGTCGCTGCGGCACGACCCCCGCGACGCCAAGCTGTACCGGGTGCTGTCCGCCACCTACCTCGCCGGGCCGACCACCCAGGAGGCGGCGGCGGACCGGCTCGGCCTGCCGGCCAGCACGTACAAGCGGCATCTGCGGGCCGCCATCGACCGGGTCTGTGAGCTGTTGTGGCGCCGGGAGTCGTAACCGGACCGTCGCTCAGCTACGGTCGGGCCCGTGCAGGTCCGCCGTGCAGTTCGCGGTGCCACAGGGCGTCGCTGATCCGGTCCAGTGCCCGGGTCAGGTGCCGCCGGTAGGTGCTGTACGGCAGACCGAGCCGGTCCGCTGCCGCCTCCTGCGTCGGGGTGCCGTGCACGAACGTGGTGACCAGCACCCGGTGTGACCGGACGTCGTCACGCAGGCCGTCGAGCGCGGCGCCGAGGACGCCCCGTAAAGCGTCGACCGGGTCGCCGTCCGGACGTTCGGCGACCAGCCGCGTACGGACCAGCGGGTTGGTGGCCAGTGCGTCGGGGCGGCGCCAGGCCCGCATCGCGGACCGGACCGCGGCGTCGAACTCGGGGCGGGACAGCACCAGCAGGTCGGCACCGGGCCGGGCGGGACGAGGCTGCAGCCCGTACAGCAGTTGCTGCTGGTTGTGATCGAGCCAGTGCATCAGCGGGGTGACCCGCCAGTCGTGGAAGAACAGGTGGTACGGGCGTCCGCCGACCTGCGGCACCGTCTCGACCGGATGGTCGTCGAAGTAGGCCAGGTTCGGCCCCCAGAACTCGGCGTCGTGCAGCACCAGATAGTGCAGGGCCAGACCCTTGTCATGCAGGTAGTGGGCCAGCATCCGCATCTGGATCATGTCGGTCACCGGCGACGGCCGCTGGTAGGGCGGGCGATGCACCATGAACCGGGCCAGGCCGATGTGTTCGCGGCCGCGCAGCGGGGCGCTGGCCCGGCAGTGCCGCCAGGCGGTGTCGACGACCGGATCGGTTTCCAGCTCGGCCGGCTGCGGGTCGTCCAGGTCCAGCCAGATCATGAAGCCCACCACCTCGCCGGTGGCAGAACTGCGGTAGACGTGGCAGCCCTCGGGCCGGCGGTCCAGCCAGAAGCCGACCAGCGCGGCGGACTCCGGGCCTTCGGCCTCACCTGCGAGGTCCAGCACCGTCGACCGGTCCGCCGGCTGGTACGGATCCTCGTAGGCCTCGCCCTCGCCGGCGAAGGTGAAGTAGCGGCGGATCTCCTGCGCGTGCCGTTGCAGGTACATCATCGCGCCGACCGCCGGCAGCACCGCCGGCCCGGTGGCGGCCAACGCCTGCTCGAGCAGGTAGGCGTGCAGCCGCCGGTGCATGGTCTCGTAGCCCTGCGGGTCGCGCCAGCGCAGGTCGTCGTTGAGCGCGTCGCGGACCACATCGTGCGGGCGCAGGCCGCGGGCGTCGGACTCGATGAACGGCAACTCACGCAGCCAGGCGAAGATCGGCCCGGGGTCGCAGTCCAGGGCCGCCCGCAGCAGTCCTTCAGTGGTCGTCTGGGCGTGCGCGCAGATCTCCAGCGCCTGCCGGTGCAGTGGCGACGGCGTCTCCCCGATCAGCTGGGTGAGCAGGGTCTCCACCACGTTCAGGCTGGGCCGCCAGGCGGCGGTGGCGGCGGCCTCGTGGGTGACCGCGACCTCGGCGGCGAGCCGCAGCGCCAGCGGGTGGCCGCCGGCGAACGACAACACCGAGGGGTGCAGATCCGGCGGTACGCCCCGGCGGTTGAGCAGCGCGACGGCGTGCTCCCGGGACAGGTTGCCCATCGGGATCACTTTCAGCAGGTCACGCCAGGCCGGATCGGCCCGCCACTGCGGCCCGGGGCCGCCCCGGCCGGCCAGCACCACCAGGACGGACTCCGGCAGTCGGGGCAGAAACCGGTCCCGCAGCCAGTCCTCCAGCCCCTGGCAGTGCTCGAATGAGTCGACCAGCAGCACCGCCGTCTCGTCGGCCAGCGCATCAGCGGCGGCGAGCTCGAACCGGGCCGGAGACGGACTGACCGCCCTTCCATCCACATGCACCACCCGTCGTCCGGCGGCGGCCGCCTCGTCCCCGAAGTACCGCAGCAGGGTGGACTTGCCGATGCCACCCGGCCCGTGCAGGTAGAGCACTCCGAGCGGCTCGGGGGCGCGCTCCAACGCCTGCCGCAGCAGGGCGAGCTCGGCGGCTCGGCCGACGAAGTGGCGCTCCCGGGTCTGCCGCAGCCGCCGGTCCAGACTGGTGGTCGCTTGCCCACATCCGGCCATCACAAATCGATATCTTAGTGAAGCCGGTACGCCAGCGGCCTCCCCGGCCCGGCTGCCGGGACGGCACCACCGGCCGCCCCGGGGCAGGATCGGCGGGTCACCGCGACTGCAGGGCGTCCAGCGCGACGGCCATGGCGATCACCAGCCGACGGTCCAGTTGCGGGTGATGGATGTCGACCTGGTAGTTGTCCCGCAGGCCCCACCTGCGCACCACGGAGAAGGCCGGCTGGCCGTCGATGGTGAAGTCGAAGTGGTACGGCAGCCAGGAAAGCAGGTCACTGAACCGGCGCAGCAGGGCGACCACCATGTTGCGTTCCGCGCCGGTCGCCACCCCGATGCCGGGCTGCTCCAGGTGCCAGGTGGAGCGCAGCAGCGACCGGGCGAAGTCCTTACGGAACAGTCCGATCGGGTGGCCGGCGGCATCCGTCACGTCGTAGGTCGCCCCGAGGTCGATCACCTGCCGGGCCTTGAACCCGAGTACGGGCCGCTGGCGCTGGTCGTCGGCGTAGAGGGTGACCTGTTCGCGGAAGGCCAGCCGCTTCTGCTGGGCGAAGGCGAGCAGCGGCCCGGGTGCGCCGTCCGGGCCGACGGCGCGGACCTCGTACTGGTTGACCATCAACCGGATGCGCTGTCGCACGTACAGCTGTCGGAGCGTCTGCAGTTGCTGCTGGTCCATCGGTCGGTGGCCTTCTTCCGTCGGGGTGGGCGGCCGTTCGCCACCGGCGCGGTGGGCGGCCGTTCGCCACCGGCGCGGTGGGCGGCCGTTCGCCAGCCGATCGAAAGTTTGCCATGGATAGCCGGTACGACACTCACCGGCATCACCGACCACATATCCTTCAGTAGCCTCCACGCTACGTTCCGTCCGCCCCTGCGGCAGGCCGACGACAAAGGATTCGGACGTATGTGGCCTATTCAGCAGAAAGCTTCCGCTGCCGCGCAACCATCCGACGGCTTCCCCGACGACGGCGAGGCGCTGCCCGAACTCGCCGACGCGGACTGGATGCACCACGCCCGCGGGTTCGCCGAGACCAGCTTCTGGACGGTCGCCCGCCGGCTGCCCGGAATCCTCGCCGAGGCGGTCAAGTTGGCCTGGTCGGTGAGCCCACGCGACACGGTCGCCGCGATCGGGCTGAACGTCGTGGCCGGGGTGATGACCACCTTCGGGCTGCTGGCCACCAGCAGCGTACTGCGGGAACTGTTCGCCTCCGGGCCGACGCCGGACCGGATCCGCGCGGCCGCCCCGGCGCTCGCCGTCGCCGCGCTCGCCGTGGCGGCCCGGGGCGGACTGACCATCGCCGCCGGCTGGGCCCAGGCCCGGCTGATGCCACAGGTCACCTACCGGGCCGAGCTACGGCTGTTCGAGGCCACCACGTCGGTGGAGCTGGCCGCGTTCGACGACGCCGGCTTCGCCGAGGAGATGGACCGGGCCCGCGACCGGGGCACCGTCGAAGCGGCGTCCATTGTCGATGACGCGGTGAACCTCACCACCGGGGTCGTCGGGGTGGCCGCCACCGCCGCAGCGGTCACCGTCATCGAGCCGCTGCTGCTGCCGTGTCTGCTGCTGGCGGCGGTACCGGCCGCCGTCACCGCCATTCGGATCGCCCGCCGCGAGTACCTCGCGTTGCTGGCCCGGATCACCCGGCGGCGGCGGATGTGGATGTTGGCCCACCTGATGGCCAACCGGCACACCGCTGCGGAAATCCGCACCTACCAGATGCGGGACTTCCTGCTCGGCGAGTATCACCGCACGATGACCACCGAGACCCGGGCCCAGCTGCGGTTGGTGCGGGCGCAGACCGGCACCCGGGTCGTCGGGGGTGCGTTCAGCGGTACCGCTGCCTTCGTCGTCTACGCCGTACTCGGCGGTCTGCTCCTAGTCGGCATGATCCCGCTGGCCGCCGCCGCCACCGCGATGATCGCGCTCCAGGCGGCCCGGGCCAACCTGAACACCGCCATCCACGCCACCAACGCGCTGTACGAGGACGCGCTGTACTACCGCGACTACCGCGACTTCCTGGCCCGCGCCGACCGGCAGGTGCCACCGGCCGGCGGCCGGCGGATCGGCGGGTACGACGAAATCGAGCTGGACGGCGTCAGCCTGAGCTACCCGGACACCGACCGGCCGGCGGTCGACGGAGTCAGCCTGACCCTGCGTCGGGGTGAGGTGGTCGCGCTGGTCGGCGAGAACGGCTCTGGAAAGTCGTCGCTGGCCAAGCTGATCGCCGGGCTGTACCGGCCGAGCAGCGGCACCATCCGCTGGGACGGCGTCGACATCGACGAGATCGACCCGCAGCGGCTCGCCGGCCAGGTCGCGGTGGTGAGCCAGGACTGGTGGCGGTTCCCGTTCACCGCCGGGCAGAACATCACCATCGGCCGGCCAGGCCACGACCAGGCTGAGCCCGGTCGTCCGGACCACCACCAGGCAGCGGGCGACCGGGTACGGCCGTCCATGGTAGACGCCGCGACGGCCGCCACCGCCCACGACATGATCGAGAGCCTGCCCCGGGGGTATCGGACGCTGCTCGACCGCAACTTCCGGGAGGGCCACGACCTGTCCGGTGGCCAGTGGCAGCGGCTGGTCGCCGCCCGCGGCATCTACCGCGACGCGCCGCTGCTGATCTGCGACGAACCGTCGGCGGCGCTGGACGCCCGCGCCGAACACGCTCTGTTCCAGCAGCTCCGCCGCCGGCCGGACCGGACCGTCGTACTGATCACTCACCGGCTGGCGAACGTCCGTCAGGCCGACCGGATCTACGTGCTGCGGTCGGGTCGGCTGGTCGAGGCCGGTACGCACGACGAGCTGCTCGCCGCCGACGGGCTGTACCGGGAACTGTTCGAGCTGCAGGCGAGCGGGTACGCCGACACGCCGGTCGGATAATCGACCGGTGACCGCCACCACCGGACCCACCGCCGCCCCGGCCACGCCCTCCGCAGCGCCCCCGACCACGCCGCCAGCCACGCCCCCGGCCGCGCACCCGGCCCGACACCCGGCAGCGGTGCTGGAGGCGGTCCTGGAACGGATCACCTATGCCAACGAGGAGACCGGCTACACCATCGCCCGGGTCGCCACCGACCGGTCCGGCACCGACCTGCTGACCGTGGTCGGCTCGCTGCTCGGCGTACAGCCGGGGGAGAGCATCCGGCTGGTCGGCCGGTGGGGGTCGCACCCGAAGTACGGCCGACAGTTCGAGGTCCACTCGTACACCACGGTGCTGCCGGCCACCGTGCAGGGCATCGAGCGGTACCTCGGATCCGGCCTGATCAAGGGGATCGGGCCGAAGATGGCCGGCCGGATCGTCGCCCACTTCGGCGCCGACACGCTACGAATCATCGAGGAAGAGGCTGGCCGGCTGGTCGAAGTGCCCGGTCTCGGGCCGAAACGGACCTCCCTGATCGCCAAGGCGTGGATCGAACAGCAGGCGATCAAGGAAGTGATGATCTTCCTGCAGGGGGTCGGGGTCACCACCTCGCTCGCCGTACGGATCTACAAGAAGTACGGCGACGGGTCGATCTCGGTCGTCCGCAACGAGCCGTACCGGCTGGCCGCCGACGTCTGGGGCATCGGGTTCAAGACCGCCGACACCATCGCCCAGGCAGTCGGCATCCCGCACGACAGCCCGGAACGGATCAAGGCCGGCATCCAGTACACCCTCTCCGAGGCCGCCGACCACGGCCACTGCTACCTGCCGGAGCCCAACCTGTGCACCGACGCCGCCGGCATCCTCGGCGTCGCCGTCGAACTGGTCCGCGACGCGCTCACCGCGCTGGTCACGGAGGAAGGCGTGGTACGCGAGGCGGTGCCGAACCCGACCAGCGAGGGCGGCATCATCCCGGCCGTCTACCTGGTGCCGTTCCACCGCGCCGAATGCTCACTGGCCGGCAGCCTGCTGCGGCTGCTGCACCACCGGGCCGACCGGTTGTCGGCGTTCGCCGACGTCGACTGGGGCCGGGCGCTGGCCTGGCTGCGCGCCGGCACCGGCGCCGACCTCGCCCCCGAGCAGGAGCAGGCGGTACGCCTGGCGCTGACCTCGAAGGTGGCGGTGCTCACCGGCGGGCCGGGCTGCGGCAAGTCGTTCACCGTCAAGTCGATCATCACGCTGGCCGCCGCCAAGGGTGCCAAGATCGTGCTGGCCGCGCCGACCGGCCGGGCGGCGAAACGGATGACCGAGCTCACCGGTCACCCGGCGGCAACCGTGCACCGGCTGCTGCAACTGCGGCCGGGCGGCGATCCGACGTACGACCGGGACAACCCGATCGACGCGGACCTGATCGTCGTCGACGAGGCCTCGATGCTCGACCTGATCCTGGCCAACAAGCTGGTCAAGGCGGTGGCACCCGGTGCCCACCTGCTGCTGGTCGGCGACGTCGACCAGTTGCCGTCGGTCGGTGCCGGCGAGGTGCTGCGCGACGTGCTCGCCGCCCCGGCCGTACCGCAGGTCCGGTTGACCCGGATCTTCCGGCAGGCCCAGGAGTCCGGGGTGGTGGTCAACGCGCACCGGATCAACGCCGGCGAGCAGCCGCGCACCGACGGCATGGCCGACTTCTTCCTGTTCGCGGCCGACGAGCCGGAGGCGGTCGCCGGCCTGGTGGTGGACATCGTCGCCCGGCGGATCCCGCGCAAGTTCCGGGTGCCGGCCCGCGACATCCAGGTGCTCGCCCCGATGCACCGGGGCCCGGCCGGCGCCGGCAACCTGAACACCGCCCTGCAGGAGGCGCTTGCCCCGCCGCGCGACGACCGGCCGGAGCGGCGGCACGGCGCCCGGGTGTTCCGGATCAACGACAAGGTCATCCAGATCCGCAACAACTACGACAAGGGCACCGCCGGAGTCTTCAACGGCACCATCGGAGTCGTCACCGCGGTCAGCACCGAGGACCGCAAGCTCACCGTCCGCACCGACGAGGACGAGGACATCGAGTACGAGTTCGACGAGCTGGACGAGCTGCAGCACGCGTACGCGATCACCGTGCACCGCTCACAGGGCAGCGAGTACCCGGCGGTGGTCATCCCGGTGACGATGAGTTCGTACACGCTGCTGCAGCGCAACCTGCTCTACACGGCGGTGACCCGGGCGAAGAAGCTCGTCGTGCTGGTCGGCTCGCGCAAGGCGATCGCGATCGCGGTCCGAACCGCCGGGGCAGGCCGCCGGCACACCGCACTCACCCACCGCCTGGCACCCGACTGACCCGGGTCCGGACCACCCGGGTCTTACGACCGGCCGGGTCTCTCGGCCGAACCCGGGTCTCACAGCCGGACCCGGATCTCACGGCCGCAGTTCGGCGACGACGACCCGCGCGGCCTGTGCGATCAGCGCGTTGTCGTACCCGGCATCCGGGCCTTCCCGGTCGGAAAGCACCGCCAGCACGATCGGTTGGCCGGCCGGCGGCCAGATCACGGCGATGTCGTTGCGCGTGCCGTATCCGGCGGCACCGGTCTTGTCTCCGACGCGCCAGCCATCCGGCACGCCGGCCCGGATCAGCTCGTCACCGGTTGTGTTCGCCACCAACAGGTCGACCAGCAGGTCCCGGTCGTCCGTGGCGAGCGCGTCGCCGACGGCGTACGCCCGCAGGCTTCCGGCCAGCGCCCGCGGGGTGCTGGTGTCCCGGGGGTCGCCCGGGGTGTAGTCGTTCAGCTCGGTCTCCCAGCGGTCCGGATCGGTCACGTCGTCGCCGATCTCCCGCAGCCGCTTCTCGAAGCCGTCTGGGCCACCGAGCTGCTCCAGCAACAGATTGCCGGCGGTGTTGTCGCTGTACCGGATCGCCGCGTCGGCGATGTCGCGCAGCGGCATGCCGGTGTCGACGTGCTGTTCCGTGATCGGTGAATAGGTGACCAGGTCGTCGGCGGTGTAACGGATCACCTGATCGAGCTCGGCGCCGGTGGTCTGGTCGAACACTGCGGCTGCGGCGAGTGGCTTGAAGGTCGAGGCGTACGCGAACCGCTCGTCTGCCCGGTGTTCGACAGTCTGGCCCGTGCCGGTGTCGACGGCGTAGACGCCGAGCCGGGCGTCGAAGCTTTCCTCCAGGCGTCGGAGCTCGACCAGGTGTGCGCCGGTGGTCGCCGTCGTGGTCGGCTGCCCGACAGCGCTCGGGGCGGCGTCGGGCGACCCCGAGGTCGCACAGCCCGCCAGCGGTACGAGCGCCACCACCGCGACGGCGATACGGACACAGGTACGCAAGGTCATGCGAAGCATCCTTTCCAGGTGCACTTGGGATGTCAGTCAGCCTGGCAGAGGAGTCGGATGCGGTAAAAGACGACGGTGCGCGTTCTGATGCTGATTCGGCATAGAACCGGGCATAGAATCAGCTGCCGTGGACGTGGTGGCCGCCTGCCGGGCTTTCGTTGCGGTCAGCGCCCACGGCAGCTTCACCATCGGCGCTGCGGCGGCCCGCATCCCGCAGTCCGTGGCCAGCCGGCGGATCGCCACCCTCGAACAGCACCTCGGTGCCCGGCTGTTCGACCGCTCGTCACGCGCCGTCACCCTGACCGCCTTCGGGCGGGACGTGCTGCCCTCGGCCCGGCGCTTGGTCGACTTCGCGGACACCCTGGAACACAACGCCGAGCAGGCCCGACTGCGCCCGCTCCGGCTGGCCGTTCCGGCGATCTGCCCGCCCCGGCGGCTGGCCCGGTTGGTCACCGAAGCCCGGACCGACGGCCTGCAACTGGATCTGGTCCCCGCCGATCCGGCGGAGCGCGCCGACCTGGTCCACGGCTTGGAGGTACGCGCGGCGCTGCTCGCCGTGGCACCCGACGGCAGCCGGTGGCAGGTACCGCTGGGGCTTGCCGGCTCGTCCGACGGCTCCACCGGCGACGCCGCCGACCCGATCTTCCTCGCCGCGCTGCGCCCTGGTCGGTTTCGGCGTGACCGGGCCGGCAACCGGATCTGGATTCAGCCTGAAGACGACGTCCCGCATGTACGGGATCGGATGGTCCGCCTCGCCCAGTCCGTTGGTCTGGCACCCGCGCAGGTCAGGATCGCCACCGGACTCGTCGCCGCGCTCGCCGACGTGTACGGCGGCGACAGCGGCGACTTGTTGCTCTGCTCGGCCAGTCAGGCCCGGGATCTCGGGCTGCGCTGGCACCCGATCGGCGAGCAGGTGTTCGCCCGAGGCTACGACATCGCGGCCGGGTTGGCCGAGGACGCCCGGCGGTTGCACGACCTACCGGACGCCGTAGTGCGGACCTGCCTCGGTGCCCCGCCCGACGAGCAACGGTGAGGAAGGTATGGGCGTCGCCAAGGTGCTGCGGCTGGCACGAGCCACCCTCGACGAGGCGGGACTCCGTGGCTCCGTCCTGGTCCGAGATCTGCGTACCGGCGACGAACTTGGCATCGACCCCGACCTGGAGTTCCCGGCGGCATCGCTGGTCAAGGTCCCACTGGCGGTAGTCACGTTGGACCGGATCCACCGGGGGGAACTCGATCCGGCGGCGCTGACCCTGGTGCGCCCGAACCGGGTCGCTGTGCCCGGCCCGACCGGGTTGAGCAAGTTCCGCCACCCGGCCACGGTGGCCCTCGAGGACCTGCTCTATCTCAGTACGGCGATCAGCGACGGTGCCGCCGCCGACGCGTTGTTCGACCTCACGCCGCCAGCGGAGGTCACCATCGGGCTGCGCCGGCTCGGGTTGTCCGGAATTATCGTCCGGCACCCGATCAGTGACCTGACCGACACCCCTGCCGAACGGTTCGCCCCGCAGGAGAGTCACCTGGCGCAGTCGTTGGCCATCGGCGCGGCAACCGCCGGTCACGGCCACCCGGTCGCCCAACTCGACGTCAGCCGGGCCAGTACCGGATCGGCCCGCGCCTTCGTCGACCTCCTGCACGAACTCTGGCTGCCGGCCACGATGAACCAACAGGTTGCCGGCCGGGTCCGCGAACTGATGGGTGACAACGTGCTGCGACAGCGACTCGCGCCCGACTTCAGCTCCGATGCTGCCCGCTGGTCGTCGAAGACCGGCACCCTGCTCAACCTGCGGCACGAGATCGGCGTCGTGGAACACGCCAACGGCCAGATCTACGCGGTCGCCGCGCTGACCGAATCCCGGGTGCCGGCGATGGTGCAGCCGGCGGCCGAGGCCTCGATGGCGTACGTCGCCCGCAGTCTGCACGACGAGCTTCGGCTGGTGGGCGGCTGACCCGACCGACATCCCAAGATCAGGTGAGCGCTATGGACCTCTCAACAGCGGGGTGAGGTCCATAGCGCTCACCTGATCTTGATACGGTCAGCTTGCGGAGCCGGCCCGCTTGGCCAGGTCGACGAACCCACGCCAGGCCGCCGGCACGAAGGCCAGCGTTCCGCCGTCGCGGTCCTTCGTGTCCCGGACGTACACCCGACCCGGCTGGTTATCGGCCACCTCCACGCAGGACCCGCCGTTAGTGCCGCTCCGGGTGCTCTTTCGCCAGTTCAATTCGGTGCTCATGGTCATCGACCACCCTCATCATCAGGTCACGGGACAGGTCACACGGTAGCGCCCGTGCGGACACCAACTCCCATGCTCGCTGCACGTTGCGTACGGTCGCAAGCCCGGTGACCACCTCTCCCTCGTCGACGCTGTCCCGGTAGACGACGGTTGCTCCCTCGATCAGGGTGGCGATCTCGAACGCGCCGGTCAGCGCGGGATGCGGCCCTGCCGAGAACGGCACCACCCGCACCACGACGTTGGGGAGGAATCCCACCCCGACCAGGTGATCCAGCTGCTCTTTCATGATCACCGAGTCACCGATCCGCAGCGCCGCCTCGCCGATGATCGCGTGCAACAGCAACGGATCCTCGCGACCCAGGGTCGCCGCCTGCCGCGCCATCCGTTCCCGGGTAATCTCCTCGACCTGGACCTCGGTGTGCGGCCCGGCCGCGATCACCGACCGGGCGTACGCCTCGGTCTGCAGCAGCCCGGGGACGAGATTGGCATGGCAGGTACGCATGATGGCCGCTCGGCGCTCGTTCTCCACCCAGGACCGTAGCCAGGGCGCGACCGCCTCACCGCGTGCCCGCTCGGCAAGCTCCTGCAGCTCGGGCCCCGCCTTGAGCACAGCGACCAGGCCAGCCAGCACGTCGTCGGGTGGGATCGACCGCCCTGACTCGTAGTTCCCGATCTGGGAACCACTGATGTGCACCTCCGCACCGAGCGCATCCTGAGACATCCCGAGCTGCATTCGCATTTGCTTCAGCACTTGTCGAAATTCATTCGGATCGCTCAACGTGTCACCTCACAGATTCAAGAAGCGAAACTCACGCCCCCGATCCTCCGGCATCGGCGCGTCACAGTCCAGGGTGGAAGTCGACAACTCGACAGCACCCGCCCGACCACTTCTCAATTGATCATGACCAGTGTCATGAAACGGCGGAATCGGCGGAGAATCGCGCTCGACCGCAAGCAGATTCGGCCAGGTGGACCTGGCTCGCTATCGATCTTTCCGTGCGATGCCCGAAGGCCTGCTCCGCGCGCCGCTCCTGGCCCTGCCGCCCTGTATCGGCACCTGCTGGGTGCCGGTTGCTGCCTGCTCGGGCCCCGCCGGTCCCGGCTGCCGGCCGGCTGACGCGCGTTGTCGGCCGGCCGGGCGCCAGGTCCGGCCGTTGGCGTAGACGATCCGGAAGCCCAGGTACGCCGCCAGTGGCGCCCAGTGCGACGAGCCCATCCGCAGCTCGGCGGCGTTGTTGTAGACCCCGTTGGCGAGCACGTCGAGCAGCACCGTCTCGAACGCCGCCGACTCCACCCAGTCGACCTCCCGGGTGTAGCCGCAGATCAGCGAGGCCCCGGTGGTGGCGAGGAACTCGCGCATCCGGGCGTCGGAGGCGCGCAGCACCGAACAGCTGCCGAAGTACAGCCGCTTGCCGGCGCACCGGCCGGCCATCTGCTCGGCCACGTCGTCCAGGTCGACGTGGTGCCGTTCGGTCAGGCACAGTTTGGTCGGCTCGCCGTGCATGGCGAAGAAGCCGACCCGGTAGTCGGCGTACTGGCGCAGCAGCCAGCGGTCCAGGAAGTAGGCGAGTTCGTCGGGGGTGGCGGCGTCGCGGTGGATGAACCGGATCCGGCTGAGCCGTTCCAGCAGCTCCAGGGTCGGCAGCACCGAGCCGCGCTCGTTCAGGTCGCGATGCCACTGCCCCTCGATGCAGAAGACACCACCGCGCGCCACGTCGCCTCCCACCGTCGCGGACCACCCGCCGGACCGCCCAAGGTCGCAGCCGGCCGGACTGCCAGGTCCACAGCCGGCCAGACCGCCCGGTTCGCAGCCGGGTCGGGGCCCGCCACCCACCTGTCGGTCCGGTCAGTGACCATACCGCCGGTCAGGCCGGTGGTGTCACCTCGGACCGGGGCACCGCTAGACGGACCACCCCGGCGTCGACCGCCGCCAACTGTTCGACGCTGGCGTAGCCGACACCGCCCGGCAGCGCCGCCGGCTCCGTCGTGCTGATCTTGATGAAGCCGGTACGTAGCAGCCGGGCCGCCACGTCGGGCGCGGTGGCTGGCTCGTCGCCCACCTCCGGGTGGGGCACCTCGTCACCGATCGCGTCCTGCGGATCGACGGCGCCTTCGACCGTCACCGCGTTCGGATCCGCCGGACGGACCAGGGCGACCGTGCCGATCTTCTCGCCCCGTGCGTCGACCACCGGCATGCCGGTGGTGATCCGGTCTGTCACAGATGCGTCAGCCGCGTTCATGGACGTCCGGTTCCCCGTGTCGGCGTGCGACAAACCGTCCGTCGGAGACCTCGCGCCAGGCGCCGGGGCCGTCGATCAGGCGACGGACCGCGTCGTACGCGGACTCCTCGGTGTCGTACTCGGTGAACCGGGACCTGCCCTCGGCGCCGCCGACCCGGGCCTCGACGAACCACCTGTCGGCGTCGGCGCGGAGGAACACGTCCCGCCGGGCCAGCCGTCCCCAACTGCCGTTCCACCAGTGTTTACGCTGCTCCACCCGACGGACCCTATCGAACATCTGTTCGAGAGGATACGGCAGTGGCGGGTGGCCACCGGATCGGGCGACCGACCCGGGCACGGCGGTCAGTCCGTCTCCGGCCGCTGGTAGCAGGTACCGCAGGTGGGGTCGTCGCAGCGGGGTCGGACAAGGGTGGCTACCGCCCGCCCACCAGCGGGCTGGGCGGTCGGTCGGCCAAGGTCGGCGACAGGTCGGGTAGGGGTTGCGCAGTCCTGGGACGTGATCCCGGCTAGCTGCTCCATGCGTCAAGTGTCACGCAGATCACGTCCCGTCGCCGCCACTTTTCAAGTGCTGGGAGTAACAAGGCAACCACGGATAGCTCTTTGAATCACCGGTCGGTGCGGCGGGTCACCAGGGCGTCCCGGATCTCGGTCAGCAACTTGATTTCCTCGCTCGGCGCGGCCGGCGGCGGCTCCTCGCCCCGACGCCGACGCTCCGCGAGCCGGTTCATCGGCATGACGACCAGGAAGTACAGCGCGGCGGCGGTGAGCACGAAGGTGATCACCGCGTTGACGAAGGCCGGCCAGTCGAAGACGACGCCACGGACCGTGAACCCAGCACCGCCGATGCCCTCCTCGCCGGTCAGCAGTACGGCCAGCAGCCTGATGAACGGCTCCAGGAACGACTTGGTCAACTGGGTCACCACGGCGGTGAACGCCGCACCGATGACGATGCCGACCGCCAGGTCGACAACGTTCCCGCGCAGGATGAAATTCTTGAAGCCGTTGATCATGAGGGGCACTCCCGGCAGCTGAGCGGAATATCGGTCGACAACCTACCGCGACGATCTGCCCGCCCCGCCGGCGCACGCCCCGCTGCCCGACCCCGGCCACGGGGTGGAATGCCTGGTGACCGGCTGTCGTTGTGCATGGTCCGCCCCCGCACCACCTGGAACGGCGATCCCCCGGCACGGAGAGGTGGACCCCCCATGAACACGATCATCACCGGTACCCTCCGCGACAAGCTGCGGAACACCGCCCTCGGCATCGCCGGGCTGGCCATGGCCGGCGGCGCGATCGCCGCCCCCGCTCTGGCCGCCCAGCACACCCCCGGCGTCCGGGCTGCCACCACGGACACCGCCGTCACCACGAGTGACACCGGCGCCACCGGCGACCGCGTCGACACCGGCGACCGCGTCGACACCGGCAAGTTGACCCCGCACGGCGTGCAGGGCGAACAGTCCCGCATCACCCTGTCCGGCGAGCAAACCGACAACGTCAAGGGCATCATCGCCGCCACGAAGAAGGCCGGCATGGACGAGCGGGCCGCCGTGGTCGCCATCGCCACCGCCCTGCAGGAGTCCAAGCTGGAGAACCTGGGCCACCTCGGTGACCGCAACGACCACGACTCGCAGGGCCTGTTCCAGCAGCGCCCGTCGTCGGGTTGGGGCACCGTCGAGCAGATCACCGACGTCGAGTACTCCACCACCGCGTTCCTGAACGGGCTCAGGGCCGTCGACGGCTGGCAGGACATGCCGCTGACCGAGGCCGCCCAGACCGTCCAGGTGTCGGCGTTCCCGTTCCACTACGCGCAGTGGGAGACCCAGGCCGCCGAGCTGGTCGCCCAGCACTGGAACAGCTGACCCACCGCACCGATCCGCAGCAGCACCGAAGCAGCGCGCCACTACCGCGCAACGCCGCTGGTCAGTACGAGGGCCGGGCCCCGCCCCCCGGGGTCCGGCCCTCGGGGCGTGAGCGTCGCGGGGTCAGTCTTGCGTGAGCGTCGCGAGTCAGTCGGTGCCGAGGTAGGCGGCCGCCTCGCTGGCCGCCCGCTCCGGGTCACCGTCGCGGATCGCCGCAACCAGCCGGGCGTGGTCGACGTGCCGGTCCGGGTGCAGGTCCGGGCCGACCGCCTCGGCGACGGTGGCCCGCATCGCAGCGCCGATCGAGTCGTACAGCTCGGACAGCATCACGTTGTGCGAGGCGGCCATGATCGCCCGGTGCAGCGTCAGGTCCGCGTCGACGAACCGGGCCAGGTCGCCCCCGCGCCAGGCCGCCTCGCGGTCGGCCAGCGCTGCGTCCAGCGACGCCACGTCCGACGGGGTACGCCGCTGCGCCGCCAGCCGGGCCGCCTCGACCTCGAACGCCCGGCGGACCTCCACGGTCTCCCGCCACTCGGCGGAGGCACAGCGGCGGGCCACCGCACCGGCCAACTCGTCGGTGGAGATCACATAGGTGCCGGAGCCTTGTCGGCACTCCAGCACGCCGGCGTGCACCAACGCGCGTACCGCCTCCCGGACCGTGTTGCGCCCGACGCCGAGCGCCTCGGCCAGCCGTGGTTCGGTCGGGATCCGGGTGCCGAGCGGCCAGTCGCCGGCGGCGATCTGCTCGCGCAACGAGTCGATCGCCTGGCGGACCAGAGTCTGCCGGGACCTGCGGGAAGTGCCGGACCGGCCGGCAGGTGCCGACGGGGAAGCTGCCGAGGGTGTCATCCGTTACATCACCCGACCATAAATCATCCCATGATTTTAGGATGGTCGACATGACTCCGCCAACCGCCCTCACCGGCCGCCCGGCTACCCGGACCGCACCGGGGTCGACCATGCCGAGGCAGACCTCATCGGGGCGGGCCGTGTCGGGGCCAAGCACGACTGGGCCAACCACGACTGGGCGGATCCAGCCGGTGCCGGCCACTGCACCGGCCGGGACGGCGACCACCGGGGCCGCCCGGCGTGGCACAGTCGTGGTGCTGATCGCGATGATCCTCGTCGCGCTCAACCTGCGGCTCGCGATCACCAGCCTCGGCCCGCTGCTGGACGAGGTCCGTACCGGCCTGGCACTGTCCGGCCTGCTGGCCGGCGTGGTGACCATGCTGCCGGCGTTGGCCTTCGCCTCGGTCGGCGCGTTCACCCCGTGGCTGGTCCGCCGATTCTCGCCACCGCAGCTGCTGGTGGCCTCGATGGCGGCGCTCGCCACCGGTCAACTGCTCCGGGTCACCATCAGCTCCGCCTGGTTGTTCGTGGCGACCAGCGCCCTGGCCCTGGCCGGAATCGCGGTGGCGAACGTGCTGCTGCCGATGCTGGTCCGGCAATACTTCCCGCACCGGGCCGGCCTGGTCACCGGCGCGTACATGATGTCGTTGACGATCGGTGCGTCGGTGTCGGCCGGTACCGCGGTCCCGATCGCCCACGCGGCCGGCAGCTGGCGGGCCGGGCTCGGCTTCTGGGCGCTGATCGCCGTCGCCGCCGCAGCGTTCTGGGTGCCGGTCGCCTGGCGGGACCGACGACGCCCGGCGACCGGCACGCCCGGCACCGTCGGCGAGCGACCGGCGAGCGGCACCGTCGGCGAGCGACCGCTGGCACGGCCGGGCGCGACGGCCGTGATCCGACCGGGCCGGACCCGGCTCGGCTGGCTGATGGCCGGCTTCTTCGGCGCACAGTCGTTCGGCGCGTACGCCCAGATGGGTTGGCTGGCGCAGGTGTTTCGCGACGCCGGTTTCCGACCGGAGACCGCCGGGCTGCTGCTGGCCGGGGTCACTGCGGTCGCTGTGCCGATCGCGCTGCTGATGCCGACGCTGGCCACCCGGATGTCGAGCCTGCGGCCGCTTGTGCTCGGCACCACCGTGGCGTCCGCACTCAGCTACGCGGGGCTGCTCTGGCTGCCGTACCAGGGTGCCCTGGTGTGGATGGTGCTGCTCGCGCTCGGTCAGGGCACCTTCCCGCTGGCGCTGGCGATGGTCGGGCTCCGGGCGCGGACCGGGGCCGGCGTGGTGTCGTTGTCGGCGTTCACCCAGAGCACCGGTTACCTGATCGCCGCGCTCGGCCCGCTCTCGGTCGGTCTGCTGTACGAGCAGACCGGCGGCTGGTTGGTGCCGATCGCGCTGCTCGGTGTGGCGCTGCTGGTGCAGACCGGTACGGGCTGGGCGATCGCCCGGCCCCGCTGGATCGAGGACGAGGCGGGCACCGCCTCGGTCAGTCGGCCGCAGCCGGCTGTGGCGCCGAGACCGCTTCGTCGACGCTCGGGAAGGTCTGTAGGACCTCGACCAGGCCGCTGACCTCCAGGATGCGCAGCACCCCGCGCTGCGGCGCGGCGAGCCGGACAACGCCGCCGGCCTCGTCGCACCCGTTCTTCGCCCGGACGAAGACCGACAGACCGGTGGAGTCGCAGAACGACACGTCGGCCAGATCGAAGACCAGCCGACTGCGACCTTTGTCCAGTAGATCCGTTATCTGGTCCTGGAGCTGGGGTGCGGTGGCCATGTCCAACTCACCACCGACCGACACGACGACGACGTCGCCACGCTGCTCCGTCTGCACCGTCAGGGACATTCGAGACCTCCAGCCATTCCGCTCGAACGGTACTCCACTTGCTGTCGTCCGCGCAGGACCGGGAGTTCGTTGCTCAGCAACCATAATCCCAGGCCGTCGGGAACCCGCCGCGACCGACGTCATCGCGGCGACGGCGGGTCCCGTCCGCCGGCCGGGTCAGCCGGCCAGCCCCACCCGGTCCAGGATCCAGGCCGTGACGAAGGCCTCCTCGTGCCAGGCGTCGTAGCGCCCGCTCGGGCCGCCGTGACCGGCACCCATCTCCGTCTTCAGCAGGTACGACCCGCCGGGAGCCACCGCGCGCAGTTTCGCCACCCACTTCGCCGGCTCGTGGTAGAAGACCCGGGTGTCGTTGAGGCTGGTCACGGCCAGGATCGGCGGGTAGTCGACGGCGGCGACGTTCTCGTACGGGGTGTACGAGCGCATGTACGCGTACACGTCGGGGTCCTCCAGAGGGTTGCCCCATTCCTCCCACTCGGTGACCGTCAACGGCAGCGTCGGGTCGAGGATCGTGTTCAGCGCGTCCACGAACGGCACCTGCGCCACGATCCCGCCGAACGCGTCCGGGGCGAGGTTGACCACCGCGCCCATCAGCAGCCCGCCGGCTGAACCGCCCCGGGCGATCAGCCGGTCCGAGGTGGTCCAGCCCGCCTTCACCAGATGTCGGGCGCAGGCCACGAAGTCGGTGAACGAGTTCTTCTTGGCCATCATCTTGCCGTCGTCGTACCAACGCCGGCCCAGCTCACCGCCGCCCCGCACGTGCGCCACGGCGAACACCACGCCACGGTCCAGCAACGACAGCCGGGGCACCGAGAACCACGGGTCCATGCTGATCTCGTACGACCCGTACCCGTAGATCACGCACGGCGCGGAACCGTCCCGGGGGGTGCCGGCGCGGCACACCACCGAGATCGGCACCCGGGTGCCGTCGTCGGCGACCGCCCATTCCCGGTGCTGCTCGTAGCCGGCCGGGTCGTAGCCGCCGAGCACCGGCTTGCGCTTGCGCAGCGCCAGGTCGCGGGTGACCAGGTCGTAGTCGTAGATGGAGTCGGGGGTGATCAGCGAGGTGTAGCGGATCCGCAGGCTGGTGGTGGTGTACTCGGGGTTGGCGTCCAGCCCGACGCTGTAGATCGGCTCGGGGAACTCGATGTCGAAGGTGTCGGTACTGCCGACCGGGAGCACCCGCAGCCCGGTCAGTCCGTCAGTACGCAGCGACACCACCAGGTGGTTGGCGAACGCGTCCACCGATTCGAGCCGGGTGCCGGGGGTGTGCCCGATCAGCGGCACCCAGTCGCCGGGGGCGTCCACAGAGGTGTACGCGAGGGCGAAGTCCTCCGCGCCGTCGTTGTGCAGGATCAGGAACCGGTGCCCATGGTGTTCGACCGAGTAGTCCACCCCCTGCCGGCGCGGGGCGATGACCACAGGCTCGGCGGTCGGGTCGGTGGCCGGCAGTGCCCGTACCTCGCTGGTGGTCTTGCTGTGCGCGTCGATCAGGATGAACCGCTCGGAGCGGGTCAGCTCGACGCCGACCCAGAACCGCTCGTCGTCCTCCTGGTGGACGATGACGTCGCGGTCCGCGCCGGTGCCGATCTGGTGGCGCCAGACCCGGTACGGCCGCCACGCGTCGTCCACGGTCAGGTAGAACAGCGCGCTGCCGTCGGCCGACCAGGCGGTGCCGTAAAAGGTCGACGGCACCTCGTCGGGCAGCACCTCGCCGGTGGCCAGGTCCTTGATCCGCAGGGTGAAGCGCTCGTCGCCGGAGAAGTCGGTGGAGTACGCCAGCCAGCGGCCGTCCGGGCTGACGTCGAAGGTGCCCATCGCGAAGAAGTCATGCCCCTCGGCGAGGGCGTTGCCGTCGAGCAGGATCTCCTCGCCGTCGATCGACACGCCGTCGACAGTGGCCGGCGGGGCCGAATCGCCGGGCCGGACGGCAAGCCGGCAGTGGATGCCGTACTGCTGGCCTTCGACGGTCCGGGTGTAGTACCAGTAGTCGCCCTTGCGGGTCGGTACCGACAGGTCGGTCTCCTGAGTACGCCGCTTCGTCTCGCCGAACAGTGTTTCGCGCAGCGCGGCGAGGTGTGCCGTGGCACCCTCGGTGTAGGCGTTCTCCGCCTGCAGGTAGGCGATCGTGTCCGGGTCGTCCTTGGCGGCGAGCCAGGCGTAGTCGTCGACGACCGTGTCGCCGTGGTGGACGCGCTCGGTCGGGACACGCTTGGCGGTCGGCGGAACCGGTGTCTGGGTCGTCACCCGGCCACGGTACCGCCCGGAGCGGGCCGCCCGGTCGCGGCGGCACGCCGCACGGCCAATCCGGATCGATTAGAACACGTGTACGATCAGCGCGGGGGGTGACTCGACGGTGATTCAGGACGTGGCCGCTCGACTGGCTGAGATCTGTGGTGCCGCGCACGTGCGCGACGCCGGCCCGGACGACGAGGTGGCGGCCGCCGCTCCGCGTTGGGTTGCGGCACCGGGCACGGCCTCGGCGACCGCCGAGGTGCTGCGCCTGTGCGCCGACCGGGATCTGACCCTGATCCCCCGCGGCTCCGGCAGCAAACTGGACTGGTGGACTCCACCGTCCTATGTGGACATCGTGCTGGACACCTCCCGGCTGGCCGGCGTCTGGCACCGCCCGCCAGGATCACGCACCGTCCGGGTCGGCGCGGGCACCCCGCTGCACACCGCCCAGCAGGCCGTCGGCCGGGCCGGCTGGCGGATGCCGCTGGACCCGCCCTCCGCGTCGGCGACGGTCGGCGGGATCGTCGCCACCGACGAGACCGGACCATTGAGCCACCGGCACGGTCCGCCGTGCCGGCACGTCACCGGGGTCGACTACGTCGACGCCGCCGGGCGGCTGGTCCGGGCGGCGTCGGAGACTGACGACGCCGGTGACGAACCGCCCCAGCTGCTCTGCGGTTCGCAGGGGGCCCTGGCGGTGCTGGTCGCCGCGACGGTCCGGCTGCAGCCGGTGCCGGCCGACCGACGCTGGGTGCGACGTACCGTGCACACCCCGCTGGAGGTACGCGACCTGGTCGGCGAGCTGACCGTCGACGGGCTGCACCCGGTGGCGGTCGAGCTGGACCTGCCGGCACACGCCGCGCGCACCGTCCGGCCGTCCCAGGTGCCGCCCGGTGGGCAGCTCGCGGTGCTGTTCGAGGGCGAGCCGGGTCTGAACCGGCAACGCGCCGGCCGGGCGGCGGCACTGCTCGGCGGGGACGCCGTCGACACCGCCCGACCGCCGGTCTGGTGGCGGCGTTACCCGTTTACCGCCAGCGACATCGCTCTGCGGCTCGACGTACCGGCCGCGCACCTGCACGCCGCGATCTACGCGGTGCGCGACGCGGTCGGCGCACCCATCGGTGTTCGCGGTTCGGTCGGCACCGGCCTGGTGCACGCCGTACTTCCCGGGTCGACCACGCCGGAGCGGGTCGCCGAGACCCTGGCGACGGTTCGGTCGGTGCTGCTGGCGCGCAGCGGCAGCTGCGTGGTGCTGACCGCGCCCGCCGAGGTCCGACAGGCCGTCGACATCTGGGGCCACCGGCCGGGCCTGCCCCGGCTACTTGAGCTCAAGCAACGGTTCGACCCGCAGCACCGGCTGGCGCCCGGCCGGTTCACCGGCGGGTCGTGACCGGGTCACCCGGTCAGTCGGTCACGCGCTGGTCTGGGTGGGCGGCGAAGGCCGGCCGGGCCGGCCTTCGTCGCCGGCTCGTTGCGTACCACCAGGATCGCGATGTCGTCGCGAGGTGCCTCGACCGAGAAGTCCAGCGTCGTGGTGCGCAGCCGGGCCGCCACCACGTCGGCGGAGAAGCCGGCCAGCGGTGCCGCGGCACGGCGCAGCCGCTCGGCGCCGAACAGCTCCCGCCCGTTGCGCCGCTCGGTGATCCCGTCGGTGTAGAAGACCAGCGAGTCGCCGGGTGCCAAACTGAGATCCACCGACGGCGCGACGATCTCCTCCAGCAGCCCGAGCGCCGTGCCGCCGGCACCGACGAACCGGGCCTGCCCGTACCCGCTGATCAGCACCGGCCGGTCGTGGCCGGCCAGGTGCAGCCGGACGTCCAGCTGGTGGTCGGCGGTCACCGTCACGGCGGCCATCGCGAGGGTGCAGTAGCGGCCGCCGCCCCGCTCGACGAGCGTGTCGTTGAGCCGGGCCAGCACCTCCGGCAACGCCTTTCCGTCGCGTACCAGCACCCGGATGACGTCCCGGACCAGGCCGGTGACGGTGGCGGCCTGCACCCCCTTGCCGGACACGTCGCCGACCACCACCAGCCAGCGGCCCTCCGACAGCGGCACCACGTCGTAGAAATCCCCGCCGACCTCGACCGCGTCGCCGCTGGGCACGTACTCGGCGGCCAGCCCGATCCCGCCGATGGTGGGCAGTCCCGGCGGCAGCAGCGACTGTTGCAGGGTGTGCGCGACCCGCCTGCGTTCCTGATGAATCCGGGCGTTGTCGATGGCCAGCGCGGCCCGCCGGGCGACGTCTTCCAGGACCGACACCTCGTCCGGGTCGTGTCGGTGCCGTTGGTGCCGGCCGACCGCGAGGGTGCCGAGCCGCTGACCCCGGGCCACCAGCGGTACGGCGAAGCCCTCCATCGGCGCGCCGAGCGGCACCTGTGATCCGCTGCGCGACGCCTCCCGCAGCCGGGCCAGCACCGAGTCGGGGCCGGACTCGCGCAGCGTGGCGTGCAGCGCGGGCAGGACCGTCTCGTCGGTGTGGCTCGCGGCGGCCAGCTGCAGCTGGCCCCACTCGTCCGCGGTGTGCACCGCGCACCACCGGCCGAGCCGGGGCACCACCAGCTGCGGGATCAGCGCCATCGTCAGGTCGACGTCGAGTGACTGGGCGAGCAGTTCACTCGCTTCGGCCAGGAAGGTCAGCCAGGTCTGCCGGCGCAGGTCGGCGCGGCGCAGCCGGTCGTTCTCCAGGTGCAGCGAAAGCCGCTCGGCGACAAGCGCGGCCAGTGGCCGGGCGTAGTCCGACGGCGCGGCGTCGAGTTCGAGTTCCCCGGAGTACGGCCGGTGCACGGTCAGCGGTACGCGCAGCAGTTCACCGGAGCGTGGCTGCCGGCCGTACCGCGCCAGGATCTGGACCCCGTTGCCGTCGCCACGGTCCAGCCGGACGGTGCCACCGGCCGCGCCGACCAGGTCCGCGACCCGGGCGAGCAGGCTGCCGGCCAGGTCCGCGAGCGGATCGTCGGCATGCGGTTCCGGCCCGGCCTGCATCAGCGCGGCGAGTGTCCCGGCGCTGGGCGCGGCCGGCGGCCGGGTGTGGTGATCATCGTCGGCGGCGGGTGCCAGCCGGGTGCCGGCCGGCACCGGCGGAAACCAGTCGTCCGGTGCCGGTGGGGTGCCGTGCCGGTCGAGCCGGAACCAGACCCCCTTGCCGGTGCGCAGGTGGGTGGTGCCCCACCGGCTGGCGAAGTGGTCGACGAGGAGCAGGCCCCGGCCCCGCTCGGACACCTCGGAGATGTTCTGCCGCTCGTTGCGGGGCAGCGCGGCGACGTTCTCGATCGGGCCGGCGGCGAAGTCGGTGACCGTGACGGTCAGCCCGACCGGGTCGGCCACCACCTCGATGATCAGCTCGGTGCCGGCGTGCACGACCGCGTTGGTGGACAGCTCGGTGGTGAGCAGCAGCGCCTCGTTGATCAGTTCATCCAGGGCAGCTTCGGACAGTACCGACCTGACCACCGCACGTGCGGTGGCCGGGGTCCGTCGGTCGGCCGGCAGGCGAACCCGCCGGACATGCTCACTCCCGGTGCCGGTGGCGGAACGCTCGGCCCTAGCTGTCACCTGCCGGTTCCTCCGATCCCCTGACAGATTGGTGCGGGCATGCGCCTCGCATCTGCCACGGTAGTCGAGCAATGATGAGGTCAGCCCACTCCCAGAGCTGAGCGAGGAGTTATGACCAGCGCGAAACAGCTGTCCTCCGACCAACGGCCGGCGATCGACGAGACCGCGCTGCTGACCGAGCTCGCCGAGGCGCTGCGCCGGGTGGGGCAGGGGGATCTGAAGGTACGGCTGCCCCGCCGGGTCGGGGTGGCCGGCGAGGTCGCCGACGCCTTCAACGAGGTGGTCTCGCTGCAGGAACGTCAGCACCTGGACCTGCGCCGGATCAGCCGGATCGTCGGCCGGGACGGCCGGCTCAGCGAACGCCTCGACGAGGAGGGCTTCGGCGGCGCCTGGGCGGACAACCACCAGGCGATCAACGCGCTGATCGACGACCTGGGTCGACCGACCACCGAGATCGCCCGGGTGATCCGGGCGGTCGCCGAAGGTGACCTGTCCCAGCACATGGAGCTGGAGATCGACGGACAGCCGCTGCGCGGCGAGTTCCTGCGGATCGGCCGGACGGTGAACACGATGGTCGGCCAGCTGTCGTCGTTCGCCGACGAGGTCACCCGGGTCGCCCGGGAGGTGGGCACCGAGGGCAAGCTGGGTGGCCAGGCGCGGGTCAAGGGGGTCTCCGGCACCTGGAAGGACCTGACCGACAACGTCAACTCGATGGCCTCCAACCTGACCCACCAGGTCCGGTCGATCTCCCAGGTGGCCACCGCGATGTCGCGGGGCGACCTGTCGCAGAAGATCACCGTGTCGGCCAAGGGTGAGGTCGCCGAGCTCGCCGACACGATCAACATGCTGACCGACACGCTGCGGTTGTTCGCCGAGCAGGTCACCCGGGTCGCCCGCGAGGTCGGTACGGAGGGCAAGCTGGGCGGGCAGGCCCAGGTGCCGAACGTGGCCGGCACCTGGAAGGACCTGACCGACAGCGTCAACTCGATGGCGTCGAACCTGACCGCCCAGGTCCGCAACATCGCCCAGGTCTCCACGGCGGTCGCCAAGGGCGACCTGTCACAGAAGATCACCGTCGCCGCCCAGGGTGAGATTCTCGAACTGAAGTCGACGGTGAACACGATGGTGGATCAGCTGTCGTGGTTCGCCGACGAGGTCACCCGGGTCGCCCGCGAGGTCGGTATCGAGGGCAAGCTGGGCGGGCAGGCCCAGGTCCGCGGGCTCTCCGGGACGTGGCGTGACCTCACGCAGAACGTGAACCAGCTGGCCGGCAACCTGACCAGTCAGGTTCGCAACATCTCCCAGGTCTCCACGGCGGTCGCCAAGGGCGACCTGTCACAGAAGATCACCGTCGACGCACGCGGCGAGATCCTCGAACTCAAATCGACCGTCAACACCATGGTCGACCAACTGTCGCTGTTCGCCGACGAAGTCACCCGCGTCGCCCGCGAAGTCGGCACGGAAGGCAAACTCGGCGGCCAGGCGCAGGTCAAGGGCGTCTCCGGCACCTGGCGCGACCTCACCGACAACGTCAACTCGATGGCCTCCAACCTCACCAGCCAGGTCCGCAACATCGCCTCGGTCACCACCGCCGTCGCCAAGGGCGACCTCTCCCAGAAGATCACCGTCGACGCACGCGGCGAGATCCTCGAACTCAAATCGACCGTCAACACCATGGTCGACCAACTGTCGTCGTTCGCCGACGAAGTCACCCGCGTCGCCCGCGAAGTCGGCACCGAGGGCAAACTCGGCGGCCAGGCCCAGGTGCGCGGGGTGGCCGGGACGTGGCGGGACCTGACCGACAACGTCAACTCGATGGCCTCCAACCTGACCGCCCAGGTCCGCAACATCGCCCAGGTCTCCACGGCGGTCGCCAAGGGCGACCTGTCACAGAAGATCACCGTCGACGCACGCGGCGAGATCCTCGAACTCAAATCGACCGTCAACACCATGGTCGACCAACTGTCGTCGTTCGCCGACGAAGTCACCCGCGTCGCCCGCGAAGTCGGCACCGAGGGCAAACTCGGCGGCCAGGCCCAGGTCAAGGGCGTCTCCGGCACCTGGCGCGACCTCACCGACAACGTCAACTCGATGGCCTCCAACCTCACCAGCCAGGTCCGCAACATCGCCTCGGTCACCACCGCCGTCGCCAAGGGTGACCTCTCCCAGAAGATCACCGTCGACGCACAGGGCGAGATCCTCGAACTCAAATCGACCGTCAACACCATGGTCGACCAACTGTCGTCGTTCGCCGACGAAGTCACCCGCGTCGCCCGCGAAGTCGGCACCGAGGGAGAGCTTGGCGGCCAGGCGCAGGTCAAGGGTGTCTCCGGCACCTGGCGGGACCTCACCGAGAACGTCAACCAGTTGGCGTCCACCCTGACCACCCAGCTACGGGCGATCGCCCAGGTCTCCACCTCGGTGACCCGAGGCGACATGACCCAGCACATCACGGTTCAGGCGCAGGGCGAGGTCGCCGAGCTGAAGGACAACATCAACCAGATGATTGTCACTTTGCGGGACACCACCAAGAAGAACGCCGAGCAGGGCTGGCTGGACTCGAACCTGGCGCGGATCGGTGGTCTGCTGCAGGGGCAGCGGGACCTCGGCGAGGTCTGCCGCATGATCATGAATGAGGTGACGCCGCTGGTCGACGCGCAGCTCGGCGCGTTCTTCCTCGCCGACGCCGACGACGGGGTGACCCGCCTCGGGCTCACCGCCGCGTACGGCTATGTCGCCCGGGACCACAAGATCATTTTTGGTCCGGGTGAAGGGCTGGTCGGCCAGGCCGCCGTCTCCCGCCGGACCATCCGGGTCGGCGCCGGCGCCACCGGGGCGCTCACCCTGCGCTCCGGTCTGCTCAGCATCCCGCCCCGGGACCACGTGGTGCTGCCGGTGCTGTTCGAAGGCGAAATGCTCGGAGTGATCGAGTTCGCCTCCGTCGCCGCCTTCTCCGAGCTGCACCTGGCGTTCCTGGAGCGGCTGGTCGCCACGATCGGCATCGCGGTCAACACCATCCAGGCCAACAAGCGCACCGAGGAGCTGCTCGCCCAGTCGCAGCGGCTGGCCAACGAGATGCAGGCGCAGTCGGCCGAACTGCAGCGCACCAACGCCGAACTGGAGGACAAGGCCCGGCTGCTGTCCGAGCAGAAGGGCAACATCGAGACCAAGAACCGGGAGATCGAACTGGCCCGGATCGGCCTGGAGGAAAAGGCCCAGCAGCTGTCCCGGGCCTCGGCGTACAAGTCGGAGTTCCTGGCCAACATGAGCCACGAGCTGCGTACCCCGTTGAACTCGCTGCTGCTGCTGGCCCGGCTGCTGGCCGACAACCCGGACGACAACCTCACCGAGAAGCAGATCGAGTTCGCCAAGACCATCCACAGCGCCGGCTCCGACCTGCTGTCCCTCATCGACGACATCCTCGACCTGTCGAAGATCGAGGCCGGCCGGATGGACGTGCAGCCGGCCGAGGTGCCGTTCGGCGAGATCCGGTCGTACGTCGAGCAGGCGTTCGCACCGCAGGTCGACGAGAAAGGGCTGGAACTGCGCGTCGAGGTGGCGCCGGACCTGCCCCCGGCGGTCGTCACCGACGCACAGCGACTGCAGCAGATCCTGCGCAACCTGCTCTCCAACGCGGTGAAGTTCACCGACTCGGGGTCGGTGACACTGCAGATCGCCCCCGCCCCGCAGGACCTGACCTTCGAACAGCCAGCGCTGTCCACCGCCGACCAGGTGGTCGCCTTCACAGTGATCGACACCGGGATCGGCATCTCCGACGACAAGCTCTCCCTGATCTTCGAGGCGTTCCAGCAGGCGGACGGGACGACCAGCAGGCGGTACGGCGGCACCGGGCTCGGCCTGTCGATCAGCCGCGACCTGGCCCGGCTGATCGGCGGCGCGATCTCCGTGTCGTCGGTGCCGGGCGAAGGGTCCACCTTCACGCTGTACGTTCCCGACGTGCTCAACACCGACGCGGTGCTGCCGCCGGCACCGTTGCCGGCCGCCGCGCCGATCCGCACCGCGCTGCCACCGCTGACCCGGCCGATCGAGGTGGACCGCCCCGAACCGCCGACCACCCGGCGGCTGGACGGGGCCACCGTACTGATCATCGACGACGACGTCCGCAACGTCTTCGCGCTGACCAGCGCGTTGGAGCTGCACGGGATGACCGTGATCTACGCGGACAACGGGGTCGACGGCGTACGCAAACTCGCCGAACGCCCCGAAGTGAACATCGTGCTGATGGACGCGATGATGCCGGACCAGGACGGTTACGAGACGACCCGGATCATCCGCCGCAACGAACGCTTCGCGGACCTGCCGGTGGTCTTCCTGACCGCCAAGGCGATGCCGGGTGACCGGGAGTCCGCGCTGCAGGCCGGGGCGACGGACTACATCACCAAACCGGTGGACCTGGACGAACTGATCACCCTGATGGTGACCTGGATCAACGCGGCTGAGGAGTTGAACTCGTGACTGCCGGATCGGCGAAGGTACTTCTGGTGGACGACCGGCGGGACAACCTGCTCGCTCTGGAGGCGATCCTGCAGGGGATGCCGGTGCAGGCCGTGGCGGTGGAGAGCGGCGAGGACGCGCTGAAGAAGCTGCTGGTGGACGACTTCGCGGTGATCCTGCTGGACGCGCAGATGCCGGAGATGGACGGATTCGAGACGGCCAACCACATCAAGCGTCGCGAACGCACCCGGCACGTACCGATCCTGTTCCTGACCGCCGCGGACCGCGACGCCCAACTCGCCCTGCGCGGGTACGCCGCCGGCGCGGTCGACTACCTGATCAAGCCCTTCGACCCGTGGGTGCTGCGGGCCAAGGTCGGCGTCTTCGTCGACCTCTGGGTGAAGAACCGCCAACTCGCCACCCAGGCGGACCTGGTCCGGCAGCGGGACGAACAGGTACGGCAACTGTGTGCGGCGATCGACCGGGCGACCGCCCGGCTGCGCGACGGCGAGGTGGCTCCGGCCGAGGTCGCCGACGAGTTGGAGACGGCCCGCTGGGGCGGCGACGGCCGGGCCGGCTGACCGCAACGGCCGGGCCGGCCGCCGCCGGACTGACCGCGAGGCCTAGCTGGCCGCCCCGGGTCAGCCGGCGCCGTTACGGATGGTGAGCGCCGACCGCAGCCCGGTGATGTTCAACACCCGGTGCAGGAACTCGCCGACGTTGGTGAGCAGCAGCAGACTCTGCGCGTGGCTGGCCTTGCGGGTGAGCACCACCAGGGTGCCCAGACCCTGCGAGTCGCAGAAGGTGACACCGGCCATGTCCAGCACGATCCGGGCCGGCGCGTCACCGAGCAGATCGTTGACGGTGGTGGACAGCTGGGCGGCGGTGAGCATGTCGATCTCACCGACGAGGCGTAGCACAGCCTCATCGGGAGTGCGCCGCAACGCGATCGACAACTCCGCCCGCTCCACCCGGCCAGCGTATCGCGACAGCGCGAGCCCGGCCCTGGTACGGCGGTCGCCGCAACCCGGGCGTTGGGCAGGGTCGGATGTGCGGTCCCCTGGTGACGCTGCCACAATGGCAGGGCCGTGACTGCCACCGAAACTGCCGGCGCCCGCCCGTACCCGGCGCACGCGCCCGCATCCCAGGCCCTGTTCGACCGCGCCACCGGGATCATCCCTGGCGGGGTCAACTCGCCCGTGCGCGCCTTCAGGGCGGTCGGCGGGACCCCCAGGTTCATGGTCCGGGGGTCCGGCCCGTGGCTGTTCGACGCCGACGACCGCCGTTACCTCGACCTGGTCTGCTCCTGGGGACCGCTGATCCTCGGCCACGCCCACCCCGAGGTGGTCGCCGCGCTCAGCGCAGCCGCCGCGCACGGCACCAGCTTCGGTACGCCGACGCCCGGCGAGGTGGCGCTGGCCGCCGAGATCGTCGACCGTACCCCGGTGGAGCAGATCCGGCTGGTCAACTCCGGCACCGAGGCGACGATGTCGGCGATCCGGCTGGCCCGGGGGCACACCGGTCGACCCAGGATCGTCAAGTTCGCCGGCTGCTACCACGGCCACGTCGACGCGCTGCTCGCCGCGGCCGGCAGCGGGGTGGCCACCCTCGGGCTGCCCGACTCGCCCGGGGTGACCGGTGCCGCCGCCAGCGAGACGATCGTGCTGCCGTACAACGACGTGGCGGCGGTGGAGGCGACCTTCGCCGAACACGGCGACCAGATCGCCGCGATCATCACCGAAGCGGCCGCCGGCAACATGGGTGTGGTGCCGCCGGCCCCCGGCTTCAACGCCGCGCTGGCCCGGATCGCCCACGCGCACGGCGCGCTACTGATCGTCGACGAGGTGATGACCGGGTTCCGGGTGGCCCGGGGCGGCTGGGCCGAGCTGGAGCCGGTCGACGCCGACCTCTACACGTACGGCAAGGTGATGGGTGGCGGCCTGCCGGCCGCCGCGTTCGGCGGCCGGGCCGAGATCATGCGGCAGCTGGCCCCGGCCGGCCCGGTCTACCAGGCCGGTACGCTCTCCGGGAACCCGCTGGCCTGCGCCGCGGGACTGGCCACGCTCCGGCTGGCCGACGCCGACCTGTACCGGCAGCTCGCCGACACCGCGACCCGGGTCGCCGAGCTGGCCACCGGGGCGCTCACCGCCGCCGGGGTGCCGCACCGGCTCTCCACCGCCGGCACCATGTTCTCGATCTTCTTCACCGACGCCGAGGTCACCGACTACGCTGGCGCCCGCCTGCAGGACGTCGACGCGTACCGCGCCTTCTTCCACGCGATGCTCGCGCACGGCGTCTACCTGCCCCCCAGTGCGTTCGAGGCATGGTTCGTCTCGGCGGCGATCGACGACGCCGCCCTGGAACAGCTCGCGGCTGCGCTGCCAGCCGGGGCCGCAGCCGCCGCTGCGGCAGCGGACGGCGCGCTGCGGGCACCGACGCTGGGGGAAAACGGATGAAACGGACGGTCGTCCACGTACTGCGGCACGGCGAGGTCCACAACCCGGAGAAGATCCTCTACGGCCGGCTGCCCGGTTTCCGCCTCTCCGAACTCGGTGTGCAGATGGCGAAGGCGGCCAGCCAGGCCCTCGCCGACCGGGACGTGGTGCACGTTGTCGCCAGTCCGTTGGAACGCGCCCAGGAGACCGCCGAGCCGATCGCGGCCCAGTTCCGGTTGCCGGTGTCGGTCGACGAACGGCTGATCGAGTCGGCCAACTGGTTCGAGGGCCGGCGGGTCTCCCCCGGCGACGGATCGTTCCGCGACCCGCGCAACTGGTGGGTGCTGCGCGATCCGGTCACCCCGTCGTGGGGCGAGGCCTACACGGCGATCGCCGAGCGGATGTTCGCCGCGGTGCACGCCGCCCGGGTCGCCGCCGAGGGTCACGAGGCGGTCTGCGTCTCCCACCAGCTGCCGATCTGGACGCTGCGCCGCTACCTGGAACGCAAGCGTCTCTGGCACGACCCGCGCCGCCGGCAGTGCGGCCTGGCCAGCCTGACCGCGATCCACTTCGAGGACGCGAAGGTGGTCGGCATCGGCTACTCCGAGCCGGCCGCCCACCTGATCGCCATGTCGCCGTCGGCGCGGACGGCCAAGGGCGCCTGAGATGCGGTCGGCACGTCGTGGGCTGATCACGCCGGGCCGTCGGTCGGTCGCCCTTCTCGCCGGTACGTTGGCCGCCGCGCTCGCCCTGACCGGCTGCGCGGCCAGCGACTGGACGACCGACTGCGAGACCGATCAGCGAGGCGTGATCCGATGCACCGGCGACGACCGGCCGGCAGCGCCGGAGCTGGACGCCGAGCTGCTCGACGGCTCCGCGTTCGATCCGGCGGCGTACCGGGGTCAGGTCCTGGTGGTCAACTTCTGGGGCTCCTGGTGCCCGCCCTGCCGAGCCGAGGCCGCCGACCTGGAAGCCACCTACCAGGCGACCCGGGACCAGGGGGTGCGTTTTCTCGGCATCAACGTCCGCGATGAACGGGACAAGGCCCGCGCCTTCGAGGCGGGCCGGGTGACGTACCCGAGCCTGTTCGACCCGGCCAGCCGGCTCGCCCTGGACTTCAACATCCCGCCGAACAGCATCCCCGCGACGATGATCATCGACCGGAGCGGCCGGATCGCCACCGTCGTACGCGCCGAGATCCGTCAGGACGGCCTGCAGCCGCTGGTCGAACAGGTCGCCGCAGAGGCGACCGGCGACGATGCCGAGGCGTCCGGCACCGGCACCGAGCCGGATCCGGCCGATGGGTGAGACGTTCGCCGAGATCGCCCGGGGCGGTCCGGTACTGCTGGCTCTCGGCCTGGCCGCACTGGCCGGACTGGTCAGCTTCCTCTCCCCGTGCATTCTGCCGCTCGCCCCCGGCTACCTGTCGTACGTCACCGGACTGGCCGGCTCCGACCTCGACGCCGCCGGTGGCCGCAGCGGCAGCGGTGGCGGCGCGAGTGCTGGCGGTTCCTTCGGCGGCCGGCACGGCCGGGTGCTGGCCGGAACCCTGCTGTTCATCAGCGGGTTCACCGTGGTCTTCACACTCACCGCGATCCTGATGGCCAGCGTCGGCCGTCACCTGTTCGTCTACCAGCGGCCGGTGGAGATCGGCGTCGGGCTGCTGATCGTGCTGTTCGGGTTGGCCTTCCTCGGTCTGGTACCCGGCCTGCAACGCGAGGTGCGGGTACGCCGGCTGCCGGAGGCCGGCCTGGTCGGCGCCCCGGTGTTCGGCGCGGTCTTCGCGCTGTCCTGGACGCCGTGCGTCGGCCCCACCCTCGGCGCGGTGATGGGGATGGCGACGGTCAGCGGCCAGACCGACCGGGCGGTGGCGCTCGCCGTGGCGTACTGCCTCGGACTCGGTCTGCCGTTCGTCGTCTTCGGCCTGGCGTTCCGCCGGCTGCTCGGCGTGTTCACAGTGATCCGGCGCAACAGCCGCTGGGTCACCCGGGTCGGCGGGGCGATGCTGATCCTGGTCGGGGCGGCGCTGGTCACCGGCGCCTGGACCGACTTCGTCATCTGGTTCCAGGCCACCGTCGGGGCCGGCGAGGTCGGCATCTGATGTCCCGGCCGGATCCGGCGCTGGTCCTGCTGCGCAACTCGTGGCGGCAGCTGACCAGCATGCGGACCGCGCTGATTCTCCTCTTCCTGTTGGCCGTGGCGGCGATCCCCGGTTCGCTGCTACCGCAACGCGACGTCAACATCGAAAACGTCGACGCGTACTTCGCGGCGAACCCACGGCTGGCTCCGGTGCTGGACCGGCTCGGCATGTTCGACGTGTTCGCCTCGACCTGGTTCGCGGCGATCTACCTGCTGCTTTTCACCTCCCTGGTCGGCTGCATCGTGCCCCGGCTGCGCGAGCACGTACGGGCGTTGCGGGCGGCGCCGCCGGCCGCGCCGCGCCGGCTGGACCGGCTGCCGCAGCACGCCAGCTGGACCACCGCCGGCGACACCACGGCCGGCGACCCACCCGCCGCCGCGCGGGACGCGATCGCCGCCGAACTGCGCCGCCGCCGCTGGCGGGTCACCGTCACCGACGACAGCGTCGCCGCCGAGAAGGGCCACCTGAAGGAGACCGGCAATCTGGTCTTCCACCTGTCGCTGATCGGCGTCCTGCTCGGGGTCGCCGTGGGCAGTTGGTTCGGCTGGAACGGCAACCGGCTACTGGTCGCCGGGCCGGACACCGCGTTCTGCAACACCGTGCAGCAGTACGACGAGTACCGGCTCGGCCCTCGGATCTCCGACGGCGACCTGCCCCGGTTCTGCCTGGAGCTGACTGACTTCACCGCCACCTTTCTGGAGTCCGGGCAGCCGGCGAGCTACTCCGCCGAGGTGCGGGTCGACGCCGACGGCGGTGCCGCCCGGACCGAGACGTTCTCGGTGAACTCCCCGCTGCGCCTTGACGGCGCCAACATCTACCTGCTCGGGCACGGCTACGTGCCGGTGCTGCGCTACACCGACCGCTACGGGCAGGCGCAGAACGTCTCCGCGCCGTTCCTGGCCGTCGACGGGATGCTGACCAGCGAAGGGGTCGCCAGCTTCCCGGACGCCAACGTCGACCCGGCGAACGGCGAACGTGATCCGCAGCTTCAGGTGGCCTTCGAAGGGCTCTTCCTGCCGTCCGCCCCGCCGCAGCCGCCGTATGTCCGCTCCACCCACCCGGAGCTGCGCGACCCGGCGGTGATGCTGTGGGCGTACCGGGGCAACCTTGGGCTGGACGCCGGTATCCCCGGCTCGGTCTACCAAATCGACCAGCGGCAGGTGGAGGCCGGCCGGCTGCTGCCGGTCGGTGACCCGCAGCTGCTGCGGGTCGGCGAGACGATGACCCTGGACGACGGCACCACCATCGAATTTCTCGACATCTCGCAGTACGTGACCCTGTCGGTCCGGCACGATCCCGGCAGCGGCCTGCTGCTGGCCAGCTCGGCGGCGCTGCTGCTCGGGCTGATGCCGGCACTGTTCGGCCGGCGACGTCGGGTGTGGTTCAGGGTCACACCGGCCGGCCCCGACGCAGCGTCAACGACACCCGGTAGTAGCTTGGTCGAGGCCGGTGGGCTGCCGCGCACCGACCATCCCGGGTTCGGCGACGAGTTCCGGGAGCTCATCCGGGCACTCGGCGGCGACGCCGGGCCACGGGAAGGACGGCACTGATGTCAGCACTGTCGGATCAACTCCTGGTAGTGGCGATCTTCGCGTATTTGCTCGCGATGATCTGCCACGCGGTCGAGGCCGGGTTCGGCACCCGGCGTACCGCGCCGGTCGTGGTCCGCGAGCGGGAACTCGCCACCGCCACTGTTGCCGCCGGGTCGTCGTCGACGACGTCCGGCCCGACCCCGGACGGCCCGGTCTTCAAAGCCCCGATCCTGGACGGTCCGGTCGGGGTGGAGCCGGATCCGCAGGAGCGGACCGGCTGGCCGGCGGTCGGACTCGCCGGCTGGTTCGCCGTCGGCGCCACCGTGCTGGGTGCCCTGTTCCACCTGGCCTGCCTGGTCACCCGGGGGGTCGCCGCCGAGCGGCTGCCGTGGGGCAACATGTACGAGTACATGCTGGCGATCACCTTCGTCGGGGTGGCCGCCTGGCTGGTGCTGGTCTACCGGCGGCCGTCGCTGCGGCTGCTCGGCCTGTTCGTCGCGCTCGTCATGGTCGTCCTGCTCGGCCTGGCCGGCCTGGTGTTCTACACCCCGATCACCCCGCTGGTGCCGGCCCTGCAGTCCTACTGGTACGCCATCCACGTCTCCACGATCATGGCATCGTCCGGACTGCTGCTGCTCGGGTCGATTCCGGCCACGATGTTCCTGCTGCGGTCCGGCTACGAGCATGGTCGGCGCGGGTTCCCGTACCTGCTGGCCAAGCGGGTCCCGGCCGCCGCCTCGCTGGAACGGCTCACCTTCGGGCTGCACGCGATCGGTTTCCCGGTCTTCACCTTCGCGGTTATCGCCGGGGCGATCTGGGCCGAACACGCCTGGTCGCGGCCGTGGGCCTGGGACCCGAAGGAGACCTGGGCGTTCATCTCCTGGGTGATCTACGCCGGCTACCTGCACGCCCGGGCCACCCCGAGCGTCCGGCGGACCACGGTCACCTGGATCGCGATCCTCGGCTTCCTCACCATGCTGATGAACCTGATCGGGGTCAACTACTTCTTCGAGAGCCTGCACTCCTACGCCTGACAGCGGTGGAGAAGTCGTCCCGCAGCAGGCCGTAGATCATGACGTCGCGCCAGCATCCGCCACGGAACTCCGCGCTGCGCAGCGTGCCCTCGTGCCGGAAGCCGAGACGTTCCAGGATGCGCTGCTCGACGACGTTCTCCGGTTGGGTGACCGCCTCGATACGGGGTGCCGCCGAGTGCTCGAACAGGTACGCGCAGAGCAGGCGCTGCGCGGCCGACCCGACACCGTGGCCGCGGTACTCGGGCAGCAGGGATATGCCGATCCCCCAGTAGCAGCCGTTGCCCTGGCTGACCTTCGCCCACGCCACGAACCCAGCCGGCTCGTCGTCGACGGTCACGGTCATCCGGCTGTCGTCCTCGCCGAGCCAGCCGTCCTGCTGGAGTCGGCGGGCCAACTCGCCGGAGTCCCGATGCCCGTACCAGTTCGGACCGATGAGACCGGGCTCCAGCCGGAACCGCAGCAGGGCATCGAGATCCCGGTCCAGAATGGGACGTATCGCGACCGGCTTCGCATCCATGGGTGACGACCTACCTCGAATCGACGGGATCGGCCGAGGCCGGGTCGGGCGCGGCCGGCTGGGTGGGCAACGATGCCGGCGGGCTGCCGGTGACCGCCCATCGGCCCAGCCGGTGCCACGGGATCTGGGTCACCACCAGGCCGAGCACGACCATGGCGCCGGCGATCAGCTTCGTTGCGGTCAGCTGCTCGCCGAGTACCAGCACCGAACTCCCCATGCCGAACAGCGGGACGAGCAGGGTCAACGGTGCGACCAGCGCGGCGGTGTGCCGGCGCAACAGCCAGTTCCACACGGCATAGCCGAACAGGGTGGTGGGGTAGACCAGGTACAGCACCGAGGCGGCGGCGGTCCAGGAAATGTCACGCAGTGAGTCGACGACCGACTCCGGGCCGCTGAGCAGCAGGGTGAGCAGAAACAACGGAACGGGCGGGATCAGGCTCGACCAGACGATGAAACCGAGTATGTCGTCGGTCGCGGCCCGTTTGGCGATGATGTTCGCCGCGCCCCAGGAGGCCGCCGCGGCGGTGACCAGCAGAACGCCGGTCACGGTGGCCGACCCGTCGGTGACCGCGGTGGCGATGAGCACCATGCCGGCGGCGGCGAGTGCCATGCCCACGCCCTGCACCGGCTTGACCCGCTCACGCAGGACCAGGGAGGCGAACCCGATGGTGAAGAAGACCTGCAGTTGCAGGACGATGGAGGCCAGCCCAGCGGACAGCCCGGCGTCGATCCCGGCGAAGAGCAGCCCGAACTGGAAGACCCCGAGCACCAGACCGTATGCGACGAGGTAGCGGATCGGCACCCGCGGCCGTCGGAAGAAGAAGATCGCCGGCAGGCAGCAGAAGGCGAAGCGGAGCGTCGCGAGCAGGTAGGGGTCGAAGGAGTCGAGCCCGACACGGATCACGACGAAGTTGAAACCCCAGACCGCAGTGACGAGTACGCCGAGTGCGAGGTGTCCTACTGACAAGGTGACCGCCAAACCGATGATCGCTGATCCGGTCGGTGTGGTCGCCGACAGGCCAGCGGCACGACGCCCGTGGACGGCCGACCCGCCACCCGGGTACCGGACGGGCCTGGGTCAGCCCCACTCCCGTGGGGACCCGTCCTACAGGTCCATCTTGGCCACAAGATACCCCAACTGGAGCCGGTTGCGCGCACCAAGCGTCCCCATGATGTAAGCAATGTGTCGCTGACACGAACGGAGCGACAGCCCGACCTGCTGGGCGATCTTGGCGTCGGCCTCGCCGGCGACCAGCAGGGAGATGATGGCTTTCTGCACGTCATGGACCGTGGCCATGGTCTCTCTGCGGTGCCAGCTGGTCGACACCGGGTCGGCTCCGTTCCAGCAGCGCCCGAAGGCGTCCGCGATGAAGGCGACGACGTTGGAATCACGCACGACGGCGGCTCCGTCGACCGAGTCGGGCAGCCCGACGACGGCGACCCGGCGGTCGAACACCAGGCAGCGGGCGAATCCGTCGGCAGTGGTCCGGACCTGACCGCCGAGCGCGCTCACCCACCTGACGTAGGCGATCGTGGGCTGGCTGAAGCGCGCGGTGTGCTGGTACAGCGTGTTCATCCGTACGCCTCGGCGCAGCATGTGCTCGGTCCGGTCCAGACTCTCCGCCAGCACACCCTCCGGCCTGCCGCCGCCGGGTTGGGAGGTCAGCACCTCGCGCTCCGCCTCGGCCGCGAGCCCGTCGATGAGTTCACGTACCTGCTCGAGGTCGGCAATGACCTGGGGCTTGCCGTTGGCCCACTGTCTTGCGACACCGTCGGCGTAGCCGGCGGCGAGGGTTTCCAGCTCGCCGCGGAGCTCACCTACGCGGTCGCGCCAGATGTCCATCTCCCGCTGCAGTGGACTTAATATGCGGCATCGCACTAACTCCGGCGAGACGGGCAGAAGGCGATCGACATCTGTCACATCCGGGCTGAGCAGCCCGATTTCAAGCAGGTTGCCGATCGCCCGCATGATCCTTTCGCGGCATATTTTCAGGCCACTCTCAGGCAGGCGCCTGTCTATGCCTTGCTGGCGCACGGCATGAAGGTAGACAAGACGGTCATCTGACTGCAGTCTGGGCACTTTGCCGTGGTAGATTGCGGCTTTTGCCATGCTAGCACCCTTCATCTTTCCGCCAACGAGAACATGAACCCCTCGGAATCTAGCCACGGATGACGCGGTAAGCAATCATATTCATTGGTCACCAAAACCACGGAATCACATTGACATGGAGGTATGTGATCATGTATGCGGGCGAGGCAGTTGCTCGCAATTATCAGGCACCACCAAAGATTCCCGTTCGCCGTCCTTTCGACCTGGGTTGGGGGAGAAATGCCTCGTAGCAAGTCCTACAACACCTATTCATCGCTGCAGCGTCCGGAATTCCGTAAGCGGGTCGACGATCTGCTGTTGAAGTTCGAGCGGGACTTCTACGAGCAGAACAAGGGCGCAGAGGGAATGCTGCAGACCGAGAGCTTCAATCTCGATCTCTACAAGCGGCACAACGTGGAAACCATGATCCGCATCGGCCTGAAGCGGGCCGTCGATCCGCTGATCGCCAACTACTGGGCCACCCGCGACCCGCAACTGTGCAAGGAATGGGGTCTCTACGGTGCCGAGGAGGGACGCCACGACCGGATGTTCGCCGGCGACCTGCACAAGGTGGGCATGACCGACGAGGAGATCTACTCGATCAGACCAACCTTCGCCACCGAGATCCTCAACGGCTACTTCTACTACACGATGGCCACCGAGGGACCCCTCGCCTCGATGATCAGCGGTTTCTACCTCGAGTACATCGCCGGCAAGACCCAGCCCGACTGGCTCGACGTCATGGAGCAGCACGTCGGCGCGGACAAGACCAAGGGCGCGCGCGCCCATCTCGCGCTCGACGACGAGGACGACCACGTCGACATGGTATGGAACATGATCATGCGGGTGATTCACACCGAAGAGGACGAAGAACGCTTCGTCGAACACCTCATCAAGATCAACGCATTGTTCGTGTCGTACTTCGTCGAGGTCTACGCCGCCACCGTCCTCGGCGCCGGCGCCGACCCGTCCGCCCTGGCCCAGGCCGCACCGACCGCATCGCTCAAGACGAACCTGATGACCCAGGCGTCGATGGCCTGACCCTCGTCGGCACCGCCCGGTGCCCCGCCCCCACCCCGGCCACCCTTCCCACCCACGTCCGGCCGTGCGCCGACAGACGGAGGTTGTCGATGAAGTACGACTGGCCCGCCGAACTGTCCGCCAAGGACATCCGCGAGATGATCGGCCTGATGAACGCCGTCGCCGTACGCGAAATGACCCTGGGGTTCACCGAACCGCTGAACGACGAGGACGGCTTCGCCCTGATGCGTGCGTTCGACGCGGAGCTTCGTCGCGGAGCTCTCGAGCTACTCGCCGTACGCACCGACGACGGCACCATCGTCGGGATGGTCACCCTCGCCCGCGCGCCGCTGCCCGCCCGACGGCACGTCGTCGACCTCAGGCGCTGCGTGATCGACCCGGAGCACCGCGGGAAGTTCCTGCTGGAGGGTTTCGAGGAGACCATCCGCAAGGTCGCCGAGATGGGCTGCGACGTGATCACCCTGGAGGTCCGCGACGACGGACCGAGAGTCCTCTGGCACCGGCTCGGCTTCCAGGAGTACGGCCGGCTGCCGGACTACGCCCGCAAGGCGGGGCAGGCCGTCACCGGCCACTTCATGTACGCACGGCGCGCGGATCTGGAGGCCCACTTCCGCCAGACCGGGACCTGGCTGCACGAGCTTCCCGCGCCGTCCGCAGCCGGCTGACCGGCCACGCGCCCCGCCCCACCGGAAAGGAACACCACGCACCATGTCGAAGATCGCTGTGCTCACCAACGACCTGCAGTACGAACTCGTCGAGAAGAACCCGGAGCGGGTGGCCGCGGTCGGTGCCGCCACCGCCCACTTCACCGCGTTCCTCGACGGGATCCGGCAGCGTGGCCACCACGTCTTCCACCTGCAGTTGATCAACGATCCGGACGACCCCAACGCGGAACGCTACGACGGCTACCTGCCCGTACAGCGGGGCACGCGGGGCGCCGAGATCATCGCGGAGTTCCTCGACCCGGCGGACATCGTCGTGGAGAAGAACAAGGACAGCGGTTTCTACGACACCGACCTGCACGAACGACTACAGGCACTCGGCGTGGACACCGTGCTGATCACCGGGATGCAGACCCAGATCTGCGTGCAGACGACGGCAGCCGACGCCTTCTTCCGCGGCTACAACGTCTGGGTGCCCGCCGACTGCGTCGTCTCCGCCCGGCCCGAGGACCGGGACCGGGCCCTGGAGTGGCTGGCCGGCTACTGCGCCACGGTGACCCCGTCGGCCGAGGTCCTCCGGGTACTCGACCAGCACGGTGCCCTCCCCCGCAAGGAGATCAAGACCCCGTGACCTGTCAGGCCGTGCACCCAGGAGGCGCGTTGTGACCCGGAAGACCGACCCGGCCGGGCAGATAGTTTTGGACCACGGCACCGGTGCCCAGCTCAGCCACGAACTGCTGGACCTCATCGTGGAACGACTCGGTGACGTCTACGTCGGGGTGTTGGAGGACAGCGCCGTGCTGTCCGTCGACGATCCTCGGATCGCCATGACCACCGACTCGTTCGTCGTCGATCCGCCGTTCTTCGGCAACGGCGACGTGGGCAAGATCGCCGTCTGCGGGACCGTGAACGACCTGGCGGTGGCCGGCGCGACCCCCCGGTTCCTCACCCTCGGCATGATCCTGGAGACCGGGCTGCCGGTACGCCGCCTGATCCAGGTACTCGACTCGGTCCGGGCCACCGCGGCGGAGGCCGGTGTCCAGATCGTCGCCGGCGACACCAAGGTGGTCCGGGCCGGCGAGGCCGACCAGCTCTACCTGAACACCGCCGGCGTCGGGGTCTTCCACCGCGAACCGCTGCGGATGGCGTCCGTACGCCCGGGCGACGTCGTCGTGCTGAGCGGGCAGATCGGCAGTCACACCGTCCACCTGCTGTCCATCCGGGAAGGACTCGGCTTCGAGGCCCGCGTGCTCAGCGACTGCGCACCACTGAACAACATGATCGAAGGCGTACTCGCCAAGACCGCGCCGGGCGCCGTGCGGTCCATGCGCGACGTCACCCGGGGCGGGCTGGCGGCCGTCCTGCACGAGTACGCGGCCAGCACCGGACGGGTCATCACCGTCGACGAGTCGGCCCTGCCGATCCAGCACGAGACCGCGATGGCCGCCGACATGCTGGGCATCAACCCCATCCACGCGGCGAACGAGGGCTGCGCGGCGCTGTTCGTCGATCCGGCCGCCGTGCCGGACGTGCTGTCCGCGCTGGCCAGCAGCCCGTACGGCACGCACGCCGCGGTCGTCGGGACGGTGACCGACCGGGACGGGCCGGCGGTGACGATGCGCGACCGGGACGGGCGTGAGTCGGTGATCGACCAGCTGCGGGGGGCCGAACTCCCGCGGCTGTGCTGAGGACGCGCCGTGGATCTGAAAGAGGACGCGCCGTGGATCTGAAACAAATCGAACACGAAATGCGAAGGATCCGGGTCACCGGCGTCGTGCAGGGCGTGGGCTACCGCCCCTTCGTCTACAAGCTGGCCCACCGGTACGGCCTGTCCGGGTCGGTGCTCAACGACACCGAGGGCGTGCTGGTCGAGGTGACCGGCCCGGTCGAGGTGCTGGAACGGTTCACCACGGAGCTTCGGACCGCCGCCCCGGCACTCGCCCGGGTCGACGAGGTACGTGTCGACGAGACACGTACGCTCGGCGACCCGCCGGCCGGGCCGGACGGCGACCAGGGGTTCGTGATCGTGGCCAGCCGGTCCGCCGCCACCCGGGCCGCGCTGGTCCCGCCGGACACGCACGTCTGCGCCGACTGCCTCGCCGAGTTGCGCGACCCGGCGGACCGCCGGTACCGGTACCCCTTCATCAACTGCACGAACTGCGGACCCCGCTACTCGATCGTCCAGGATCTGCCGTACGACCGGGCGAAGACCACGATGGCCGGGTTCACCATGTGCCCACCGTGCGCCGCCGAGTACCAGGATCCGTCCGACCGGCGTTACCACGCACAACCGAACGCCTGCCCGGCCTGTGGACCGCAGCTGCTGCTCGCCGGCCCGACCGGCACGACGCTACGGGGCGACGCCGCGTTGCGGCACTGTGTCGACGTGCTCGCCGGCGGCGGGATCGCCGCCATCAAGAGTGTCGGTGGGTTCCACCTAGCGGTGGACGCCACCGACGCCGAAGCGGTCGGTCGGCTCCGTCGCCGCAAACGCCGGGACTCCAAGCCGTTCGCGGTGATGGCCCGCGATCTGGCCACCGCACACCGGCTGGTTCAGCTCTCCCCGGCGGAGGTCGATCTGCTCCGCTCCCCGGCCCGGCCGATCCTGCTGGCCCGCAAACGGGCCGGTGCTCTCGCGGAAGGCGTCGCCCCACGTAACCCCAACCTCGGCATCATGCTGCCCTCGGCCCCCCATCACCACCTGCTGCTCGACGAGGCCGACCTCGGCGTCCTGGTGATGACCAGCGGAAACATCTCCGGATATCCGATCGCCTACCGCAACGAGGACGCGCTGGACCAGCTGTTCGACATCGCCGATGTGGTGCTCTACCACGACCGGGACATCGAGATCCGGGTGGACGACTCGGTGGTTCGGCTGTCGACGCACCCCGACCTGCGCAAGCCGGTACTGACGTTTCTGCGCCGGGCCCGTGGTTACGCCCCGTACCCGGTCGACGTGGGACGCCCGCTGAAGACCGTCGTCGGCTACGGGGCGGAGCTCAAGACAACGGTCGCGTTGAGCAGCGGATCGCGGGTCTACCTGAGCCAGCACATCGGGGACCTGAAGAACGACGAGACCTTCGAGTCACACCAGCGCACCGCGGCCCACCTGGCCAACCTGTACGCCCTGCGGCCGGAGCTGGGCGCGTACGACATGCATCCGCAGTTCCGGTCCTCGGTCCGGGCGGCGGCGGGCGACGGGCCGGAGGCGGCCGCCGTGGAACTCGTGCAGCACCACCACGCCCACATGGCCTCCTGCATGGCGGAGAACCAGTTCACCGGACCGACGCTCGGCGTCGTCTTCGACGGGGCGGGCTTCGGCGAGGACGGCACCGTCTGGGGTGGCGAGTTCCTGCTCGGTGACTACGCGACGGTCCAGCGGGTGGCCCGGCTCCGCCCAGTGCCGCTGATCGGCGGCGACCAGGCGGTCCGCGAGCCCATCCGGACCGGTCTGGCGCTGGCCCTGGACGCCTTCGGGAACCTGGCCGCCGCCACCACGGCGTTCCGCGTACTCGACAAACTGTCGCAACAGCAGCGGCACGTCTACTCCCGGATGATCGCCCGAGGCGTCAACTGCCCGATGTCGTCGGGCATGGGGCGGTTGTTCGACGGGGTCGCCGCGCTGGTCGACGTGTGTCAGCTCGCCGAGTACGAGGCGCAGGGTCCGATCGAATTGGAAGGTCTGCTGGAACGGGACCACATGCAGGAAGCCGGCTACCGGTTCGGCCTCGTCACCGGCGCGGTCACCGAACTGGACCCGCGGCCGGTGGTCCGCCGGATCGCCGACGATCTGGCCGCCGGGGTCGGTCTGCCCCGGATCAGTCGCCGCTTCCACACGGCGGTGGTCAACGCGGTGCGGTGGCAGTGCCGGACGGTTCGCGCGGATACCGGGATCAACCAGATCGTGCTGTCCGGTGGGGTCTACCTGAACGAGTTCCTCCTGGTGAACTGCCTGGTCGCGCTGGAGGCGGAAGGTTTCACGGTGGGCTGTCATCGGCAGGTGCCGGCCAACGACGGTGGCATCGCGCTCGGACAGGTGATGGTCGCCGACGCTCGAGCCAGGACCACGGCCTGAGCGCCGGACCAGCCACGGAAGGAAATTTCGATGACGGACGTCGCGACCAACCACCCGGACGACATCTACGACTACGTACGCAGGCGTGAGTCCAGCGCCCGGACCTACGCCGACGCCGTGGGCCGGGTGCTGGTGCAGGGCAGGCTGACCCGGGTCCACGACGCCGACGGCAACGGCTACCTGGACTGCCTGTCGGCGGCCGGGACCCTGGCGCTCGGACACAACCATCCGGCGGTGCTGGCCCGGGTCCGGCGGTACCTGGACTCCGACCAGTTGCAGCAGGCGCTCGACCTGACCACCCCGGCCAAGCACGAGTTCCTGCGCATGCTCTACCGCCAACTGCCGCCGTCCTTCGCGGCGACCGCCAAGGTGCAGTTCTGCGGGCCGACCGGTGCCGACGCGACCGAGGCGGCGGTCAAGCTGTTCAAATCGGCCACCGGCCGGCGCACCATGCTCGCCTTCCACGGCGGGTACCACGGGATGTCGGCCGGCGCGTTGAGCCTGACCGGCAACCTGCAGGCCAAGCAGCGGGTCGCGGCCCTGATGCCGGAGGTGCACTTCCTGCCGTACCCGTACGACTACCGGTGCCCGTTCGGTCTGGGCGGCGCCGAGGGCGTACGGGCCGGGCTGCGCTACATCGAGAACGTACTCACCGACCCGGAGAGCGGTATCACCAAACCAGCCGCCGTCATCCTCGAAGCGCTGCAGGGCGAAGGTGGTGTGGTGCCCGCAGCCACCGAATGGCTACGCGGACTACGTGCCGTCACCGCCGCCCTCGACATTCCGCTGGTCCTCGACGAGATCCAGATGGGTCTCGGACGGACCGGAACGATGTTCGCCTTCGAGGCCGCCGGCATCGAACCGGACGCGGTGCTGCTGTCCAAGGCCGTCGGCGGCGGCTATCCGCTGTCGCTGGTGGCCTACCACGAGAAGTATGACGGCTGGCTGCCCGGCTCGCACGCCGGCACCTTCCGGGGCAACCAGCTCGCCATGGTCGCCGGTGCCGAGACGATGGCGGTCATCGCCGAAGAGGGCTTGGTCGCGCAGTCCGCGAGCAAAGGGGAGCTGCTGCGCGACCGGCTCGAGGCGATGGCCGTCCAGCGGCCGGAGATCGGCGACGTCCGTGGCCGGGGACTGGCCTGGGGGTTGGAGATCGTCGACCCGGCCGGTCCGGTCGACGCGTTGGGCCGACCGCCGGCGGACGGGCGACGGGCCCGGGAAATTAAGCGGCGCTGCCTGGAGAACGGACTGCTCATCGAGAGCGGCGGCCGGCACGGCGCCGTACTGCGACTGCTGCCCCCGCTGGTCATCAGCGACGACGAAATCGCGGAACTGATCGAGAAGCTCGACAAATCGTTCGACTGAGCGGCAGGATCTCCGCGTTTGTCAGCGAGCAGAGGAGTGCGGCGTGCGAGCAGGTGGCAGTTCGGAACAGTGGCGGGTGGAGTTCGACGCGGACGTCGAGTTCAGCAATGGTGGCGGCCTGCAGGTGCAGGGATTCCGTCTCGACATCGCCGGGAACGACATCGACGACGACGAGATCGCGGAACTGTTCGTCCACCATCTCGGGCTGCTGATGGTCGGCCGGACGACGGTCAAGGGAAAGACCCTGCTCCGGGAACCCCACAAGGGCTCCCGCGGCGTGGACGTCGGCCGGGACGAGGTACGCCGAGTCGTCGACCTGACCGGCCCCGACACCGAGCTGCATCCCCCCACCCGGGACGTGCCGCTCGCCGGTCTGGTCGATCTGCCCGGTGTGCTGGCCCGGCTGACCGGCGGCGGGGCCACCGTGGACCGTGGCGCACTGGCGCCGTACCAGGTCGAGGGCCGCGCCGTCGTGGTGCACGGCGGTCCCCTCGACGGACCGCGGCTGACCGCCGAGGCGGCGGCCGTGCTGGCCGACCGGCACGCCGCGCTGGTCGGCACCGACGCCGCCCCGCTGCCCGGGGCGACGCGGCTGCTCACCCGGCGGGGCGTCCCGGTGGTCACCGGGCTGTCCGGGCTGCACGACCTGCCGCCGACGGGTTTCCGCGTGCACGCCGTGCCCACCGGCACGGCCGTCGGCCCCGGCGGGGTCCAGCCGATCCGGATCTACGGGGTGTGCGATGGCGGATAGCGGCGTGCCGCGCGACCGGCCCGGCACCGGGCTCCCGGCCCGCTGGCCCCGGCGGGAACTGGCGGCCGCGACGGTCGGCTCGGTGGTCGAGTCGTACGACTGGACGGTCTACGGCGTGCTCGCACCGTACTTCGCCGAGCAGCTCTTCCCCGGGTCCTCCCCGACCACCCGGTTGATCGCCGCCTACCTGGGATTCGCGCTGGGTTTCCTGGTCAGACCGTTGGGCAGCATCGTCATCGGCTGGTTCGCCGATACCCGTGGCCGCCGGTTCGGCCTCACGCTGAGTGTGACGCTGGTGGCGGTCGGCTCCGCGGTGATCGCCGTGGCGCCGACCTACGCACAGGTCGGCGTCGCCGCGACCCTGCTCGTCGTGCTGGCCCGGCTGGTGCAGGGGCTGTCCGTCGGAGGCGAGAATCCGAGCGCCGCGGCATACGTCACCGAGACCGCACCGGGTCGACGACGGTTCCTGTTCAGCGCGGTGTCCTACGGCGGCATCGTGATCGGCAGCGCGCTGTCCCTGGCGGTGCTGGCGGTCCTGCTCCGGCTGTACGGCTCCGACGGGGTCACCGCCGGAGCCTGGCGGATCGCCTTCGCCCTGGGCGCCCTGCTCGGGTTGATCGCCCTGTGGATCCGGCTCGGTGTCGCCGAGACCGGGGTCTTCGTCGCCGCGACCGCAGACGCCGCCGCCGGGGCCCGACCGGGCCGCCTGCGGCTGCTGCGTGCCCACCGCCGCGAGATCGCCGTCGTCTTCCTGGTCACCGCCGGCGCCACGGTGGTGTTCTACTTCTGCACGGTCTATCTGCCGGTGTACGCCGACGAGGCCGCCGGCGTGCCTCGCGAACAGACCGCGACAGCGTTGCTGATCGGCATGGTCGGACTGCTGGGCGCGATGGTGGTCGCCGGGGCTCTCGCCGACCGGTACGGCGGGCTGCCCGTACTGCGGATCGGCTTCGCCGGGCTGGGGCTGCTGAGCGTGCCGTTGCTCGCCGGTCTGGTGACCGGTCAGGTGCCGGTCCTGGTGGTCGCCCTGGTACTGCTGGCGTTACTCGGTCTGCCGCTGGCGGTGAACAACGTGTTCGTCGGCGAACTGTTCCCGCCGGCGATCCGGACCCTGGCGATCGGGCTGCCGGCGGCCGCCGCGATCAGTCTCTTCGGCGGCACCTTTCCGATGCTCGCCGAATTGTTGCGGGACAACGGCCGGGTCGGCTGGGTGCCGTGGCTGGTGGCCCTGATGGCCACCGGTGCGCTGCTCGCCTCGTGGGGGGTCCGGGAGCGCGGGTTGCCCGGTGACCGCCCGCACCAGCAGCCCTCGTTGGCGCGATCCGGCTGACCCGCCCACCACATTCGCCCGTCCATGAGGAAGGACATCATGTCTGAGCTGTTCGAGTCCCTCGCCCCACTACTGCCCGAGCTCGAGGACACCTACCGCACCCTACACGCCCGTCCCGAGCTGGCCTTCCAGGAGGAGAACACGGCGTCGATCGTCGCGGGCCAACTGACCCGGCTGGGCTGGGAGGTCACCACCGGGATCGGACGCACCGGCGTGGTCGGGGTGCTGCGCAACGGCGACGGCCCGGTCGTGATGTTGCGGGCCGACATGGACGCGCTGCCGGTCCGGGAGCAGACCGGTTTGTCGTACGCGAGCACGGCGACCGCGGTCGACGACAGCGGCGGCACCGTCGCGGTGATGCACGCCTGCGGACACGACCTGCACGTCACCTGCCTGCTGGGTGCCTGCGCGGTCCTGGCCGCCGAGCGGGACTGGCGGGGCACGGTGATCGCCCTGTTCCAGCCCGGCGAGGAGAGCGGGTACGGCGCCCGGGCGGTGGTCGACGACGGCCTGTTCGACCGGTTCGACAAGCCGGACGTCATTCTCGGACAGCATGTCGGGCCGGGTCCCGCCGGTCTCGTCGCGACCTGCCCCGGCACCGTCATGGGTGCCACCGACAGCATCCGGATCCGGTTGTTCGGCCGTGGCGGCCACGGATCGAAGCCGGAGTCGAGTGTCGATCCGGTGGTGATGGCGGCTTCGCTGGTGATGCGGTTGCAGACGGTCGTCTCCCGGTCGATCGCCGCGAACGAACCGGTGGTGGTGACGGTCGGTGCGCTGCACGCCGGTACCACCGCGGCGGTCATCCCCGACGAGGCGGAACTGTCGATCAACGTACGGACGCCCAGCGTCGGCGTCCGCGACCAGGTGTTCACCCTCATCGAGCGGCTGGCACGGGCGGAGGCGGACGCCGCCGGCGCCCCACGGCAGCCGGAGATCACCTCGGTCTACCATCTGCCGCCGACCGTCAACGATCCGGCCGCGACCGCCCGGGTCGCCACCGCCCACCGGGCATTCTTCGGTGATCACCGGGTCCTTCCGATCACCACGACCACCGCCAGCGAGGACTTCGGCATCCTCGGCGCGGCCGCCGACGTGCCGTACGTGTACTGGTTCTTCGGCGGTATCGAGCCGCAGCGCTACCAGGCCGCCGCGGCGGCGGGGCGGATCGACGAGGACATCCCGCAGAACCACGCGGCCACCTTCGCCCCGGTGCTGCAGCCCAGTCTCACGATCGGGGTGCAGGCACTGGTCACCGCCGCGCTCGCCTGGCTGACACCGGCCCTGGTCGGGGCCGTCGGTGACGGGACGGCCGGTCGTGCCCAGCCGTGAGCCACCGGCCCGGCCGGGCCGGCACGTCGTGATCCTGCACCGCTGGCGGGGCCAGCACGCCCGGTACGCCGACTACCTGGACCACACGACGAACAAGGTCAGCTACGTGGTCGCCCCCCACGCGGTGTCGTCGGTGCCCACCGGGGCAGCGGAGGTGGTCGTGGTGCCGGCGACCGACGATCCGGCGGCGGTACGCGAGGCGGTGGCCGGCCTCACCGCCCGCCACGGCGTACCGGACCGGCTGGTCGCCCTCAACGAGGGTGACCTGGATTCCGCCGCGCTGCTGCGCGCCGAGTTCGACCTGCCCGGCGACCGACCGGAGCAGCTCGTCGGCTACCGGGACAAGCTGCTGATGGGGCAGCGGATGCAGCGGACGGGGATTCCGGTCCCGCCGTTCGCGGACGCTCCCGACCTGGCCGCGGTGCGCGCGTTCGCCGATCGGCACGGTTGGCCGGTGGTGGTCAAGCCACGTTTCGGCACGGCGAGTCGAGGGGTGCAACGCCTGGACGGGCCGGCGGCGTTGACCACACCGACCCCGATCGGCGAGGAACCCTATTTGGTGCAGCGGTTCGTCGCCGACCAGATCCTGCACATCGACGGGCTCTGGCAGGGCGACCGGCTCGGGGTCTGGCGGGCCTCCCGTTACCTGAACACCTGCGCGGCGTTCACCACCGGCGCCTATCTGGGGTCGGTCGAGATCGACGACCACCGGTTGCTGGCGGAGATCGAGCGGTTCACCACCGAGGTGTGTGCCGGGTTCTCCGACCGGCCGTGGGTGTTCCACCTCGAAGCGTTCGTCGCGACCAGGCCAGGTGGTCAGGTGACGCTGAGCTTCCTCGAGGCGGGTGCCCGGGTCGGTGGGGCCGAGATCCCCTTCGTGTGGCGCGAGGTGCACGGTGTCGATCTGATGGCCGCGGCGATGGACGTCCAGCTTGGTCGGGTGCCGGCGGTGCCGGTATCCGACCGCGGTGAGGTCGGCGGCTACCTGCTGCTGCCCACGCCGGTGCCGGCTCCGTGCCGGGTGACGGTCGCCGGATGGCAGGACGACCTGCCGGACGGTGCCCGGCCGTACGCCGAGGTGGTGCCCGGACCGGGCACCGTCATTCCGCGGATCGGCGGGTACGAGCACGTGGGCGCACGGTTCCGGTTCCGGGGCCCGTCCACCGGGGACGTCGAATCGGCGATCCGGACCGCTGCCACCGCGTACCAGCTCGCCTGCGTCGCCGTGGGCGACTGAGCGACCCCCGGATCCGAAGATCCGCAATCGAGCAGGAGGAACAGACACCGTGACGATTGACTCCCCGCGGCTGATCCTGGTTGGCAGCCGTCTCGCGGCGTACCGCGAGTACGCGCTCGCCTCGTTGGCCACGGCGTACGAGGTGGTGCTGATCGCCCCCGAGGCGCCCACCTGGCAGGCGAAGTACGTCAAGACGCACCGGATCGCGGACACCACGGACCGGGCCAAGCTGTTTCCGTCGGTCGCCGACCTGCGTGGCGAGGTGTCCGAGGCGGCGATCGTCACCTGGGACGAGTGGTCCCTGGTCCCGGTCGCGGAGGCGGCCAGTCGGCTGGGGATGCGACACATGTCGCCGACGGCTGCCCGCCGCTGCCGGGACAAGTACGCGGTCCGTGAGGCGATGTCCGCCGCCGGGCTGAGCGCGGTCCGGTACGGTCTCGCGCGCGACGCGGACGAGGCCCACGCGGTGGCCGAGTCGATCGGGTACCCGGTCGTGGTCAAGCCGCGGTCGTTGGGTGGCAGTTTCGGAGTGACGGTGGTGTCCGGCGCCGCCGGGCTGGCCACCGCGTACCAGCTGGCCACCACTAGCCGGCTGCCGGGTGTGCCCGGCGGTGACGGGGTGCTGGTCGAGGAGTACCTCAACGGCCCGGAGATCAGCGTGGAGAGCGTGGTCGTCGACGGCGACGCCCGGCCGGTGCTGGTGGCCCGGAAACGACTGGGTGCCCCGCCGTACTTCGAGGAGCTGGGTCATCTGGTGGACCGGTGGCGGGACGAACCGTGGGCGGCGGAGGTGGTGGAGCTGGTCCGGGCCGCACACCGGGCGGTCGGTGTCGACTGGGGGGTGACCCACACCGAGATCCGGCTGACCACACGCGGCGCCCGCCTGATCGAACTCAACGGCCGGCTCGCCGGCGACCTGATCCCCTACCTGGGGCAGCTGGCCTGTGGAGTGGATCTGGTCAGCGCTGCGGCGGAGATCGCCTTCGAGCGGATCCCGTCGCTGGTGACCACCGCCGACCGGGTGGCGGAGATCCGCTTCCTGCCGCCGGCACACGCCGGCACGGTCGAGCGGATCGAACTGCCCGACCCTCGGCGGATTCCGGACCTGGTCGCCGCGGTGGCGCTGGCCTCGCCCGGCGACCGGCTCGAACCGCCGCCGCGCACGCTGACCCCACGCACCGCCGCGTTCGTCGCCGTCGCCGACGACGAGTCGGCCTGTCGGCGGGCGTTGGACCACGCCGAGGCGGCGACCACCGTACGGCTGACCGCCGCGCTGGAGACCCGGCTCGGCGCGCACTGGGAGAACTCGGTCACCCGCCGGTTCCTCGACCACGAACGCGGCGAGGACCGGATGACCGTCGCGGGCGTACGCGGCGACGAGTGGTTCAGGTACGGCGCCGGCGGCGGCGAAGGGTTGAACCGTCCGGTGTTCCTCACCGCCGGCGAGGTACGCACGTTGGAGCGGGATCTGGCCGGTTTGTTCGAACTGGTGGCCGGACTACCCGACCGGTTGTTCGACGGCGACCTGCGGGAGTTCGCCCGGGCGGTCGGGATGTCCGAGGTGCAGACCCGACTGGTGCTGCGCGGTGCCGGGCCCCGACTGGCGCCACTGGCCCGCGCCGATCTCTACCGGCAGAGTGACGGCTTCCGACTGATGGAGCTCAACACCGGCAGCTCGCTGGGCGGCTGGCAGATGGGCATCTTCGGACGGGCGCTGGCGGCCGACGAACAGTTCGCCCGGTTCGTCGAGGCGGAAGGGTTGACGTTCCCGGACCCGCTGGCCGAGATCGTCCGGGTGCTGCGCGCGCAGGCCCCGCACCTGGACCGGATCGAACGGCCGTTGCTGGCGATCACCGACTGGCCGGAGGGCTTCGAGAAGACGAAGTGCTGGATGGACTTCGTCGTGCCGGGATTCGTCGAGCTCGGCTTCGACGCCGTGGTCTGTCATCTGGACCAGTTCCGGTACGCCGACGGCATGGTGCTGTTCGACGACCGCCGGGTGGACGTGGTGTACCGCATGTTCCTGCCGGGCGAGATGCCGGCCGAGCAGCGCACCTACGACCGGGTGGAGCCGCTGCTCGACGCCGCCGAACGGGGCACCGTCCAGCTGTTCGCCGCGCTGGACAGCGAACTGTACGGCAACAAGGGCAGCCTCGCGCTGCTCAGCGACGAGCGCAACCGCGACCGGTTCACCGCCGAGGAACTGGCCCTGGTCGACCGGCTCCTGCCGTGGACCAGGTTCGTCCGTGACGAGAAGGTCACCTGGCAGGACCAGACCGTCGATCTGGTGCCGCACATGCTGGCGAACAGGGACCACCTGGTGCTCAAGCCCACGTTGCTCTACGGGGGCGTGGGTGTCACACCGGGCTGGACGGTCTCCCAGGACGAGTGGGAGCGGCGGGTACGGGCGGCGGTCGACGAACCGTACGTGGTGCAGGACCGGGTCCTGCCGGTCACCGAGCGGTTCCGCGCCGACGACGGGGACGGGTTCCAGCTGATGGCGGTCGCCTACGGGGTGATGCTGATCGGTTCCCGGTACGCGGGCACGCTCGCCCGCGCGGTGCCCGACCCGGCGGTCGGCATCGTCAGCATGATCAACGGAGCACAGATCGGCTGCGTCTTCCACGCGGTGGACCGGTCGGCGGGCGACGCGGCGTGAACGGCCGGTCCGGCACCGGGCTGTGGCACGACCGGCAGTTCCTCAGGTTCTGGGCGGGTGAGGCCACGTCGCAGGTCGGTGCACAGGTGACCCAGCTGGCGCTGCCGCTGACCGCGGTACTCGCGCTGCAGGCCAGCGCCTCCGAGGTAGGTCTGCTCAACGCCGCGTCGTATGCGCCGTTCCTCCTCGTCACCCTGCTGGTCGGGGTCTGGGTGGACCGGGTCCGACGGAAGCCGTTGATGATCTACGCGAACGTCGGCCGGGCCGCCCTGGTGACCCTGGTGCCGGTGCTCGCGGCCCTCGGCCAGCTGCGGATCGAGTTCCTCTACGCCATCGCGGTGCTGGTGGGCACGCTCACAGTGGTCTTCGACGTGGCGTACCAGTCCTACCTGCCGACGCTGGTGCGCCGGGAGCACCTGGTGGAGGGCAACAGCAAGCTGCAGGGCACCAGCTCGTTGGCGCAGATCGGTGGCCCGGGCCTTTCCGGGCTACTGGTCCAGGTGGCCACCGCACCGGTCGCATTGCTGATCAACGGCATGTCCTACCTGGTCTCGGTGGCGACCCTGGTCGCCGTCCGGCGCCCCGAGCCGCCCCCGCGACGGCACCACGCACCGGTGCCGTTGCGGCGCAGCGTCGCCGAGGGGATCCAGCTGATCCTCCGCTCGCCGATTCTGCGGGCGTGCGCTCTGCAGTCCGGCCTGTACAACCTGTTCCTGATGTCGTTGCAGACGCTCTTCGTGCTGTACGCGGCCCGGGTGCTGGGCTTCGGCGCGGGCGGTATCGGAGCGCTGCTGAGCGTGGGAGCGGTCGGCTCGTTGCTCGGTTCGCTGGTGGCCCGACGGCTGACCGCGACGGTCGGGCTGGGGCGGAGCATCCTCACCTCGACCGTCCTGTGCTGTGTGGCGCCGATGCTCATTCCGCTCGCGCCGGGCGCGACACCGCTGGGGATCACGATGATCGTCGGTGGGTTCGCGATCGCCGGAGCCGGCGCCACCATGGCCAACATCCAGATCATCAGTCTCCGGCAGGCGATCACCGCCGAACGGTTGCTCGGCCGGATGAACGCCGGCTACCGCCTGATCTCCTGGGGCACTCTGCCGGTCGGCGGCGCGTTGGGTGGCTGGCTCGGCGATCTGATCGGACTGCGCCCCGCGTTGTATCTCACCGCGATCGGTTTCCTCTCGGCGGTGGTGGTGATCGCCACGTCACCGGTCCGACGGCTGGTCGACTTTCCGGCACGCGACCGGCCGACGTCCGAGTTCGCCACCGTCGACTGACCGTTCGCCGTCCCCACCCGACCGAGGTAGCCGTTGTGGACATCGACGAAGCACCAGCGAAGCCGGCGACCGTCCGAGGTCCGTCGCCACGCCGGCTGGCCGAGACGCGGCTGCGGACCGAACTGGCCGCCCACCGGGCGACCGCGTGGCGCCGGCTGCTGACGGACCGGACCGCGGTGCCCGCCTCGACCCGTACCCGGCTCGACATGACCTTCCGGTTGCGCGGCCCGGAACGGTTCGTCGCGGCGCTCGGTCAGGCGATGACCGTCGCGGACCTGCCGGACGGCCCGGACGGCGCGTTCACCCTCGGTCTACGGGTGGACGACCGCCGGCTGGCGGTCGTCTACGAGTTTCCCGGACCGGAGGTGGTTCCCGGCGGCGTCGGCCACGGCCGCGTCGGGGCGCACGGACCGGTCGGGGCCCGGTCACGGCCGACGGACGCACGCCGGCGGGCGTACCAGGATCTGGTGGCCCTGCTGACGCTGCGTGCGGTGGCCGACGCGTTCGACGCGACCCCGGGATATCTGGTCGACAGTGTCGCGTTCACCGGGTACGGACCACCGGTCGACGGCGTGCCGGGGGGCGATCCGCCGCTGCTGGTCGACGCGCTCGTCGGTCGGGACGCCTTCGCACGAATACCGCTCGACGATCCCGACCTCGACCCGGTGAGCTGTCTACCCGGCCCTGACCCGGTGAACCGGCCGCCCGGCCCCGTCACCGCGCCCGACGTCTGGTCGGGCCGCCGCTTCGCCCACTGCGGTGGGGCGTGCTGGCGGGATCCGGCCCTCGCGCCGGACCTGCTGGTCCTGCGCCCTGCCGAGTTCGGGCGACTGCTGCGCAGGTTGTTCGAGGTGACCGGGATGACCGACTGGATGCGGTTGTCGGCCTCCGACGACGAACTGCTCGCCGCCGCGATCGATCCCGATGCGGCCACCGGCGGGGTGTGCATCCTGCTGGCGGTACGGGGTCCGGTCCGGCCGGCGGCGATGGAGACGCTGTCCCGGACGCTCGACAAGTGGGTGCCGGCGCGTGGACTCATGATCAGCACCGGGCGGGTCGATCGGGCTGGGCTGCCAACCGACGACCGCATCCGGATCATCGACGGGGCCGCGCTGCGTGACCTCATCCGCCGCGAACTACGACTGGACCTGCTCAGCGGCGGTCACGACACCGGCCACCTGATCCTCGAGACCGACCGGACGGCACCGACGACCGGTCACGGAGCGGGTACCGGCGGACGAACCGGGAGCCGCCCACGGTGAGCCGGAAGAGACCCAGGTGCCGGTGCCGGTCGGCAGGTAGGCCAGACTTGGCGGCATGGCGGCTCCAGGTTTCCCGTACCAGGATCTGAAGGACTTCGTCGCGGCGCTGGAGACGGCCGGTGAGCTGCGGCGGGTCGACGTACCGGTGGATCCGACGCTGGAGATCAGCGAGGTGGTCACCCGGACCGTACGCGCCGGCGGGCCGGCGCTGCTGTTCGAGCGGCCCACCCGGGGCGAGATGCCGGTGGCGATCAGCCTGTTCGGCACCGAGCAGCGCACCGCGATGGCGCTCGGCGTGGACCGGCTCGACGAGATCGGCGACCGGATCGGGGCGATGATCAAGCCCGATCTGCCGGTCGGCTGGTCCGGCATCCGCGACGGGCTGGGCAAGGTCATGCAGCTCACCTCGCTGCCGCCGCGCAAGGTGAAGACCGCGCCCTGCCAGGAGGTCGTCTACACCGGTGCGGACGTCGACCTCAACCGGCTGCCCGGGCTGCAGGTCTGGCCCGGCGACGGCGGGATCTTCCACAACTACGGGCTGACCCACACCAAGCACCCGGAGACCGGCAAGCGCAACCTGGGCCTGTACCGGCTGCAGCAGCACTCGCCCACCACGCTCGGGATGCACTGGCAGATCCACAAGGACTCCACCGCCCACCACGCGGTCGCCGAGCGGCGCGGCGAGCGGCTTCCGGTCGCGGTGGCGATCGGCTGCGACCCGGTGGTCAGCTACTCGGCGTCGGCACCACTGCCCGGCGATATCGACGAATACCTGTTCGCCGGGTTCCTGCGCGGCCAGCGGGTCGAGATGGTCGACTGCAAGACCGTACCGTTGCAGGTGCCGGCGCACGCCCAGATCGTGCTGGAGGGCTACCTGGAACCGGGCGAGCGGCTGCCCGAGGGCCCGTTCGGCGACCACACCGGCTTCTACACCCCGGTCGAACCGTTCCCGGTGCTGCACATCGAGTGCATGACCATGCAGCGCGACCCGGTCTACCACTCGATCATCACCTCGAAGCCGCCCCAGGAGGACCACGGGCTCGGCAAGGCCACCGAACGGATCTTCCTGCCGCTGCTGCGGATGCTGATCCCGGACATCGTCGACTACGACCTGCCGGCGGCCGGGGTGTTCCACAACTGCGTGATCGTGTCGATCCGCAAGCGCTACCCCAAGCACGCCCAGAAGATCATGTCGGCGATCTGGGGTGCCCACCTGCTGTCGCTGTCGAAGCTGATCGTCGTGGTCGACGACGACTGCGACGTGCACGACTACCACGAGGTGGCGTTCCGCGCCTTCGGCAACGTCGACTACGCCCGCGACCTGCTGCTCACCGAAGGCCCGGTGGACCACCTCGACCACTCGTCGTACCAGCAGTTCTGGGGCGGCAAGGCCGGCGTCGACGCCACCCGCAAGCTGCCCACCGAGGGCTACACCCGGGGCTGGCCGCAGGAGATGATTATGTCTCCGGAGATCGTCTCGCTGGTGGACAAGCGATGGCGGGAGTACGGGATCTCGTGAGCGCCGCAGCCACCGCCGGACCGGCCGGCGCGCCCGCCGCCCCGGTCGGCAAGATCCGAGCCTTCCTACGGCTCGTCGCGATCGAACACTCGGTCTTCGCGCTGCCGTTCGCGTACCTGTCCGCGCTGACCGTGATGGCCCGCCTCGACGGCGGCGTCCGCTGGCTCGACCTGCTGCTGATCACCGTGGCGATGGTCGGTGCCCGGACGTTCGCCATGGCCGCGAACCGGATCATCGACCGGCACATCGACGCGCGCAATCCGCGTACCGCCGGTCGGGAACTGGTGACCGGGGCGGTCAGCGTCCGGACGGCCTGGACCGGCGCGGTGGTCGCTCTGGTGGTCTTCCTCGGCGCCGCCGCTGCGCTGAACCCGCTCTGCCTCGCGCTCGCCCCGCTGGCGGCGGTCCCGCTGGTGGTCTACCCGTACGCCAAGCGGTTCACCGACTGGCCGCACGCGGTGCTCGGACTGGCCCAGCTGATCGGCCCGGTCGGTGCCTGGCTGGCGGTCACCGGCACCTTCGACGGCGCCGGGCCGGCGATCCTGCTCGGCGCGGCGGTCGGGCTCTGGATCGGCGGCTTCGACCTGATCTACGCCTGCCAGGACGCCGAGATCGACCGTGAGATCGGGGTACGCAGCGTACCCGCCCGGTACGGTCGACGCTTCGCGCTGCATGCCTCGACGGTGGCGCACCTGGTGACGTTCGCCCTGTTCGGGTGGTTCGGCGTGCTGGTCGGCTTCGGCTGGCCGTGGTGGATCGGGCTGGTGTTGACCGCGGTGGCGTTCGGCTACCAGCATCTGGTGGTGACGCCGACCGACCTGTCCCGGGTCAACCGGGCGTTCTTCACCGCCAACGGCTTCGTCGGCATCGCGTTGTTCGCGTTCGCCCTCGTCGACCTGGTGGTACGGCTCGGCCTGCGTTGACCGTTGACCGTTGACCACCCCGGCCGGGCCGGGCCGGGTCAGCGCCGCTGCTGGTAGCGGGCGCTCTCGAACGACCAGTCGATGGTGCCGCGCACGGCGTACCCGACCCCGACCAGCAGGCCGTGGGCCGCCCGGTCGTGATCCGGCCCGAACGACGGCACCTCGGCTTGGCGTGCGCCGAACGCCGCCATCTCGGCCCGCCACCGGTGCGCGACGATGACCAGCGCGTCGCCGATCGGCACCCGCCGCGTCTCGGCGACCGCCACCACCAGGTTGTGACCGCCGGCGGTGGTCAGGTCGCGGGACAGTGAGAAGAGATCGTTGTACCAGGAGAGCAGGTCGTTGCCGGCGACTCGGACGTCGCGCACCCGGGGGTGGTGGAAGACGGCGTCCGGCACCGGGTCGCCGGTCGCGTACTCGATCAAGGTGTACGCCACGTGCGCCGCCGAGGTGGCCCGGCGCAACTCGACGTACTCGTCCGGGCCGGGCCGGTAGCCGGCCGCCTTGTTCGCCGCCTCGCGTACCGCTCCGTCGAGGTGCTCCGCCACCGCCTCGACGAACCGTCGGTGCCACCACTCGGGCATCGACTGGCGTACGGCCTGCCACGGACCGGCGAGCATCCGGCGCAGCGGCCCGGCCAAGACCGGGTCACTGCCCGGTGCCGGATCACTGCACAGCACCGCCAGCACCCCGTCGGCCAGTCGGCGCAACCTCCCCTCCTGCGGATCCGCGACCCCGTCGAACTCGTCGTCGAGCAGGAAGAACCAGGCGAACATGGCGGCCAACACACGCAGCCGGCCGATCGGCGCACCCGGATAGAGCCGGGCGGCGTACCGGCCGATCCTGGCCCCGGCGAGCCGACGGTGGGTCGCGGTGCCCGGTGGCAGGCCGCACCGCTGCAGCCAACCGGGCAGCCAGGCGTCGGCCTGCGCCGCGTACGGGGACAGCACGGCGGGCAGCGGGCAGCCGGCGCGCAGCGCAACGAGCAGTTCGCCGAGCAGTTCGGCGGCCGGCCCGTCGAGGCCGGTACGGCTGTACGGGACGTCGGGGCGGGGCGGCGGCGGGGTGGATTTGCGGGAGTCCATGGGCTGCCTGCGAAGTTGCTGCCAATGTGTCCGTGAGGCGGGTCGTCTTACCCTATGGGGTGACCGGGCACGGTGACAGCCCGCGACCAGCCACGCGAGCAGGGATCTTATGAGAAGACCATGGGTGATCGGCGTCTCCGGGGCGTCTGGTACGCCGTATCCGGCTGCGGTGCTCCGCGCGCTGCTCGACGCCGGCCATCCGGTCGACCTGGTGGTGTCCCGCGCGGCCCGACTCACCCTGCTCGACGAGACCGGCGCGCCACTGCGGGACAGTCACTGGCGGGCCGACCTGGCCCGCTGGCTCGGCCGTGGGCTGGACGACGCGGACGTACGGTTCTGGCCGGCGGGTGATCTCGCCGCCGGGCCAAGCAGTGGCTCGTACCAGGTACGCGGGATGGTGGTCGTACCGGCCAGCACGGCCGCCTGTGCCGGCATCGCCATCGGGCTGTCGAAGGACCTGCTGCAGCGGGCCGCCGAGGTGAACCTCAAGGAACGCCGGCCGGTCGTGCTGGTCCCCCGGGAGACCCCGGTGACCCGCAGTCACCTGGAGCATCTGCTCGCCCTGCACGACGCGGGGGCGGTGGTGCTGCCGGCCAGTCCCGGCTTCTACGGTGCGGGTGCCGGGGCCACCGCCGCCCAGTTGGTCGACTTCGTTGCCGGGAAGGTGCTGGACGCGCTCGGCGTACCGCACGATCTGTTCCGGCGGTGGTCCGGCGAGTTGGGCGCGGACCGGGCGTGACCACCTGCTCGGTACGGCCCGGCGGTCAGTACGGCCCGGCTCCTCCTGACCCGTTCTCGGTGTGCCGGGGCCGGGTGGTCTCCGCGCTTTCTGCCTGCATCTCCTCCAGCACGCCTTCGCCTTCGAGTAGCGCACGCACCTCGGACTCCCGGAACCGACGATGGCCTCCGGGAGTTCGGATACTGCCGATCCGGCCGGCCGCTGCCCATCGTGTGACGGTCTTCGGGTCGACGCGGAACAGCGCGGCCACCTCGCCCGGCGTCAGCAGACGATCTCCAGTGTCCACGGTCCCCTCCTCGCGTCCGCGACGGCTCTGGCGTGGCCAGTCAGCCCCCCGATGGACCGTGTGCCAGATGCCGTAGTGCCAGACGTACGGCCATTAGAGCACCGGCCGACCCCCGTGTCCGGGAAATGCGGAAAGCTACCCGACTGGGCAGTTATCCGGTAGGATTTGCGCCCTATGTTGTAATTTACCCCAGCTCGTCGACCAGCGGGCCACCCGGGCGGGCGGCAGGCACTAGGGTCTACATTCCGTGGACGCCATCGATTCCCGGCTCGTCGACCTGCTGCGCGGCAACGCCCGGCTCTCCTACGCCGAACTCGCCCGCCAAGTCGGACTCTCCGCACCCGCCGTACACGAACGGATCGGCAAACTCGAAACCACCGGGGTGCTGCGCGGCTACCGGGCCGACGTACAGCCGGAGTCGGTCGGCCTCGGCGTCACCGCCCTGATCGGACTGGTCGAAGACTCAGGTGCCGACACCGAGGCGGTGCTGGACGCGCTGCGCGACATGCCGGAGATCGAGTCCTGCTACTTCATGGCCGGCACCGAGTCGTTCCTCTGCCTCGCCCGGGTCGGCACCATCGCCGAGCTGGAACAGCTCATCATGCGGCTGAACCGGACACCGGGGATCGCCAACACCCGGACCAGCGTCACGCTGTCCACCAAATGGGAGAACCGGCCCCGCCCCCTGACCGGGTGATTCGGCGACTGCACTTGTTACCGTCTGCGAGTGAATCAACTGGACCGGTACGACGACGCCGGCCGGGCCTGGGTGACCGACGCGATCGCCAAGGTCGAGGCGGACGCCAACCGGTCCGCCGACACCCACCTGCTGCCGTTCCCACTCCCCCCGTCCTGGGGCATCGACCTCTACCTCAAGGACGAGTCGGTGCACCCGACCGGCTCGCTCAAGCACCGGCTGGCCCGCTCGTTGTTCCTCTACGCCCTGTGCAACGGATGGATCGGGCCGCAGACCACGATCGTCGAAGCGTCGTCCGGCTCCACCGCCATCTCCGAGGCGTACTTCGCCCGGATGCTCGGCCTGCCGTTCGTCGCGGTGATGCCCGCCGGCACGTCGGCGGAGAAGATCGCCCAGATCGAGTTCCACGGTGCCCGCCCCCACCTGGTCCGCGACCCGGCCGCGGTGGTGATCGAGGCACGGTGGCTCGCCGAGGACCTCGGCGGGCACTTCATGGACCAGTTCACCTACGCCGAACGGGCCACCGACTGGCGGGGCAACAACAACATCGCCGAGTCGATCTTCGCCCAGTTGGCGCTGGAACGGCACCCGGTCCCGCACTGGATCGTGGTCGGTGCCGGCACCGGCGGCACCAGCGCCACCATCGGCCGGTACGTCCGCTACCAGCGGCACCGCACCAAGATCTGCGTCGTCGACCCGGAGAACTCCGCCTTCTACCCGGCATGGTGCAGCGGCGACTGGTCGACCTCGACCGGCCGGGGGTCGATGATCGAGGGGATCGGTCGGCCGACCGTCGAAGCGTCCTTCCAGCCGTCCGTGGTGGACCGCATGATCCAGGTCCCGGACGCCGCCTCACTGGCCGCCATGCGCATCGCCAGCGAACTGCTGGGTCGGCGGGTCGGCGGGTCGACCGGCACCAACCTGTGGGGTGCGTTCGGGCTGATCGCGCAGATGCGGGCCGCCGGCGAGCAGGGCTCGGTGGTGACGTTGCTGTGTGACAGCGGCGAACGGTACGCCGCCAGCTACTACTCGTCCGACTGGCTGACCCGGCACGGGATCGATCTGGCCCCGTACCGGGCCGTGGCCGATCAGTTCATGCGTACCGGCGAGTGGCCGACCGACGCGCCATGATCGGGATCAGGCGCGCTGCGCCAGCCCCGGGTAGTGCAGCACGAAACCGTGCGGATCCACCGTCATCTCGGCCGTGAAGCTGTCGCTGCGGTAACGGACCCGGTCAGCGCCGAGCACCGTGTAGGTCTGCTCCATCGGTATCACCTCCAGGCTCGGCACCCGGACCCAGGCCGCGACCAGCCGGTGCTCCTGCCCGACCGGCTGCTCCGACAACCGCAGCCGGCGGATCGGCAGGGTGTTGAACAGCGGCACCCCGCCCAGATCGACGTCGAACGCCGCGTCGAGCCGGCCCGGTTCCTCGGTGCCGGGCAGGCCGACCGGGCTGCGCCCGGCCGCCCGCAGAGCACCGTCCAGGTCGCCCTGTTCGGCGGTGCTCACCCGCCACCGGCCGAGCGCCCGTTCCATCCGTACGGTCCGCAGCCAGCCGGCACCCTCGACGGTGACGGTGAGCCGGACGGCGGCCCACTGCTCGTCGGTGGCGAGTTCGTAGTGGCAGCTGTACGGCAGTGGCGCCGCCACCACCGCCACACCGCGAGCGGTCAGCCCGCGCTGGTCGTCGAAGAGGACATGATCGGCACCGCCGGTGTCCGTCCGCGTCCAGACGATCGATTTCGGCAACGTCGGCATGTTCCCGACCGTACCGGCCCGACGAGCCGCTGCGGAGCGGGTCGCCGGTGCCGGTCACGCACGCGCGTCAGTAGCTGCGGCTCGGCCGCCGGTCAGTGAAGCGCCGGTCACCACCGCCGCGCCGCCGGTCACCACCGGCCCGGTCGGCACCACCGCGGCCGGCCCGGTCGGCACCACCACGGGTGCCCCGCTCGCCGTCGCCCCGGAAGCGGTCCGCTCCGTCGGCCCGGGAGCGGTCGCCCCGCCCTCGGAAGCGATCGGGGCGGTCCGGCCTGAACCGGTCCCCTCGCGGGCGGGACTGCCGGGGCGGCTCCGGCTCGTTCACGATCGGCACGCCGCTCGGCTCCGTCGCTCCGGTCAGCTCGGACAGTGCGGCGTCGCCGCGGCGTACCCGGGTCTGGGCCGGCTCCACCCCGGCCTTCTCCAGCATGGCCAGGGTGCTGCGCCGCTGCTTCGGCAGCACCAGGGTGGCGACCGCGCCGGACTCGCCGGCCCGCGCGGTCCGCCCCGCCCGGTGCAGGTAGTCCTTGGGGTCCTTCGGCGGGTCGACGTGCACCACCAGCGAGACCCCGTCGACGTGAATGCCCCGGGCAGCCACGTCCGTGGCGACCAGGACGTTCGTCCGCCCTTCCTTGAACTCGGCGAGGGTACGGGTGCGTACCCGCTGGGTCTTGCCGCCGTGCAGGGCACCGGCCCGCACGCCGACCGACGCCAGCTGGTCCACCAGCCGGTCCACCCCCAGCTGGGTCCGGGCGAACATCATGGTCCGCCCGGAACGGGCGGCGATCGAGGCGGCCACGGCGAACTTGTCACTCGGCGGGATCAGCAGCAGGTGGTGGTCCATCGTGGTCACGGCGGCAGTGGCCGGCGCGGTGGAATGGGTGACCGGATCGGTCATGAACCGCTGGACCAGCGTGTCGACGTCATTGTCCAAGGTGGCCGAAAAGAGCAGCCGCTGGGCGTCCGCCGGAGTCTTGGCCAGCAGCTCGGTGACCTCTGGCAGGAATCCCATGTCGGCCATCTGGTCGGCCTCGTCCAGGACGGTGATCTCGATGTCGTCCAGCTGGCAGACGCCGCGCTGGATCAGGTCACCAAGCCGCCCCGGAGTGGCCACGATGATTTCCACACCGCGACGCAACGAATCGATCTGCCGGTCGTACGGGACGCCGCCGACCGCGGTCTTGAGGAAGACCCCGACCGCCCGGCCCAGCGGGAACAACGCGTCGTTGACCTGCATCGCCAGCTCACGGGTGGGGACCAGGATCAGGGCCCGGGGCCGCAGTGGGCGGGCCCGGCGGCCGTCGGCGATCCGGGCCAGCAACGGTAGGCCGAACGCGAGGGTCTTACCGGAGCCGGTCTGGCCCCGGCCGAGCACGTCCCGGCCGGCCAACGCGTCGGGCACGGTGGCGCGCTGGATCTCGAACGGAGTGGTGATGCCCTCCCGGGCGAGTGTCCGGACGAGTTGCCGGGGCAACCCGAGCGCCGCGAAGTCAGGCTCGTCGGCAACCGGCTCGGCGGCCCTGGCCGCGACGACCGGCTCAGCGGTCTGCCTGGTCGCCTGCTCCGCAGGCAGGTCAGCGGCTTCGGGCACGGTGTCGAGAACGGAGGGGAACGTGCTGGGATCAGCGAAGGTGGTCAAGAAAACCTCTCAGAGCGGGGCGGATCTTCGCGAATGGCCCGTTCCGGTGTGCACCGTTGAATCGCCCGCAAGATCGCCCATGAGCACGCGGTAGCGCGCCGGGTTGATGATCGAGTGACAAGTGTACGGGTTTGCCGCGCTGCTGCCACCTGACCCGTCCGACCGTGGGCCCGCTCACCTCCGCCGATCCGGCGTCAACCGCCCAGCAGCCCGTCGAAGATGTCGGCGAAGGTGTTACCTACGGCGAACACCGCGACGATGCCGATCACCACCATCACGGCCAGGCCAACCACCATGACCAGCACCACCTTGGTCGTACTGCGGTCCTCCCGCTCAGGCAGGTCAGCCCAGCCCTGGGCCAGGATGTGGCCGGTCAGCGAGCCGGAGTTTTCCACGGCGGGGTTGAACACCACGCCGCCGGGTGCGCCGGACATGCCGCCGGGTGCCCCCATCGGCAGACCCATGGTCGGATCGGCCGCTGGCCGGCTGGTCGGGCCGGGTCCGGGCGTGTCGCTGTCGGGCCGGCGGGCCCCGTACACCCGCCCGGCCGCCGGGGTGGGGGTGCTGCGTGCCCACTGCCCGTCGGCCGGCGAAGGCTCCGGCAGCACGACAGGCTCCGGCGGCTGATGCCAGGGCGTCGGTGGTGACTCGCGCCACGGCGTCGGTGGAACTGCCGGTGGGATCGTGTAGCCCCCGGCCGCCTGGGTCATCTGGTACGCAGTCCCGGCTGGCGGTGGGAACGGCGGCGGCGGAGTCGGGCCCGGTGGGTTCGGACCCGGGCCCGGTGGGTACGGGCCTGGCACCGGAGCGGGTGAGGTCGGCCGTGGCGGCAACGGCGGAGCCGGGGCCGGGGCGGGTTCCGGCTCGGGTGAGTTCGGCCCGGACGGCGGTTCCGCAGGCGCGGGCGGCTGTACCGGGTCGGGGGGTAGGGCCGGATCGCTGGGCGAGGGCTCCTCGGTACGACGCGCACCGTAGACCCGGGTCCCGCCGGTCGGCACCCGGAGCGCCCCGACGTCGCTGGCGGAGACCTGTTGCGCTCCGGCCACCGTGGCGCGGGCACGGGCCGATGCAGCCTCTTCGCTGGCCGCCGGAGGCGACGACGCCGCGGCGGGTGGCTCGGTCGCGGCGGGTGCGGACGCCGACGCGACATGGTCGGCCGGTAGTTGGTCGGCCGGTGGCCGATTAGTCGCGCCCGGCGGCTGCCAGGGCGAGGCAAACGCCGACCATGCGGACGCCGGCGACGCGGGAGCCGGCGAAGTCGGAGCCGACGGTCCGGCCGCCGGCGAAGTCGGAGCCGACGGCTCGGCCGGCGACGACGTACCAGGCACGACCGGGACGTCGGCACTGGAGCCGGTGCCGACCGGCGACGCCCACAGCGCCCCGTCCGGCGGCGGTGGCGGTGGACTGAACGGAGCCGGCAACTCCTCTGCCGGTGGCGGCGCCGATCCTGACCGGTCGACCTGGTCGGGCACCCGCCGCTGACCACCGTCGACCTGGTCCACCGACGACCAGGGCCGAGCTTCGTCCATCACTGCCTCCCGTGCCAGCTCACCGGAACACCTCCGGCCGGTGAGGGGTCCGCCGGTTTACCGTGCCATACCGATGCACCTCGGCACAGCCGGAGTATCGGCGTACCGACCGTGGCCGTCTGTCCGGTCCTGGGCGCAACGGCCCGACCGGAGGACGTACGGTCAGCCTTCCAGCGGGCCTGCGCTCGGCGTGCCGGCCGACGTCGCCGACGCGCTCGGGCCGGCCGACGCGGAACTCGACCCGCTCGGGGTACTGGTCGGCGTCCCGGAGCCACTCGCGTCCGGATCCGGCGTCCCGGAGCCGGGGTCGGTCGGCGATGGACTCGGATCACTCGGCGTCGGCATCGGACCGGGCGTGGACGGGCTGGTCGACGGCGACGGGTCAGGGGACGGCGAATCCGACGGGTCAGGGGACGGCGAATCCGACGGGTCAGGGGACGGCGAATCGGACGGATCGGGCGACGGCGAATCCGTGGGGTCCGGTGTCGGGTCCGGTGTCGGGTCCGGCGACGGGGTGGGCGTCGGAGTCGGGGTGGGCGTCGGAGTCGGGGTGGGCGTCGGAGTCGGTGCGACCTCGCGGATCACCCGGGTCGCCGCGTAGAACCGGGACCACCAGACGGTGGAGACCTTGACCACGTCTCCGGTGGTCGGCGCGTGCACCATCTTGCCGTTGCCGACGTACATCCCGACGTGGTGCACCGTCGTCCAGCTGGAGCCGGAGGCGAAGAAGATCAGGTCGCCGGGGAGCAGCGCCGACCGGTCCACCTTGTTGTGCCGGGTCGCGTAGTACTGGTCCTTGGCGACCCGGGGCAAGCTGAAGTAGTCGGCACCGGGCGACCGGTACGCCGCCCACATCAGGCCGGAACAGTCGTAGCGATGCGGCCCTTCGGCCCCCCACAGGTACGGCTTGCCGAGCTGCTTGAGGGCGAACTCCAGGGCGGCGACGGCACGGGGATGGGCGGCGGCACCGTCGATCCCGTCGATGCCCTGCCCGATTTCCTGCTCGGCGGCCTCCCGCTGGCGTTCGATCGCCACCAGCTGCTCGGTGTTCTGCTCCTTCAACGCGAGCAGCGCGGTCTCCCGCTGCTTGAACGTGCCCTCAGTGCTACCGAACTCGCTGCGCAGCGCGTCGACCAGGGCCAGCGCCGCCGTGTAGGTCTGATACGCCTCCTGCTCGGCGGCTGCGGCGAGCGAGACGTCCCGGTTGGCGGCGTCGGTGCCGACGCCGGGCTGCTGGCCCCGCTGCAGTCGGGACAGGGCGCCGAGGCCGTGCAGGTCACCGCGGTACTCGCCGGGCGGCATCGCGGCGGCGTCCTTCAGCGCGTACGACGCCGCGCTGTCCGCGTCCCGCTGCGCCTCGATCAGTGCGGTCCGCGCCTCGCGCAGCGACTGCTCGGCGGCGGCCAGCGCGGTCTCCGCCGCGGTCTGCTCCTGTTCGAGCTCGAGCATCTGCTGACCGAGCAGCGCGACCTCGGTCTCACCGGCGTAGATCTGCGCGGCGAGCGGGCCCTCCACCGGGGTGGGGGTGATGGCCGGCGCGTCGGTCGTCGGTCCGGTGCCGGGCAACTGCAGGCCGCCGGCGGGCACCGGCCGGCTGCCGGTGTCCGGCACGGTCGCCGGCTGGGCGTACACCGGGGAGGCGAGGGCGACTGCGGTGACGGCACCGAGCAGGCCGGCCCACAGGGCCGGGCTCAGCCGGACCGGAACGGCGCCGACCATCACGAACCGGCGTTGCCGCCGTGCTCCGCCGTGCCGCTGGCCCACTGCCGCGCCCCTGCTTCTTCGTGCCATGCCCGCTCGCTCCCCGTACGGCGCATTTTGTCCGGTGCCGATGCGCCGGAACCGAGTCGCGCCGCCTGGTGTCGCCTGTCCCACATCGGTCTTACCGCACGGGGCTGCTGATGTCGATGATTCATGAGGTAACGAGAAGCTGAGAGGTTGGCGACCCGGGCATGACGCAGGTCGCTGTGCCGCCGGGCGAGGAGCCGACCGGCGGTCCCGGGACGTACGCTCGAACGCGGATCACGGCTGATGGTCGTCGACGGCGGGTCGTCGGCGTGGCCGGCCGGGAAGGGGCGTGGCGGACGTGGACGCTGGTCGCAAGCGTGAGCTCGAAGAGAAGGTGTACGCCGGGGAGCGGCTGGACCACACCGACGGGGTGGACCTGTACGCCAGCGACGACCTGGCCTGGCTGGGCCGGCTGGCGCATCATCGGCGGACCGAGCTCAACGGCGACCGGGTGATGTTCAACGTCAACCGGCATCTCAACCTGACCAACGTGTGCAGTGCCTCCTGCGCGTACTGCTCGTTCCAGCGCAAGCCGGGCGAGAAGGACGCGTACACGATGCGCATCGACGAGGCCGTCCGTAAGGCCAAGGAGATGGAGGACGAGCAGCTCACCGAGCTGCACATCGTCAACGGCCTGCACCCGACCCTGCCCTGGCGGTACTACCCGAAGGTGCTGCGCGAGCTCAAGGCGGCGCTGCCGAACGTCAAGCTCAAGGCGTTCACCGCGACCGAGGTGCAGTGGTTCGAGAAGATCAGCGGGCTGCCGGCGGACGAAATCCTCGACGAGCTGATGGACGCCGGCCTGGAGTCGCTGACCGGTGGCGGCGCGGAGATCTTCGACTGGGAGGTCCGCCAGCACATCGTCGACCACGCCTGTCACTGGGAGGACTGGTCACGGATTCACCGGCTGGCGCACAGCAAGGGGCTGCGGACGCCATCGACGATGCTCTACGGCCACATCGAGGAGCCCCGGCACCGGGTGGACCACGTGCTGCGGCTGCGCGAGTTGCAGGACGAGACCGGCGGTTTCACCGTCTTCATCCCGCTGCGCTACCAGCACGACTTCGTCGACTCGGCGGACGGCAAGATCCGAAACCGGATCCAGGAGCGCACCACGATGGCGGCACCGGCCGAGTCGTTGAAGACCTTCGCGGTGTCCCGGCTGCTGTTCGACAACGTGCCGCACGTCAAGTGTTTCTGGGTGATGCACGGGCTGTCCGTGGCGCAGTTGTCGCTCAACTTCGGCGTCGACGACCTGGACGGGTCGGTGGTCGAGTACAAGATCACCCACGACGCGGACTCCTACGGCACGCCGAACACCATGCACCGAGAGGACCTGCTGCACCTGATCTGGGACGCCGGCTTCCAGCCGGTCGAGCGGGACACCCGCTACCAGGTGGTACGCGAGTACGACCGGCCGCCGGCGCTGGCCGACCGGCGGGCCGAGCCGCAGCAGATCTGGGCCTGAGCGAGGCCGCCGCAGATCTGGGCCTTGGCGAGCCGGAACGGCAACGCCTTCGAGCGGCCCGGACCGGCCTGATCCGGCCGGCAGGTGTCGACCCGCCCTGGCGTGGGTAGGACGCTGCGGTGAGTCAGCCGCGCGGCATGCTGTCCCGCCTCCGTGGCGTGTGGGGCAGTTTCTGGGCGGTACCGGCGGCGTTCGCGACCGGCGCGGTGCTCGGCGCGATCCTGCTCACCGCCCTGGACCTGCGGCTGCGACTGCCACTGGACGGCTTCCTGCCGAGCGGGCCGGCCGGCGCGAGATCGCTGCTGTCGTCGGTGATCACCGCGATGATCTCGTTCACCGCGCTGGTCTTCTCCATCACGGTGGTCGCGGTGCAGCTGGCTTCCAGCCAGTACTCACCCCGGGTGCTACGGACGTTCCTGCGCGACCGGGTCACCCAGGCCACCCTGGGCACGTTCGTCGCGACGTTCCTGTTCGCGATGGTGGTCCTCGCCGCGCTACCGGGCCGGGCCGAGGCCCGGCTGCCGGCGCTGTCGCTGGCCGTGTCGATGGCCCTGGTGCTGGGCAGCACCGGGATGTTCATCTACTACCTGCACCACATGACCGCGCTGATGCGGGTCTCGCACATGATCGCGGCGATCGGGGTGCAGAGCAGGCGCAGCATCGACCGGTGGGCGGCCCGGCCGACCGATCCGACCGGTTCCCCGGACGGCCCGATCGTCGACGTGCTGGCCGCACCGGCCACCGGGGTGGTCGTCGCGGTCGACGTCAATCTGCTGGCGCGGCTCGCCCGCCGGTACGGCTGCGCTCTCACGGTCGAGCGGATCCCGGGCGAGTTCGTGGTGGCCGGCATGCCACTGGTCGCCGTGCACGCCGTCGGTGACGCCCCGCCGGGCCCGGTTGACGCGACGCTGGCCGGGCAGGCCGTCGAGGTCGGCGTCGAACGGGTACCCGGCCAGGACGTCGGCTTCGGGCTACGGCAGCTCGCCGACATCGCCGAACGGGCGCTCTCGCCCGGCATCAACGACGCCACCACCGCCGTCCGCGCCCTGCAGGAGGCGCACGACCTGCTACGCCGACTGGCCGACCGGCCGGACCGACCGCGGATCGTCCAGGACGACGACGGGACGGTCCGGGTCCACGTCCGCCGGCAGTCGTTCGCCAGCCACCTCGCCACCTCGATCACCGACGTCCGGCGGGCCGCCACTGACCAGCCGAGGGTCATCGAGCTGATCGACAGCATTCTCGCCGACCTGACCACGGCGGTCCGGCCCGAGCACCGGCCGGACATCCAACGGTGCCAGGCGGCCTCACCGGTCGCCGACACCACGGGACATCGCTGAGTACCAGCGGCGACCGGCGGTGGCGGTCACCCCGTGCGCCAGGGTGCTGGCCGCGATCACCAGCGTCCCGGCCGCCCACAGCCGGGAATCCGTCGCCCCCTCGGCGTAGCTGTACGTCAGGTAGAACAGCGCGGACACGCCGATCGGGCCGAACCAGCCGAGAAACACGGTGTCCCGCCACGACATGCCCAGCGCCGGCCGCAGGGCCAGCACCACCGGCAGCCGGCGCAGCAGTAGCACGGCCACCGGGAACGCCACGACGGGCCAGCCGAGCTCCAGCCACTGCCGCCACGGGACCACCAGACCCAGCAGGAAGAACACCGGCAGGACGAGATACCGGGTGAGCGCGTCGTCGAGTTGCTGCTCGGACGCCCGGGACCGGCGGCCGATCATCCGGTTGTAGGCCAGGCCGGTGACGAACACGGCGAGGATCGCGTCGGTACCGGCGACCCGGGCGACGCCCAGAGCGGCCACGCCGAGAACCACGGCGAAGACCAGCAGCGAGCCCTGGTCGACCTGCTCCCGCGCCTCGGCGGCCCGTACCGCCCAACCGGCCAGGTAGCCGACCGCCCCGCCGACCAGAACCGCCCCGCCGACGCCCCAGGCCGCCTCGACCGCCTGCTGGCCGGCCGGCCGGGCGGCGGCTGCGATCAACGCCAGCGCGACCAACAGGTACGCGAGCCCGTCGTTGATCCCGGACTCACCGCTGATCACCTGACGCAGCCGGGCCGGCAGTGCCCGTTCGGCTGGTGTCCCGGACACGACGCTCGACGCCAGCACCGGGTCGGTCGGGGTCAGGCAGACCCCGAGGAGCACCGCCAGGGCGACCGGTAGGCCGAGCAGCAGCCAGGCCAGACCGGCGCTGACCACCGCCATCCCGACCATGCCCAGGGTCAGCAGCACCCCGACCGGGCGGGCCACCATCAGATATCCGGTGGCGGGAAACCGCAGCGCCACCGCCATCAGCGACACGGCCAGCAGAATCCGGCTGGCCTCCCGGAGCAGGCCGGTGGTGTCGTGGTCGGACGGATCGATCAGCCCGGACACCGGGCCGACCAGGATGCCGAGCAGCAACGCGAGCAGCGGTTCGCTGACCGGCGCGCGGCGGATGGCGCTCGACCAGAAGGCCAGCAGTACGGCGAGCACGCCGACCAGCGCGTAGCTCAGGTGCAGCGGGTGCATCCGGACACCTCCACCGCAGCGGCCAGCGGTTCATACCTGGCAGCGCCGACCCTCGGTGCCCCGTGCCATCGGGGGTCGGCAGTCACCTGGGCCGGTTATCCGGATGCCGGCTTGGCAAACCTGGTCCGGGTGCGGCACAAGCTCAGGCGTACCCTCATGGGGTCATGACGGAATCGAAGAGCGACAGTCTCCCGCGCCGGGACGCCGCAGGTCGGGTCGCCGCGTTGCCGGATCTGCTCGGCGTGGTCGGCGCCGGACTGGTGATCGGACTGGTCGTGCTGCTGCTGTTCGACGGCGTGTTCACGCTGATCGGCGACGGCCGACTCGGCCAGTCGAACGGCTGGCTGGCGGTGATCCTGCCGGCGTGGCTGTTCGCCGACGACTTCCGGGCCTGGGCCGGCGGCTCCGCCCGGTTCGTCGCCGCTGCCGTCGCGACCGGGGTCGGGGTCACGTCCGGGCTGCTCGCCGCCGGGATAGCGGCCGAGCTGCCGGCGACGGCCGGCGGCGCAATCGGGGCGGCGGTCTTCGCCCTGGTGTACGCGGCGGTCTGGTTCCATGGCGTCCGGTGGCTGGACGGCCGGTGAGGAGAGGCATGAGCCCTGCGGTGAAGTACACGCTCGGCCGGATCGGGCTGTTCGTGGTCGTCGTGCTGGCCCTCTGGCCGATCGACCTCAACATCTTTCTGAAGCTCATGATCGCGGTCATTTTCTCGGCCGCGCTGTCCTGGTTTCTGATGCGCGGCTGGCGGGACGAGATGGCGCAGCAGATCGCCGAGTCCGCCGAGCGCCGCCGGTCCGAGAAGGAACGGTTGCGGTCCGCGCTGGCCGGCGAGGACCAGACCGACGGTACGGTCGGCAAGTCCGGTACGGCCGGCAGGTCCCAGGAGGATTCCTAGCATTCGCCCCGGCCCGGTGACCGTACGGCCGGCCGACCCCAGCCCAGGGCCGGCCGGTACAACGCGGCAGTCCTGCCCTAGCCGGGCAGTTGTGCCTCGATCGCGGCGACCACCGCGTCGTCGGTCGGCTCGACCCGGGGCCGGAACCGGCCGACCACCCGGCCGTCCGGCGCGATCAGGAACTTCTCGAAATTCCACTGGATGTCACCGGCCGTGCCGTCGGCGTCGGCGGTTTCAGTCAGCTCGGCGTAGACCGGGTGCCGGCCGGGCCCGTTGACCTCGATCTTGGCGAACATCGGGAACGTCACGCCGTACGTCGCCGAGCAGAACTCCTGGATCTCCTCGGCGCTGCCCGGCTCCTGGCCACCGAACTGGTTGCACGGGAAGCCGACCACCGAGAAGCCCCGGTCGGCGTACCGCTCGTGCAGCTGTTCCAGGCCGGCGTACTGCGGGGTCAGCCCGCACTTCGACGCCACGTTGACCACCAACAGTGCCTTGCCGGCGTAGTCCCCCAACGAGCCGGGCTGCCCGGCCAGGGTGGTGAGCGGAATGTCGTAGATCCCCACGTCTCGATCCTCTCTCCCGCCCGGTGCGCTCACACCGGCCGGCCGTCGTGCAGGTAGGCGACGTGTCCGTGATCGGCCGCCGCGAGTGCGCACCGCACCCGCCTGCCAACATAAGCCGCCGCAGCCTTCCGACCGCCTCGGGGCGGACGAACTGGTTGGTAGGCTCGAAACCATGAACCAGCCCGTACTCGCCTACCGATGGAGTCGGAGCGAGTTCGTGCGCGCCTTTGAAGCGGGTGCCTTCGACCGCCGGGTCGAGCTCGTCGAAGGAGAGATCTGGCCAGTGGTGATCGGTTCGTGGCACGGCGACACCGTCGGTCAACTGCTGGCGCTGCTGCCACGATCCGGGGTGCGGGTGACGACTGCGACCCTGCCGACCGGGGAGTCGCTTCCCGACCCGGACTGCTGGGTGCGTCGAGCCGACGCGGATCCGATCGGGTCCGTCGGGACCCGGCTGTCGGTCTGGGACGCCGCCGACGTGCTGCTCGTGGTCGAGGTCGCCGACGAGACCGCGATCCAGGACCTCAACGTCAAGGCCAGGCTCTACGGTCAGGCCGGTTACCCCGTGTACTGGGTGGTCACCCAGGAGGCGATCTACGAACACACCGGTCCTGTCGCAACCGGGTACCGCACGCGGGTCGAGTACCGGCACGGTGAGCGCATCCCGGTTCCGTACACCCGGATGGACCTCGCGATCGACGACCTGATCGCCCCGCGTCTCGGTTGACCGCCCCATTCCCTTTCCCATCTCGTGGTTCCGCCTCATCCTGATACATCTGCGGCCTACTCGGACGATCGACCCGGCTGCCCTGTCGACGAAGGGTGCCCGTGATGCCGGCGGCATCACGGGCACCTGGTGCCGCCGGTATCAGCACCGCGGTTCGGTCGGTCAGCCGCGCCGCCACTTCTGGTTGGCGCCGCCGTGGCACTCGTAGATGATCAGGCGGGCACCGTCGGCGGTGTTCCAGTCGACCACGTCGACGCACTTGTTGGCCTGCGGGTTTACCAGGTCACCGGCGCCGGAGAGCACCCACTGCTGGGCCGGGTTGCCACTGCAGTTCGCGAGCTGCACCACGGCGCCGTTGGCGGTCGAGCCCCAGGCGACGTCCATGCACAGGCCCAGCGCCCGGATGGTGCCGTCGCCGGAGAAGGTCCAGTTCTGCGCGTTGGTGCCGTTGCACCGGTACAGCTGCAGGTACTGGCCGTCGACTCCGTTGGAGTTCGGTACGTCGATGCACTTGTCGGCGAGCCCGATGATCCGGCTGGTCGAACCGCCGCCGGTGGTGGTCAACGACAGCCCGTAGCGGGAAAGGATCTCGTTGACCGGCTGGTAGACGGTGGTGCCGCCGGAGCTGCAGTTGCCGCCGGCGCCGGAGGTGACGCCCTGCGCCTGGGTGCCGGCGAGGAACGAGCCGCCGGAGTCACCGGGCTGCGCACAGGCGCTGCTGGAGACCAGTCCGTAGACGAGCTGGCCTGAGTAGTTGACGGTGACATTCTTGGCGGTGATGGTGCCGCACCGCCAGCCGGTGGTCCGGCCGGACCGGCAGACGGCGGCCCCGACCGCCGCCTCCTGGGAGCCGGTGACGTTGACCGTGCCGCCGCCGTAGTTGTTCACCCAGGGCCGGGGCACCCAGTTGGCGTTGGTCTGCACCCAGGCCAGGTCGTCGCCGGGGAACGACGACCCCCGGAAGGTGCCCTGCGCGACCCCGCTGCCGGCGGTGGAGGCCCCGACGCCGCCACAGTGGCCGGCGGTGACGAATCCACCGGCGACGGCGAAGCCGACCGAGCAGAGCACACTGTCGTTGATCACGTACTGGTCGCCGCCCCGAATGTCGTACACCGGGCGGTAGGCGTCGTCGCTGCGTACCACCGATGTGGCGGCGGTGGGCAGCCCGGCGGCGCGGGCGAAGCCGGCCGCCGCCGCGACGTCGGCGGCCTCGATGGTCACCGTGTTGGTGACCGGGTCGACGTACCAGGAGTGCACGGCGGTGTCGGCGCTGGCGGCCTGTCGGTCGAGTCCGGCGGCGAGCCGGTCCAGCTCGGCGAGGCTGCGGGTGACGGTCCGGGGCTCGGCACCGGCTGCGCGGACCCGGGCGGCCTGCGCCGGGTCGGTCACCCCGACGACGACGGTACGGCCGTCGTCGGCGACCCAGGTGCCGGCGTACGCGTCGGCCAGTTCGGTGCGCAGGCGGTGTTCGATCGGTACGGCGGCCGCCTCGACGGCGAGCCGGGTGGCCAGTTGGTCCGGGGTGAGGTCGAGATCCCGGCGCAGCGCGGCGATCTGGCCGGCGGGCAGCGCGGCCATATCGGCGGTTGCGGCGGAGTCGGCCGGATCGGCGATCTCGGTGGCGGCGGCCGGCGCGCTCGTGGCGGGGCCGGAGGTGCCGGCGGTCGGCGCGGCGGCGGCCGGTGGCGGTACGGCGAGCAGGCTGGCGCTCAGGGTCAGGCCCAGCAGCGCACCCAGCTTGCGGTTCATCTGCATACCTCCGAGAGGTCGATGTGAGCAAGTCGTGAGAGCGCTCTCAGGAAGGAAAGTTTACTAATTGACAAACTTCTGTCAATATCCACAGAGGTCGACCCGATCACCTACGGTCGGAGACCGTCGACGGATGCCGCCGGCGGACGGGTTCGGCCGGGGTCGGGCTGGATTCGCCCGGTGCGCCGCGGACCGGTTCTCCTGACCGCCGCAGGCGGCTGCGCCGTGCCGCGCTGGCCCGACTCCGGTCATGGCGCGGTCAGCCACGCGGTCGTCGACGTACTCGGGAACGCGTTGGCCAACCGGGTCAGCTCGGCGGTCCGCCAGCCTGCCGCCGGCGCCGCGTCATTGACAGCCCGTCGACGGCCAGCATGATCACGCCATGGCGTGCCCACGACAGTTCTGCGAGGACGACATCGGGGACGTCCGACAGTGAGGTGTACGGAGCCGACGGCACAGATCCCCTCTTCCCCGGCTTCGAGGATCACCGACGCCACCGGCACCGCCGGGCTGACCGGCACCGACGCCACGAGTTGAAGGTGAGACACCTTTCCCGCCGACTGAAAGGTATCTCACCTTCAACTGATCTTGGTGATCCCGGCCGGGCGGGCAGGTGACCCCGGCTTGGTGGGTGTCGGGGCGTGCGTCGGTCAGGGTGAGCCGTGCAGGACGACCCGGTAGCCGAGTTGCTGGCCGTAGGTCATCAACGGGCGCAGGGTCGGGACGAGTTCGGTGGCCTGCGTGGACCAGTGGTGTCCCCGGTTGCTGTCGAATCGGCGGTGGCGGGCAGATGCCGTCTGTCGCTGTCGCCGCAACTCGCGTCGCAGGTGGTGCAGCCGCTTGGACGCCGTGGACCGGCCGGAGCGCCAGTCGAGCCAGCGTAGCCACCAGTCACGTAGCATCTCGGTGATCATTTCTCTCCCTTGATCAATTGGTCGATGGTCAGGTTTCCGTGCGCCGGGGTAGTCGGTAGAGTCCGTGGCGCTGGACGAATATCTCCCGCCGTTCGGCTGCGTTGCCGTGGCGGTCGATGACGTATCCGGTGATCCAGATCCACCCGTCGTAGGTCCACTTCCGGTCGACGGCGATGACCCGGAGTCGGATGGCGCGGTCATCGGCGAACTGGACGCTGGCTTCCCGGCCGATGATCAGCACGTCGCCGGGTTTCGGCTCCGGTGTGGCGAGTAGCCGGCTACTCACCAGGCCGATCCGCCATCGGGTACGTCGTACGCCCGCAGTCCGGGCACCACCTGGACTTGACCTTGAACGACCACAACCCCGCGCAGAAGCCGAGCAGCGCCGCGCTGAACAACGCTCCCACTTCCATCATCGACATCCCCTCCTGTGGGATCGACACAGCATCAGCGCCACCACCCAATGAACCGCCAGTACAGGTACCCGGACCTGTGCAGCGGCAGATCGGTCATGGCGTCTATCAGGCACGTGGCCATGTAGACCGACAGCGACACCCGTGCGCCGGTGTACTCGGCGAGGAGCTCCTGACGGCGCGCGTCGCACGGCCATGGAAGTCCGCACTTCGCACACATCCAGTGGGGACGATCCGGAGTGTGCGTGCTCACTGGGCTTCCTTCGGCCAGTGCCCCCGGTTGATAGGGACGTGTTGAGACATGCCCGCTCCCTCGCATCTGCGCGATGTGGCTCGTGCGTCCATTTTGCGCGCGCACTTTTGTGGAGTCAAGGATTGGCAGCCATCTAGGATTGACGAAATATGGATGGCCGAGAACGAGGCGTCAGGAGCAGAATGTGGGCATGACGAGCCCGACCTTCGTGCGGTTCCAGCTCGGCGTGCAGCTCCGCCGAGCACGCGAGGAAGCCAACGTGACCACCGAGAAGGCAGCTGACACCATCGAAGTCTCGGCAAGCACCTTGCGCCGCATCGAGCAGGGCAGGGTCGGGCTGAAGGGTCCGGCGCTGAACGCCCTACTGGACCTGTACGGCGTGGCCGACGCCGAGCTGCGCGAGACCCTGCTGTCGATGGCGCGGAGCGGCAAGCAACGCGGCTGGTGGGCGAAGTACGGAGACCTGCCGAACTCGTACCGGCAGTACATCGGACTGGAGTCCGCCGCCACGACGATCCAGAACTTCGAGACGCTCGTGGTGCCCGGCCTGCTGCAGACCGTCGACTACACCCGTGCGATCACGGTCGCTGACGCATCGCAGCCCACACCGCAGGCCGTAGAGGAACGGGTAGCGGTCCGCGTGGAGCGACAGAAGCTGCTCACCGAGGAGAAGCTCCGCCTGGTCGCGGTCATCGACGAGGCAGTGCTGCACCGCCGGATCGGCGGACCGGAGATCATGACCAACCAGCTGACAGCGCTGCTCGAAGCCCAGGACCGGTGGAACGTGATCATTCAGGTCATCCCGTTCGGGGAGGGTGCATACGCCTCGATGCTGTCGAGCTTCCACATCCTCAGCTTCGACGAGGGGCCGGGGGTGGTCTACATCGAAGGGCTGACCGGAGACCTCTACGCTGAAGGTGAGGATGTGCAGAGGTGCGCCAAGGTCTTCGACGACCTGCGGGCATCTGCCCTGTCACCCGCAGCATCGGCCGAGATGATCAAGGACCTCCGGGATAGGGAGACACCATGAAGGCACTCGACAACCAGTGGCGCACGAGCAGCCGCAGCGGCGGCAACGGTGCCTGCGTGGAGGCACGGTACGTCGACCAGGCCGCCCAGGTGCGTGACAGCAAGGACCAGGCTGGGCCGGTGCTGTCCTTCACCCCGGCCCAGTGGACCGGCTTCGTCCAGGACATCAGGACCGGCAGGTTCGAAGCCTGATACCCGTCCGACCGCTGGCCCGGCAAGCGAAGGCCAGCGGTGCTGCTCCGTCGATGTCCGCCTGGAGCGTTGGTAAGCGATCCGACCGCTGGCAGAGGGGCGAGCTAGATTCGCCCGGTGCGTCGCGGACCGGTTCTCCTGACCGCCGCAGGCGGGTGCGCCGTGATCCACGTCGCTGGCGTTTTGACAGCCAGCCCGGCCTGGCGCTACGCCGAGGTGCTGGCGATCGGCCTGCTCGTCGCCTACGCCGTGGCCAGCGGGCTGCCGACGCCACGTTGGGCGGTGCCGGCGGCGCTCGCCGTCCTGATGCTGGACGCCGTCCGGACGATGCCCGGTGACCGCGCCGAGGGCCACGGCTGGCAGGTGCTGCGGCCGGATACCGCCGGCGTCGACCGATTCGCCGGCGTCGAGGCGGGCCTCGCCCTCTGCTGGGCGTCGCTGACCGCAGTGGCGGTGCTGGTCGCGGCGTGGCACCGCCACCCCCGGCGGCGCCGGCCAGCAGTCGCCACAGCGCTGGCAGCCGTGGTGATCACCGGGTACGCGGCGATCCGGATCATCGCCAGCTGGCTGACCATGGCGATCAACCACCGCGACCATTCGACCGGAGCGGACCTGGCCGGCTCGGTGATCGCCGTGAGCCTGGCGGTGCTGCCGCCGTTGGGGCTCGGGTTGGCCGCGCTGGCGCTCGCCACGGCGCTGGCCGGGCACCGCCGGTGGCTCGCCTCGGCCGGGGCGGCGCTGCTCGCCGTCACCGCGCTGCCCCATGTGGACGCGGCCATCCGGGCCGTGCCGCTGCCCCTGCACGCGGGCGACCAGCTGGCCTGGTCCGCCGCCTACGCCATCGGGTCCACGCCGTCGACGCCGTACCCGGTCACGGCGCTCATCACGCTGCTGGAACTGACCGCGTACCTGCTGCTCGTCACGGGCTTGGCCGATTTCCACCCGCCGACATCCACTGCCCGGACCGAGGCAGACCAGTCGCGGCGGTGAGCCCTCGGGGCCGCTGCCGCACTCGCTGACCGGCTGCCGGGCAGCGTGCGCCTATCCTCAGTAAACGATAACCGTTACCATCACCATGCCGGTTTCCGAGCGAGGAGGCGTCGATGGCGCATGTGCTGCTGGTGGAGAGCTGGGTCGGTGCGATGGCGCATCTGCTGCCCAGGGCCGTGCTGGAGGCCGGTCACCAGTTCTCCTTCCTGACCCGCGACCTGCACCACTACCTGCGCAGCGCACCGGCCGGGGGTGCGCATCCGTTGCTCGCCGCGCACAATGTACTGACCGCCGAGACCAACGAGCTGCCCGGACTGCTGGAGCACACGGAACAGCTGCACCGGGCGCTGCGCTTCGACGGCGTGCTCACCTCCTGCGACTACTACCTCGACACCGCCGCCCAGCTGGCCGCCCACCTAGGACTGCCCGGCGCGGACCCAGAGGCGGTGCGCCGGGCGTACCGCAAGGACCTCGCCCGGGCGGCGATGGACGCCGCCGGCGTGCCGCAACCCCGGTACGCGCTCGCGCAGAGCTGGTCCGACGTCGCGCAGGCCGCCCGGGAGCTGGGCTTCCCGTTGGTGGTCAAACCGGTCGACCTCTGCGCCGGCATGTACGTGCGCGAAGTCGCCGACGAGGCCGGGCTACGGGCGGCGTTCAACGCCCTCACCGGGTTCCCGGTCAACGCCAGACGCCAGCCCCGGGTGCCGACGGTGCTGCTGGAGGAGCTGCTGTCCGGTCCGGAGGTGAGCGTGGAGACGGTCACCGTGGACGGACACACGACGGTCGTCGGGGTGACCGACAAGAGCCTCGGCGGCGCCTCGGGGTTCGTCGAGACCGGACACATGTTCCCGGCGGTGCTCGACCCGGCGACCACCCGCCGGGCCGGTGAGGTGGCGGTGGCCGCGCTGGCGGCGGTCGGGCTGGACCGCGGGGTCGCCCACACCGAGCTGCGACTGACCCCGGCCGGGCCCCGGGTGGTCGAGGTCAACCCCCGGCCGGCCGGCAACCAGATCACCGAGCTGGTGCGCCGGGTCACCGGCATCGACCTGCCCATGGTGTACGCGCAGCTGGCGCTCGGCGAGACCGCCGACCTCACACCCGCCGACACGGGCGTACGCAGCGCGGCGATCGCATTCGTACTGCCGCCGCGCCCCGGTGTCATCGCCCGGGTTGACGGAACCGGGGCCTGGCAGACCGACCCACGGGTGGTCGACTGGTCGGTGAAACCCGCCGGCCACCGGGCCGGGGACAGCAGCAGCAACAACGACTACCTGGGCCACGTCATGGTTGTCGACACGGCCGGGACCGACGCGCGGACCATCGCCGACGGCCTGGCCGCACAGGTACGCGTCGGGTACGTCGACGACGACGGCACCGACCGGCACCGGTTCGCCGCCACGCCGGCCGGAGCGGCGGTATGACGGCCGTGTCGCCGGCCCCGCCGGCGTACCGGTCCCTCGCCGCGCTGATCGACGCGGTACAGGCCGGACGGCACGGCGTGGACCCGACCCGCTGCCAGGTCAGTGTGGGGTTCGTGACCAGGCAGGGCGCGAGGCACGCGAATCGGCTGCGCGGCTACCGCAACCAGGTGCTGAGCCTGCGGGTCGACGCGGCGGTCGGCTCCTGCGCGGTCGAGCCCGGCGCGCTGCCCGACGAGGTCGTCTACGACTGTGTCGGCGCCTCGGTCGCCGACCTGCTCGCGCATCCGCTGCTGCCGGTGCGGGTGGCCGCGCTCGACGCGTACCTGATGGCGCAGCGGCCACACGCCGAGGTGGCCGACACCGTGGTCACCGTGCCCGCCGGCAGCTCGCTGGCCAAGTCGCAGACCCGGGCCGCCGCCGTGGTCGACCTGCTGCCGCCGACCGGCGGCCCGGTCCTGGTCGTCGGGGTGGTGAACTCGCTGCTGGCCCGGCTCCGCGCCGCCGACCGGCGGTACCTGCCGTGCGACCTGGCCGGCGGCCACACCGAATGGGACGAGCCGTGTCTGCCCGACGCGGCGGCGCTGCTGGACCGCTGCGACGCGATCCTCGCCTCGGGGATGACGCTCGGCAACGGCACCTTCGAGCCGCTGCTGACCCACGCCGCCGCCGAGGGCAAGCCGTTCGTGACGTTCGCGCAGACCGGCAGCGCCGTGCTGCCGTGGTTCCTCGGCGCTGGGCTGACGGCGGTGTCGGCCGAGCCGTACCCGTTCTTCTGGCTCGACGGCGGACCGACGACCCTCTACCGGTACGGGGTGTCCGGGTGAGCGCCCCGCAGCTGCTGAACCTGGTGGGGCACACCCCGCTGATCTACGTCGACGCGCCGCTGCCGCACCCGCACGGCGGCTTCTGGGCGAAGGTCGAGTCCGCCGCGCCGGGTGGGATGAAGGCCCGCGCGGCGGTGGCGATGCTGGTAGGCGCGCGGCGGCGCGGCGAACTCCGCGACGGCGCACCGGTGGTGGAATCGACCAGCGGCACCCTCGGCATCGGGCTGGTCTTCGCCGGGCAGGCCCTCGGCCACCCGGTGGTGCTGGTTGTCGACCGGGAGCTGGAGCCGTCGATGCGGGCGCTGCTACGCGCGTACGGAGCCCGGCTGGAGGTGGTCGAGCAGCCCCACCCGACAGGTGGCTGGCAGCAGGCCCGCCGGGAACGGCTGACGCAGGTGCTGGCGACGCTGCCCGGCGCGTACTGGCCGGACCAGTACCACAACCCCGACAACGTCGCCGGGTACGCGAGCCTCGGTGACGAGATCGCCGCCCAGGTCGACACCGTCGACGTGCTGGTCTGCAGCGTCGGCACCGGCGGGCACAGCGCCGGGCTGGCCCGGACGCTGCGCCGGCACTGGCCGCAGCTGCGGCTGATCGGCGTGGACACCATCGGCTCGACGATCTTCGGCCAGCCGGCCCGACGGCGGGTGATGCGCGGGCTGGGCAGCAGCATCTTCCCGAACAACGTGGACTATCCGGCGTTCGACGAGGTGCACTGGCTGGGCCCGGCGGAGGCGGTGGACACCTGCCGGCGGCTGGCCCGGACGGCGTTCGTCACCGGCGGATGGTCCACCGGCGCGGTCGCCAGGGTCGCCGCCTGGGTGGCCCGCACCCAGCCGGACACCCGGGTGCTGGCGGTCTTCCCCGACGGCCCGCACCGCTACCTCGACTCCATCTTCGACGACGGCTGGTGCGGCCGGCACGGGCTGCTCGGCCCCACCCCCGGCCATCCGGTCGAGATACCGCACCCCGGTGCGGTGGAGGTCACCCGGTGGAGCCGCTGCCGGGTGGTCGGCGACCCGGTACGCCACGAGCGGGTGCCGGCATGAAACTGTCCTGGCACCCGTACCGGCTGGTGCTGCGCGAACCGCTGCGGATCTCCCGGTCGGTGATGGCGCACCGCGAAGCGGTCCAGCTGACCGTCACCCACGACGGGCTCGCCGGCCACGGCGAGGTCGTCACCAGCGGCTACTACGGACTCGACCGGGCCGCGATCGAACGTACCTGTGCCGGCTGGACCGGCCGGCTCGCCGGCTGTTCGGATCCGGCGGCGCTGCGCGACGAGCTGAACACGTTCGACGGACCCGCCGGGGTGCTCGCGGCGCTGGACACCGCCGTGCACGACCTGCTCGGCCAGGCCCGGGGGCTGCCGGTGCACCGGCTGCTGCAAGCACCGGCACCGACTCCGGTGGCCACGGCGTACACGATCGGGCTGGTGCCGGTCGCGGACGCGGCGGCGACCGCGCGTCGGCTGGTCGCCGCCGGGTTCGCGGTGCTGAAGGTGAAAGCCGGTGACGACGCCGACGTGGCCCGGGTGGCGGCGGTACGCGCCGAGGCGCCGACGGCCCGGCTGCTGCTCGACCCCAACGGCGGCTGGTCCGCCGAGCAGGCGGTACGGCGGCTCGACGCGCTCACCCCGTACCGGATCGACGCCGTCGAGCAGCCGATCCCGCCGGGTCGGCCCGACCTGCTGGCCCGGGTGGCCGCCCGCACCGCGATCCCGGTCGTCGCCGACGAGGACGCCGAGCGCCTCGCCGACCTGGACCGGCTCACCGGATCGGTCGCCGGGGTGAACGTCAAGCTGGCCAAGTGCGGCGGGATCGTCGCCGCCACCCGGATCGTCGAGGCGGCCAGGGAACGCGGCCTGGACATCATGCTCGGCTGCCTGGTCGCCAGCACGCTCGGCGTCGCACCGGCCGTGCATCTGGCCGGCCTCGCCCGCTGGGTCGACCTGGACGGGCACCTGCTGATCGCCGATGACCCGTGGACCGGGATCGGCGGCCACGACGGCGTGCTGCGCCTGGCGGACACCCCCGGACTGGGCGTGACGCCGACGGCGACGACCGGATCCGGCGTGGCGGAGGCGGTGCGGTGAAGGCGACCTGGACGACGCTGACCAGTTTTCCACCGGCGATCCGGCTGCTGGTGGTCAACCAGCTCGGGGTCAACGTCGGCTTCTACATGCTGCTGCCCTACCTGGCCGGTTACCTGCGCGACGACATCGGCCTGTCGGCCACCCTGGTCGGCCTGGTCCTCGGGGTACGCAACCTGAGCCAGCAGGGACTGTTCCTGGTCGGCGGATCGGCCGCCGACCGGCTCGGCGCACGTGGCGTGATCATCGCGGGCTGCGGGCTGCGGGCGGTCGGCTTCGCGGTGTTCGCGGTCGGCGGGTCGCTGCCCGCACTGCTGGCCGCCTCGGTGCTGACCGGGCTGGCCGGGGCGCTGTTCAACCCGGCGGTACGCGCCTACCTCGCCGAGGCCGCCCCCGAGCGCCGGGCCGAGGCTTTCGCCCTGTTCAACGTCTTCGCCAGCGCCGGTGCGCTGCTCGGGCCGCTGCTCGGCAGCGCGCTGCTGCTGGTCGACTTCCGGGCCGCCGCGATCGGCGCGACGGTGGTGTTCGCCGCGCTGACCCTGGCGCAACTGCTGGTGCTGCCACCGCACCCGGTGACCCGCAGCGGGCAGAGCGTCGGCCGGGACTGGCGGGAGGCGCTGACCGACGGCCGGTTCCTGGCGTTCACGGTGGCGTTGAGTGCGCTGTTCGCCCTGCAGACCCAGCTGTACCTGGTGCTACCGGTGCAGGCCGAGGCCGTGGCCGGCACCGCGCTGGCGGTGGCCGCACTCTTCGTCGTGTCCACGGTGGTCACTCTCGGCTGGCAGGTACGGCTTACCGGGTGGCTGCGCCAGCGGAGCAGCCGTGGGCTGGCCATCGCGGCCGGGATGGCGGTGGCCGGCCTCGGTTTCCTGCTGCCGCTGCTGCCGGTGACCGGCCCGCCTCCGGTGCGGGCACTGCCGACGCTGGCCGCCGCGCTGGCGCTGGCGGTCGGTGTGATGATGGCGCAGCCGTTCGTGTTGGAGCTGGTGCCCGGCTTCGCCCGCGACGGGCTGACCGGCACCTACTTCGGGGTGTTCTACCTGGCCTCGGGGGTCGTAGCGGCGCTGGCCACCACCGCCGTCGGCCGGTTCATGCAGACCGGTGGCCAGCCGGACGGTGCGGCACCGGGCGTACCCGCCGGAGCCTGGCTGCTCTGCGCCGGGCTTGGCCTGGCCTCGGGCGCCGCCGTGTGGGTGCTGCACCGCCGGGGCCTGCTCGCCCCACGTCCGGTGCCGACCACCGCCGGAAAGGCGGCCCGGTGAGCGGGCCGGTGGTCGGGGGCGGGCCGGTGGTGTCGGACGGCAACCTGCTCACCGACAACCCGCAGCTGTACGAGGCCCAGTTTCCCGACCCGGAGCACCGGGCGGCCAGGTTCGTGGCCGACCTGGTCGACCGGTTCGCGCCCGGCCCGCCCGGCCGGCGGCTGCTCGACCTCGGCTGCGGCACCGGCCGCGACGCCGGGTACCTCGCCGACGCCGGCTTCGACGTCACCGGGCTGGACCTGTCCACCCGGATGCTGGCCTACGCCCGCCGCCGCCACCAGCGGGTCCGGTTCGTCGAAGGTGACCTGCGTACGTTCGACCTCGACCTGCGCTTCGACGTGGTCACCTGCCTGGACAGTGCGCTGCTGTACTGCCACCACAACGCCGACCTGACCGCCGCGCTGGCCAACTGCCGACGGCAGCTGGCCCCCGGCGGGCTGCTCATCGCCGAGATGCGCAACGGCGCGTACTTCCTCGGCAACACCGACCTGGTCGACGGGCCCAGCATCCGGTCGGTGCGCTGGCAGGGCGTCACCTACACGTCCCGTACCACCTTGTGGATCGACGCCGCGGCGCAGCTGCTGCGCCGCCGTCGGATGTGGACCTGGCCGGGTGCGGAGCAGGAACTCGTGCAGAATTCCGCATGGCGGCTGCTCTTCCCGCAGGAGCTGCGCCATCTGCTGGAGGGCGCCGGGTTCGACGTCCTCGCCCTGTTCGACGCCCCCGGCCCGCGTACCGAACCGCCCTGGCGTCCCGGCGCCGAGCTGGCGACCGGCCTACGCGGCGACCGCCTGCACCTGGTCGCCCGCCGCCGCGACGACGCGGCCTGAACTCCCCGCTGAAACCCCTTGGAAGGAAGAACTGACATGTCGACTGTTGCCCGACTACGCCGCCGAACATTGCTCGGCGGCGGTGCCGCCCTGACCGCCGCGCTCCTCGCCGGCTGCGGCGCCGACACCCCCGCCGGCACCGACGCCGCCGCTGGCGGTGGCACCCCGAAGCGGGGCGGCCGGCTGCGGGTCGCGTTCGCCGGTGGCGGCGCCACCGAGAACCTCGACCCGCACCTGGCGAACCTGTTCAACGAGGCGTCCCGGGCCAAAGCGATCTTCGACAAGCTCGCCGACTACGGCCCGGACGTGTCGATCCAGCCCCGGCTCGCGCTGAGTTGGGAGCCCAACGCCGACCTCACCCGCTGGCGGGTGCCGTTGCGGGAGGCGACCTTCCACGACGGCCGGCCGGTGCGGGCCGCCGACGTACTGGCCAGCTACGCCCGGATCACCGACCCGGACCGGGCGTTCCGCGCCAAGGCCAGCCTGTCCCTGATCGATCTGCGGGCCAGCCGGGCCGTCGACGACCGTACGGTCGAGTTCGCGCTGACCCGTCCGTTCGCCGAGTTCGGCAACGTGCTCGCCGCATTCGGCGCGTACATCGTGCCGGAGGGCAGCGAGTCGTTCGACCGGCCGATCGGCTCCGGGCCGTTCACGTTCAGCAGCTTCACCCCCGGCACGTCGCTGCTGCTGGCCCGGTACCCGGACTACTGGGACGGCGCCGCGCACCTCGACGAGCTGGAGTACGTGATCGCCAACGAGGAGTCGGCGCGGGTCAACGCCCTGCTCGCCGGGCAGGTCGACTACGCGCACGACATCAGCCCCACCACGGCCCGCAGCTACGCCGCCGACGACCGGATCGCCATCACCCGGATGGCCAACAGCGGCCTGCAGGGCTTCACCATGAAGCTGGACCGGCCCCCGTTCGACAACCGTGACCTACGGGAGGCGATGTTCCTGCTCACCGACCGGCAGCAGCTGGTCGAGACGGTCCTGTCCGGATCCGGGCAGGTCGGCAACGACCTGTTCGGCAAGGGCTACCAGTACTACGCCGGCGACATCCCCCAGCGCGAACCCGACCTCGACCGGGCCCGGGCGCTCATCGACCGGGCCGGCGCAAGCGGCCTGCGGATCCCGCTGGACACCGCGCCGGTGGCCGCCGGGTTCGTCGAGGCGGCCAGTGTCTTCGCCGACCAGGCCCGCGCGGTCGGGCTGAACGTCGAACCGGTGCAACGCAACAAGGACACGTACTGGCGAGAGGTGCTCGACAATGGAGTGATGGCCTGCTTCCGCTCCGGTGCCATGCCGATCGAGACCCACATCTCGCAGCGGTTGCTGAGCACCTCGACGACGAACGCCACCAAGTGGACGCGGCCCGAGTTCGACGACCTCTACGCCACCGCCGTCTCCACCGCCGACGAAGCGGGCCGGCGGCAGGCGTACGGCGAGATGCAGCGGATGCTGCACGCCGAGGGCGGGCTGCTGGTGTGGGGCTTCGCCGACTTCCTCGTCGCCACCGCGCCCCGGGTCGGCGGCGTGTCCGCCGAGGCCCCCGCCAACACCCTCGACTGGGCCCGGTTCGACAAGGTGTGGCTGGCTTGAGCCTGACCCGCTACACGGTTCGGCGGCTGCTGCTCGGCGTCGGGCAGGTCGCCGGCATCACCACCATCGTGTTCGTGCTCACCGAGGCGCTGCCCGGCGACGCGGCGGTGGTGATCGCCGGTGACCAGCCCGACCCGGAGCGGATCGCGCTGATCCGCGAACAGCTCGACCTTGACCAGCCACCGTGGCAGCGGTACCTCGACTGGCTCACCGGGCTGCTGCACGGAGACTTCGGCGAATCGCTGATCTCCCAACGGCCGGTCCTGGACATGATCGTCGGCAGCGCCGCCGCGACCGTACTGCTGGCCGCCGTGACGCTGCTCGTCCTCGTCCCGATCGCGATCGGCCTCGGCATGCTCGCCGCCCGGCGCGAAGGCGGCCGGCTCGACCGCGCCATCAGCGCCGTCGCCGTCGGTCTCTACGCGGTACCGGAGTTCGCCCTGGCCATCCTGCTGGTCGCGGTTTTCGGCGTACGGCTGGGCTGGTTTCCGCCGACCGCCGTCGGCACCGGCCCCAACCTGCTCGCCCAGCCGGCCGTGCTGGTCCTGCCGCTGCTGGTGCTGCTGGCCCGACCGATCTGCTCACTCAGCCGGCTGACCCGCGCCGGCATGGTCGACGCGCTGCGCTCCGAGTACGTCGCCCACGCCCGCCGCCTCGGCCTCGGTGCCCGTCGCCGGTGGCTGGCCCACGCACTGCCCACCGCCGCCGCGCCGGTCGTGCAGCAACTCGCCCGCACCACCGACTGGCTGCTCGGCGGCGTCATCGTCGTCGAGGCGGTCTTCGTCATCCCCGGTCTGGGTACCGCCCTGGTCGACGCGGTCGCCGCCCGGGACGTCCCCACCGTCCAAGGGCTGTGCGTGATCGTGGCGGTCACCACCGTGGTCGTCAACCTGGCCGCCGACCTGGTCGCATTCCGGCTCGCCCCGCGTGCGGCAGGTGCCCGATGACCGGCCGGGCTCCGATGATCAGCCGGGTTCGGCGGACCGGCCGGGTTCCGCGCCTGGTCACCGGGGTCGTCCTGCTCGCCGTACCGCTGCTGCTCGCTCTCGCCGGTCCGGCCCTGGTCGATCTGGCCCTGGTCGGCAACGGCGCGGACCGGACCCGGCCGTTCGACCAGGCAGGGCTGCTCGGCACCGACTTCGTCGGCCGGGACGTCACCGGGCAGCTCCTGCTCGGCGGCCGGTCCGTCGTCGCGGTCGCCGCCGCCGCGACCGCCCTGGCCTACCTGATCGGCGTACCCGTCGGTCTGTTCGCCGCGCTCACCCGCCGGCGCTGGCTCGACGAGGTGCTGATGCGCCCGCTGGACCTGCTCCTCGCCGTCCCGTCGCTGCTGCTGCTCATCCTGCTCGCCGCCACCGCACCCCAGGGGCCGGTGACGCTGGTGGTAATCGTCGCCGTCATCGCCCTGCCGGAGATCGCCCGGATCACCCGCGCCGCGGCCCTGCCGCTGGCCCACGGACCCGCGATGGAAGCGATGCGGCTCTACCGGGAGACGTGGTGGCGGCGGGCGGTCGGGTACGTCGCCCGGGGTATCCGCCGGGTCCTGCTGGCCGACGCCGGGATCCGGTTCATCGGCGCCGTCTACCTCGTCGCCACCGCCAGTTTCCTGGGCATCGGCGTCGCCCCGGACGCCGCCGACTGGGCCGTCATGGTCGACCGCAACCGCGCCGGGATCTTCCTGCAGCCGTGGGCGGTGGTGGTGCCCGCCGCGCTGCTCGTCGCGCTCGCCGTCGGGGTCAACCTGGTCACCGATCAGCTGCTGGCCACCCGGCCGGAGGTCACGAAGTGATCCGGGTCGACGGGCTGTGCGCCGACGCCGGTGGACAGCGGCTGCTGCGCGACGTGTCGTTCACCGTGGCGGCCGGCGACATCCTCGCCGTCGTCGGCCCGTCCGGCAGCGGCAAGACCACGCTCGGGCGGGCGCTGCTCGGCGAAGCCGGACCCGGCGTCCGGCTTACCGGCGACGTCGAGATCCATGGTCGCCCGGTCAGCCCAGAGACACCGCCGGCCGGCGGCACCGTCGGCTACACTCCGCAGCAGCCGGCGGCGGCGCTGACCCCGGTACGCCGGATCGGCCCGGTGCTGCGCGAGATCGCCCGCCGGCACACCCCGACGCCGTCGCGTCGGACACGGCGCGCCGCCACCCGGCAGGCGGTCCGGGCGGTACTGGCCCGGGTCGGCCTGCCGGACGACCGCGACCTGCTGCGGCGCTACCCGCACCAACTCTCCGGCGGCCAGCAGCAGCGGCTCGTCATCGCGCACGCCCTGCTGGCCGGTGCCCGCGTCCTGGTCGCCGACGAACCGACCACCGGGCAGGACAGCCTCAACCGCCGCGACGTCGCCGCCGAACTACGCCGTCTCGCCGGCTCCGGCGTCGCGGTCGTCCTGCTCACCCACGACCTGCACCTGGTACGGGCGGTCGCCGATGGCGTCCTCATGCTCGACCGGGGCACCGTCGTCGCCTCCGGTTTACCGGACGCGGTCCTTCCTGACACCCCAGCTCGGCCAGCGCGGACCCCCGCCGCTGACCCGCCGGGCGGTGCCGGTCAGCTGCTGCGGGTCGCCGGGCTCACCGCAGCGCACCACGGCAGCACCGTCCTGCACGACATCGACATGGTCATCGGCCCCGGACAGCGCCTCGCCCTGGTCGGCCGCTCCGGCAGCGGCAAGACCACCGTCGCCCGCTGCCTGGCCGGCCTGCACTCACCGAGCGGCGGCAGTATCGAACTCGACGGCCGCCGGCTCGCCGGCTCGATCGACCGCCGGCAGCGGGGCGACCTCACCACCGTGCAGTACGTCTTCCAGGATCCGCGGGCCAGTTTCCAGCCGTCCGCCGCCCTGCTCGACCAGGTCGCCCGCCCCGCCGTACGGCTGCACCGCCAACCGACCGTCGAGGCGCTGCGGACCGCCCACGACCTGCTGCGTCAGGTCGGGATCGACGATGCTCTCGCCGCCCGCCGTCCCGACCGGCTCTCCGGCGGTGAGCTGCAACGCGCCGCTCTGGCCCGCGCCCTGGTGGCCCGACCCCGGCTGCTGGTCTGCGACGAGATCACGTCCGGTCTCGACCGCGTCAACCAGGACCGGATCCTCGACCTGCTCGACGAAGTGTGCCGCACCCACCGGCTCGCGCTGCTGGTCATCACGCACGACCCGGACGTGGTCGACCGGCTCGCCGACCACGTCACCGTGCTCGACCACGGCCGGGTCGTGGAACACGGTCCCGCCGCCACCGTGCTGCGCGCCGGCCGGCAGCCGCTGACCCGCGCCCTGCTCGACCCTGACCTGCCGCGACCGCGCGACCCCGACCTGCCGCGACATCTGTCGCGACCCGCAACCACGTCCAGCACCGGAGAGATGAGCACCACGTGAACGACCAGAACATCGGTCCGTACGACATCCGTACCGCCACGCCGCAGCACCTCGACGGTGCCCGCAGCGTCATGCTCGACACCTTCTACCAGGTGTTCGGCTACGGCTATCAGCCGCGGTGGCACGCCGACGTCATCGACCTCGCCGGCACCTACCTACGGCCTGAGCGGCATGCGCTATTCGTCGCGGTCAAGGGCGACGAGGTGGTCGCCACCACCGCCGTCCGCGCCGCCGCGCCGAACAGCCCGCCGCATCCCCGCTGGCTGGTCGACCGCTACCCGGCGGCGAGCACCGCCCAGCTGTTCCGGGTCTACGTACGCCCGGAACACCGCCGCAACGGGCTGGCCCGCGCACTGGTCCGACGGGCCGTCGCGTTCGCCGCCGGGCACCCCGGCTACCGGGCGGTCTACCTGCACACCGACACCGGGGTCCCCGGGGCGGAGGCGTTCTGGCGGAGCGTGGCCGAGGTGGTGCACGACCCCCGCGACGGCAGCCCGCACGCCTCCCGGGTGGTGCACTTCGAGATACCGATCTCCGTCAATACCCGGCGCGTCCCGGTGGCAGCGGGTTCGGCAGGTCGGAGCCGATGGTCGCGGTCACCGTGCTAGGAGAGAGCCCGTCTGCAAAGGTCACCGTGCTCGGGGCTGCGGCCCGGCCAGGGATTCCGGGTAGGTGAGCACCTTGGTGTAGTTCGCGAACCCGGCGAGAACCGGAATCTCCTGGACGATCACGTTGTCCCGGAACGAGTAGCCGACCACCATGCCCGAGGACCGGTTCTCCTGTGCTGCGGGCGAGTGCGTCGGGCAGGGTCTTCGAGGCGGCGCCGGTGAGCAGCTGTTGCTTGGCCGAGGCGTACGGCGCGCTCAGCAACTCGATCTCGATGTTCGGGTTCTGCGCGGTGAACTCGTCGATGATCCGGTCGAACTTTGCCGACTGGTCCGACGCACCGTCGTCCACACCACACGCCGCGACGAACGCGACTGTCGTCGCGGTCACCGCCCCGCACCGACCGCGCCGTCGACCAGCGGCTCAGCCTGCAGGAGAAGGAGAAGATCGCGGCACTGGCCGCGGCGTTGGTTGAGGACGGCTCGACCATCATGATCAGCAGCGGGACGACGACCCTGGCGGTCGCCCGCAACCTGGGCCGGCACCGCGACCTCACCGTGGCGACGACCAATCTGCTGGTGCCCGGGGCGCTGCCACCCACCGCCATCGGCGACATCGGCGTCGGTGCGGTCGATGCGGAGGCCAGTCGCACGACCAGCAACCTCACCGAAGCCGCGATGATGCAGGAGATGATCTCGCGCGCCGGCCGGGTGGCCATCCTCGCCGACTCCTCGAAGTTCGGCCGCCGACTCTTCGCCCAGGTCTCCGAGCTAAGCAGCGCGGACTACCTGATCACCGACACCCTGCCGCCCGCCGAATTACGGGAGGCGCTGGCCGCGAGCGATGTGAAGGTCGTCACCCCGCCGGCCCCACCACGACAGAGAGGGGCCCGCAACGCGGTCTGCTAGACAGGATCTCCACTCACCACCAGGGGTGCCCTACTGGAGCTCGGCCTGGCCGTCGAACCGCCGCCCCAGTTGCGTCGTCACCCCGCCGTTGCGGAAGAATTACCCCATGACCGAGGATTGGGAGCTCCCTTCAGGCTCCAAGCTAGACACCGCTGTTCCGCACTCGGCGCGGATATGGAACTACTGGCTCGGCGGCAAGGATCACTTCGCGGTAGACCGGGCCGCCGGCGATGAGGTCATCGCCCACATCCCGGACATCCCCATCGGAGCCAAGTCCGAGCGCGCGTTCCTCCAGCGGGTGGTCAGGTTCCTCGTCGGGGACGCCGGCATCCGCCAGTTCCTCGACGTCGGCACCGGGCTGCCCACAGCGGACAACACCCACGAGGTCGCGCAGTCCCTGGACCCGCGCTGCCGGGTGGTCTACATCGACAACGACCCGCTCGTCATGGCACACGCGCGTGCGCTGCTGGCCAGCACGCCGGAAGGCAGTTGCGACTACGTCGAAGCCGATCTGCGGCAGCCGGACGCGATCCTCGCGTCCGCGCGGCGGACGCTCGACTTCTCGCAGCCGATCGGGCTCATGCTCCTCGGCGTCGTCAACCACATCATGGACGACGATGTGGCGTACGGCTCCGTCGCACAACTGGTGCAGGCGATGCCCGCCGGCAGCTACCTGGTGCTCACCCACTCCACGGCGGAGATCCACGGCGAGCCGATGCTGCGCGTGATGCGGGAAACCACCGAACGCGGCGGCACGCCGATCCGCGCCAGGACCAAAATCGAGCTCGAACGCTTCTTCGGCGGGTTGGACCTGCTGGAACCCGGCGTCGTCACGTGCTCACGCTGGCGCCCCGACCCGGAGTCCGACGAGCCCGAGGTCTACCTTTTCGGCGGTGTCGGCCGCATCGGCTGAGCCACCACAGCTCATCTTGTCGTCTGGCGGTCAACAGTTCGTGGCGGCAGGTCGGCGTTAGCGGCCGGGTGGTTGGCCGTGGAGGCGGGCGAAGGCGCGGTTGAAGGCGAACTCGGAGGTACAGCCCATCCGGTGGACGATGGTGTCGCGTAGCGCGCGGGCGACCACGTTGAGGTGCCAGCGGGTGAGGTAGGTCAGTGGTGGTTCGCCGACGTGGCGGGCGAAGCGCCGCACAAGGGTGGCACGGGGGACGTTGACCGTCACGGCGAGGGTGTCCAGGGGGCCAGTCGTGACCGGGTCGCTCGTGCAGGACGGCCAGAACCTGCGCGGTGAGCGGGTCACGTAGGCAGCGTCCCGGCAGTGGTGGATCCCGTCGGCACCCGGGGCGATCGCGGGTCTGGTGCTCTTCACGGTGCTCGAGCTTCTGCGCCACTCGACTCGGCGAAGGGTCACGGGACGACCGTCATGAGCGCCTGCACCCCCGCGTCCACAACAACGTCGTGGTGACCGTGCCCCGCCTCGATCCGGTCATCCACGCACCCCACCGCCTGCACATCTGTTCTCTGCTGACCCCTCGAACGAGGCCGAGTTCCAGGTGCTGCGAGAGGCACTCGGGATCAGCGACTCGGCACTGTCCAAGCACATCAAACAGTTGGAGGATGCAGGCTACCTCAGGCTGCGCAGGGCTACGCTCAACGGTCGCCGACGGACGTGGGCGCAGCTTACGCCTACCGGACGGCGGGCCTTCGCCGCACATGTCGAAGCGCTGATGGAGATCGCATCGCTCGCGCGCACCTCCCAGCATCTCCCCCCGCCCGGTCTCCGACCACACCAGCGCCCCGACGAGCCCAACCTGCGGCTCAGGACGACCGACGTGTCGACGACGCGCGCAGAGGAGTACGGACATCCATGCACATGACTTCTGGAACTGACGGCTAGTGACAACGCGATTGCGTAGTCAGCCGGCGAGCCGTTGACCAGGTGTTTCGGGGCCAGCTCGGTCTCTACGGGGGCGTGACAAGCGGGTGAGGCCGCAGCCTACCCGCCGGCGTCATCCCTCGCCCCGCGTCGGCAGTCTGACCGGCGGTCGGCCGTGAGCTGATCGACGTGGGGCCAGGCCAGGCGGGATCGCTGTTCGCAGTACCGGCCCGCCCGACAAGATCACAGTTTGGTCGTGAACCTCGGGGCAGGGTCGGTTCGTCATGTTGATGAAGCCTGCTGGCGGGCACGGACGATGCGGGCCGATCAAGGTTCGGCGACGGAAGCAGAGATGACGACATGCAGATGGACCGAACACAGGCATCGGGTTCGGCGGCGCTCCGCTGGCTCCGCGACACGGTCGCCATCGTCGGCGATGCCGAGGGTGGGACGATCGCGGAACTGGCCCGGTCGATCCCTCCGGTCGCCGGCGTTGTAACGGTCGTTGGACAGCTCAGCGGACCGGCGGACTGGCGAGCGGTTGCCGAGTCGCTCCCGATCGCGGTTCCCCCTCGCACCTCGGCGATGCTGGCTGTCGCCGGCGCCGGCTCAGCCGCAGTCGGCGTGGCGGGCCCGGCCCCGGCGGCGGTGGTCGCCGAGCAGCTCGGGTCCGAGGTGCTGGCCCCGGCCGGTAGGCTGCTCCTGGTTCCCGGTGCTGCACTGTTCGCCGTCGAAGGGTTCCGACGGTTCCGCCCGGGGGCAGCGCCGGTTCCCGCCGGGCGGCGGCACCCGGCGCCCGCCTGGGAGGCCGCCATAGATTCTCTCTCGGCGGGCGGCAGCCACGGTCTGACCCGGGTCGCGATCCCGGCCGGCCTGTGGGTCTATCCGCAGCGACCGGATACGACCGCACCGGGACCGGACGATCTGGCCTACGCCATCCCGGTCGATGTGGAGCGGCCGGTCCTGCTGGTCGGGCGCCCCGGTCACCCGACACCTGATGTGGACGAGGTGGCGGCAGTGGTCGACGCCCTCCCGGTCGAGCTCCGTACCCGCCTGATCGTCGTGCCCTACGGCCCCGGAGCGATGGTCTGCCGAGAGCTGACCCGGACACTGTGTGACCGCTGGCGCGGCACCGTCACGATGGCTACCGGTCTGCCGACGCTGGACACGGCTGGCCGGACGGTGGCGATCGCTGTCGACGCCGAACCGGCACGCTGCTGGCCGCAACCCGTCCGCCAGATTGTCTTCCCGCCGTCCGGGGTGCCTCGGGTGATAGGGCCGGTCGAGGCGCTCGCCAGCCTGGCCTCTGCTGGATCCGCTCCGGCCGAGACCACCATCTACCGGTGGAACGAGCGATGGGTGGTCGAGGCCGTACAGTGCGGGTTGTGGGTCCGCCCGCCGTTCGCCGGCCGACACGGTCCGGTGGTGCGTGACCGGCCGTGGAATCCGGGCAGACTGGAAGTCTTCGTCGGAGTGCCCGGCAACCCGCCAGGTGACGACGTCCGGTCGGTGATACACGAACTGTTGGCCCGGCTGCCTGCCGCGGCTCGTCGGCGGGTCGTCATCTCCCCGGTGAAGGTGGCGAGAGACCTGGGGCTGGGCCTCGCACCGAGTAACGACGCGCCCGACATCGTGCTCGTCAACGACGGAACTGAACCGCCCGAGTGGTGGCGGGCCGATCCGCGGCTGTTCTCCGTACTGGTTGGCTCCGCTGCCGGTGACCAGGTGGTGACCCAGGCCGGTGAGGTAGGACCGGGCGAGCTCGGCGAGATCGTCGCGACGCACGATGGATGGGCCGGGCGGCCGATCCTGTTGCTGTCGGCTGATCCGGTGCCACGCGAGTTCTGCCAACGGCTGTCCGACCAGCTCCAGGCAGCGGTGGTCAACGGCGGCCCGCCCAACGGTGACTGGTCAGCAGTCCTGCCCCGGCGGATCGGGCGGGACGAGCCGAGATCGGTTCAGCTCACCGGCGCGTTTCCGTTCCCGGACGACGACCTGACGGCACTGGTCGAGGTGCCGCTGGGAGAATCGGCTCGGGCGGGCCGACCGGCGGACTTCGGTATCCGGTCGACGCTGGACCTACGAGTCAAGCGGGATGCTGCCGGCGAGGTGCATCACCGGGACGCAATGCCTCCGACCACCACGCCCATGCCCGACCCGGTACTCGTGGTCGGTCGGGGCCCGGACGCCGACCGACCGTTCCGATTGTTCGACATCCCGGCCGGAGTGTGGTTCGTAGCCACCGCGGTCGCGACGCAACGGCCGGGATGGGCGCACAGTGGCGTCCGGATCAGGCTGGACGTCGAGCAGATCGACCAGGTGAACCTTCAGTTGCTCGCCAACTACCTCGGTGCCGAGGTCATGGTGCCTGCTGACCGGCTCCACGACCATTCAGGCGGAGACACCGCAGGCCTGTGGCATACGCGATCCCGCTCGCCAGCGGCGCACCGCAGTGATCCGGCGCGGGCGTACGCCGACCTACCTCAGGCCGAGCATCCGGACGTCACGGCCGGCATCCGGTACGCAGTCGCCCTGCGCGGCCTACCAGATCGTGCGGTGCCTGCGGATCCGCCGGTCGCGCGCGCCCTGCTCGAACGGCCGGCACCGGTCTCTCGGCCCGCCGCGGGCGGCGAACAGGCATGGGCCCCTGTCGAGGCGCCGGGCGACCGAGCCGGTCCGGCATCCGGCGGTCCGCTCGTCAACCGTATCCACCAGCGAGCAGATGACGCCGGTCTTGCCGACTCTGAGGCTGACGACGTCACCGAGCAGTCGGCTCATCCGACAGCTGAGGTGATCCCCGCCGGGGTGGCCCCGGCGGAAGTCGAGGCTGGGGAACCAGACGAAGTCGAGTCCGGGCCGGCGGCGGCTATCACCGAGTGTGACGCCGGGAAGCCCGAGGCGCTGGTGACCCCGGGCCCGGCGCGGCAGAAGCCGGTCACCGACCGGCCCCCGGCCTTGATCCCTGTGCCAGTGCCGGCGCTGTCCGCTCCCACGGTACCGCTCCGGGTTTCGGCACCCGCCGAGCAGCCGGCCACACTGCACACCCGGCGGAATGTGCGGGCTGGTCTCGTGGCGGCGGCATTCGTCGCGATCGTGGCGCTAGCCAGCGGTGCTGTGACGCAGCTCCTGGACGCCGACGATGCGGTGGCCGAGCCACCCCCGCCGAATCTGCAGGTGACGACCGCACTGGCACCGACACTGGCGGCCACGCCCGGGGCCGACAGCGTCGGATCGGCTACCCCGCCGATCACCCCGGTCGGGTCGACCCCGGCCATCGCGTCGTCGACGGTTGCAGTCAGCCGGACAGAACCGGCACCGGGTCCGACGACCGCCGGCCCGCCGGCTCCGGTCCGGACGACCGCCCCGGCACCGGCCCCGGTCCGGACGACCGCCCCGGCCACGCCGGTCAGCGGGCGGACGAACTCGGGCGGTCGCAATCTGGCCCTCGGCGCCTCGGCAACCGCATCCAGCATCGAGGGCACGAACTGGGCGGCGAAGCTCGCCGTCGACGGCGACGGGAGCACCCGGTGGAGCAGCGCGTGGCAGGACCCGCAGTGGATCAAAGTTGATCTCGGTGAGAACTGGGTCGTTACCGAGGTACGCCTATCCTGGGAGTCCGCTCACGCGTCGGCCTACCGTGTGGAGTTGTCCCGCGACGGGGTGAACTGGACGACGGTGTTCAGCACCAGCAACGGGACAGGCGGCAGCCTGGTCGTCGATGTGCCGTCGCTCGTTGCCCGCTATGTGCGCATGTACGGCACCTCCAGGTCGGGCACCTACGGGTACTCGTTGTACGAATTGGAGGTACGTTGACGCCGTGGGCTTCATGCTTCTTCTGTTCGGAATAGGCCAATTTGTTTGGGGCTTGTAGAGAGATCTGTGTAACGGATTGAGATGAATATCCGTTATGGCCGGTAGGAGCCGGTCGGCACAGATAGGACAAGTGTGATGACGATGTCGATGATCAACCCGCAGAGGCAGGACCTCCCGGCCGACGAGTGGGGTGGGTTGCGGGAACAGGCCGCCGCGGACGTACCGAGGTTGCCCCTGTCCGCCCTGGTGCTCGATGAGCAGGCGGCGAAGCAGGCCGCGCGGAAGGCGGTCGCGGACCTGGTCGACGAGCAGGCGATGGATGCGGTGTTGGCGCAGGTCAAGGGCGACGGGCTGCGGTTGACGGGGCCGGGTGGGTTCCTGTCGGAGCTGGTCAGGGTCGTCCTGGAGCGGGGGTTGCGGGCGGAGTTGACCGAGCATCTGGGCTACCGGGCGCACGATCCGGGCGGCAAGGGTTCGGGAAACTCGCGTAACGGGCACACGGCGAAGACGGTGCGGACCGAGGTCGGGCCGATCGAGGTGCGGATGCCGAGGGACCGGGCGGGCACGTTCACCCCGGTGCCGCTGCCGAAGAACGCCCGCCGCCTGGGCGGGCTCTCCGATGTGGTCATCTCCCTGTACGCCGGTGGGATGACGGTGCGCGACATCTCCCATCACCTGCACCGGGTGTACGGCACCGAGGTCGGCCCGGACACCATCTCCACCATCACCGACGAAGTTCTGGATGAGGTGAAGGCGTGGCAGCACCGGCCCCTGGACGAGGTGTACCCGATCGTCTACGTGGACGCGTTGATGGGGAAGGTCCGCGACGGCGGGCAGGTGCGCAACAAGGCCTGCTACCTCGTGGTCGGTGTGGGTGTGGACGGGGTCAAGCACGTCCTCGGGATCTGGGTGCAGCAGACCGAAGGCGCCAGATTCTGGATGCAGGTGTGCACCGAGTTGCGTAACCGCGGGGTGCGGGATGTGCTCATCGCCTGCTGCGACGGGGTGACCGGGCTGCCCGAGGCGATCGAGGCCGTGTGGCCGCACACCACCGTGCAAACCTGTGTCGTGCACCTGATCCGGGCGGCGACGCGGTTCGTGTCCTACAAAGACCGGCGGGCGATGGTCACCGCGTTGAAGGAGATCTACACCGCACCCACGGTCGAGGCCGCCGAGACGGCGCTGCTCGGCTTCGCCGACAGCCCGCTCGGGAAACGCTACCCGGCTGCGGTCGCCGTCTGGGAGCGGGCGTGGGACCGGTTCACTCCGTTCCTGGCGTTCCCGCCCGAGGTCCGCCGGATCATCTACACCACCAACGCGATCGAGTCGTTCAACTACCAGATCCGCAAGGTGATCAAGAACCGTGGGCACTTCCCGACCGACGACGCCGTGGTCAGGCTGACCTGGCTGGCCATCGCCGATATCGAGGACAAACGCGCCCGGCAACGGGCCGCCGAGGCCGGCAAGCCCCGCAACCAGGCCCGCCAGGCCCCCGGACGACTCGTCGAAGGCGCCGGCGTCCACGGCTGGAAGCAGGCCCTCAACTCCCTGGACATCTTCTTCCCCGGCCGTATCCCCATCGATGCCCGATAGTTATACAGAATAGGGCGTTACACAGACAATCGGACAGGCTTGTCCTCCGGCGGTACGCACCACCGGCCCGTCCACCATGCAACGCATCCGCGCCACCCTGCGCAAGGCACTCAACGACGCGATGGCCCGGTCCAACAACCGGCTCATCGACTTCAACCCGGCCAAGCACGTCGAACTCACACCGGCGAAGCAGCCCAAACCCCGGGTGTGGACGGACAGAGCCGTCGCACGGTGGCGCGAGACCGGACAGAAGCCCAGCCCGGTCATGGTGTGGACCCCGCAACAGGCCGGAGCCTTCCTCGACTACGCCCAGGACCACGACATCGCCCTCTACCCGGTGTTCGTAGGCATCATGCACCGAGGCATGCGTCGCGGTGAGGCACTCGGCCTGCGGGACAGCACCGTCGACCTGGACGCCGCCCTCGTCACCGTCGACCTGCAACGCACCACCGTCGGCTACGAAGCGGTCGACAAGAAAGTCAAGTCCGAGGCGGGTAACCGCACCTTCGCCCTCGACAGCTTCACCGCCGCCGCGTGGCGCGCCTACCTCGCCCGCCGCGCCCGCTGGAAGTTGGCCAGCGGCGGCAGCTGGCCGGACACCGGATGGTTCTTCGTCCAACCCGACGGCGAGAAGTGGCACCCGGACACCGTCAGCAAACGCTTCGACAGCCTCGTCCGCGACGCCGGACTGCCCCCGGTCCGGCTGCACGACCTACGACACTGCGCCGCCACCTACCTGAAAGCCTCCGGCGCCGACCTCACCGACGTCAAGGAACTCCTCGGCCACTCCACCATCACCATCACCATCACCATCACCATCACCATCACCAGCAACATCTACACCTCCGTCATCGTCGAACTTTAGGTCGAGCGGGACAAGGCGGAGGCCGCCGCCGCGCTGGTTCCCCGCCGCCGACGCACACAGGCCGCCTGACCGACCCGAACCGCCGACACCACCTCCCAGCCTCCGACCACACCAACCCCCGGACGACCCCAACCCGCGGCTGAGGACACCAGATCGCCCGACGCGTCACCCCCGGTCAGCCGCGACAGCCCCAGACCCGGGCAGCAGACGGGCGGATGCAGAAGCCGCGGCCAGGCGGAGTAGGGTTGGCCCTTGACGGGCCGTTAGCTCAATCGGCAGAGCTGAGGACTTTTAATCCTTAGGTTCTGGGTTCGAGTCCCAGGCGGCCCACCACATGACCTGGGAAAATAGCAATCAATCGATGATTGGCCCACCCTTTATCTGGCCAGATTTGCCGGATATGACCCGCTATGCGGGGAGCACCCAGCGAACACCCAAGACGCCCACGACCACGGTCGGCGTCGACGGCTGCAGCCGGACTGCAGGGTGTGGTACGCAGAGCGGGGGAAGGCCGGCCGGGTGGCCATGCTCGCCGCCGGGTGCAACCCGGCCGTTCCGGGCGGCTTCATGTAGAAGTTCGTCAACTTCCGGCTGCGGTTGGTCGTGGTCGGCGACATCACGGCCGCACCGCTGGCGCGCGCCTTGTCCGCTGGCCCGGTCCTTCAGCAGCTCCAGGTACCGCTCGTCGTCGGGCGTCTTGTTCACGCGGAGAGACGCCAGCCGCTGGGTGCGGAGTCAGTTGGCGACCTGCGCGTCGACGATCGGCGCGGCGTTCGGGTCAGAGATGCCATCGACGGCCGTGGTGAAGAACCGCCACGTGGTGAAGAACGCCCCACCCAGGTACGCGACGGGTCGGCCGTCGGCGTGCGGCCTGGGCCTGACCGCCCACAATCCCGCGCACCGGGCGGGGCTGGTGGACCCGAACGGCCGTGAGCCCGAGGTGCTCGACGCGGCCTGCCGATATGCTGCGGTCGGGCGGCGCGGCACCATCTCCATGTCGATCTCCCGCAAGAGTCGATCGCGCCGCCCCGACCCCTGCCCGGCATCACCCCGGGTCGTTGGTGCTCTGACCGCCGGGTGAGGCAGGTGGGCCGGCGGCCCGTGGCGGTGTACTCGGCGACGGCGCGGCCGGCGGCGGCGACACTGACCCGGGCCAGGACGGCGGGTACGGTGACCAGGCCGGAGTCGGGCGATTCGACAACCGTGATCGGGCCGCCGGGTTCGCGCTCGATGCCCCGCGTGCCGTCCGGGAGCCAGCACACTGCGGCCCGGTTGACGCGCGTGTCGACGTCGATCCGCAGCTGAGCTGGCCCGTCCACGGGGCCGATCCAGATGGTCTGGCCGGTTCCACCGTGGGCCATGATCGACTCAGCCTGGCCGGCGAACAAACTCGGCGGCGCGGCCCGGGTCGGGCAACGGCTCGCGGTGGCCGTGGTAGTCCACCATCACCGCGGCCAAAGGTCCTCCTTCCCCTATATCGGTCGGTCGGGCCGTGTGGCCGGCGGGCGCTGGTGGGCGCGATCGCGGTGGCGGCGCGTCGGGCTGGGGCCGCCGGCATCGGTCTTCTGCCTGGGTCCTGTCGAGCGCGGATGGCCACTCCAGGGGTCCCGCAAGTACGGGCCGTCGTCTTCCTGCTGTCGTGAACTCATCCGCGACCTGGGCTGCGTCCATGGTGGTGATCCGGGTGTGATCGGGTTGCTTCCCTGTCCAGTCCCCCGTAGATGTCGAACGTGGTTGTTTCCGGGAAGGGGTGGGAGTGTCACGTCGACGGCGTACCGGTCGCCGTTGCCGTGCGGGCGGCCGCGGTCGGGTCAGTCGACGAACGGCCGCTCGGGATGCCCGACACCGGTGACGTGGTCGCGACCTCGTGGCCGTGGTGCGGCTCGGTCGCTGGCCTGCGGCCCCGGCAGGCGATGGTGGTGGTTCCAACCTTGTACCTCGTGGGTCTGGTGGGTTGGCGCGTCTGGCTAGCGGCCGAGGCGTCTGGCTGTCTCGTCGGTCAGCGTGTCGGTGAGGTCGTGCAGGAGTGCGAGCGCCGTGTCCGTCTCTGCGGTCGGTGTCAGCGCTTGCACGTATGCCATCACGATCAGGTTCTCGTCGCGGACGAGGTGAGTGATGTCGATCTGGGTGGCTCCGAGGCCACCGCCGGCGGTGGTGCTGTTCGCGTCCAGGTCCTGGACGGTTTCGAATGATAGGCCGCTGTCTTCCCACCAGCCGGTGAGGTCGGCGGTGGTGGTGCCGGGTGTGGTGTCCTTCCACAGGTCGACGTAGCGGGCGGCGTCCTGGTTGTACGCCTCGACCGCGCCTGGCACGTCGTCGTAGACCCGGACCTGTACCCCGCCGACCGGTTCGAATGCGCCGAGTTTGGTGGTGAGACGCCCGTCGGGGGCGTGGGCGACGAAGGCGCAGGCCGCCGACCAGTGGGTCCGGCCCATGGTCGTCAACCCCGAGATCATCCGCGCGGCCCGGGACAGGCTGCCCAACCCCGAGGGCATCGCCAACGCCCGACCACTCGCCCCGCTACTCGAACCAATCACCGACCCCGACCGGCCCGCCCACCTGAACATCCACCGACGCGACCGCCTCGGTGGCATCCTCCACGAGTACGAGCATGCCGCCTGACCTGCCCGGATGTCATTCTCGGCAGGTACACCGTCGAAGGCCAGATCCGCCGCGCCGGCGACAACTTCCGAAGCGCTACCGGCCCCCGGCCAGCCAGCCCCGCAGCGACGCCGGCGCGGACGGCAGACCGTACCGGCCGAGCAGCATCGCCACCATCGGCCCGTCTTCCCAGACCACGCTGTCCACCAACGCGCGAACCGCCGCCTGCTGGGCATCGACGATCCGGCCTGGTCCCGTCGCCCCGGCGTCGCGGCCCCGCCCCGTGGCGTCGTGTTCTGGGAAGGCCGCGTCCAGCAACGCGCCCACCAGTGTGAACCGGTCAGTGCCGGGCACCGTGT